>NZ_CP022222.1:1875485-2176480 GCF_009930815.1 Bradyrhizobium sp. CCBAU 051011 | reverse complement strand
CATTGAGCAGCGCCGGCGGCGGCGCGATGTTGCGAGCCGCAAAGGTCTGGCGCAGCGGCAAGAGATCGCTGAGCAGTTCGACTAGCGCGCCGGGGTTGCGCGAGATATGTCCGCCGTCGGGCAGGATCTGCCGTTGCAATTCGTCGGACAACCGGCGCGTCGCGGAGCGGATGTTCCGCGCCTGGTTGGCAAGGCACAGCGAGGCGTAGCACAGCGCGATCAAAACCTGCAGCCGCGGCACGCCGTCGGCGATGTCGAGCGTCGTGTAGCGCAGATAGCGGATCTCGCGGGTCAGCCCGCGCAGATATTTGCGATAGAACTTTCCGTCGGTGTCGCCGAGCACCAGCGGCGCCTGCGACAACAGCGAGATAACGCGCCGCGCCAGCACGTCGGGGCGGCGTTCGAGCGGCCGCCGGCGTCCCGGATTCGAGATCCAGTCATCGACCAGCGAGCGGGCGTTGGCGCGGGTCAGCGCGGTGTCGGCGGCGCGCAAGTGGCGCAGCCAGCCGAAGCCGAGCAGGGCGACTTCCCAATCTTCCGACGGCGGCTCGAGGTCGAAGATCGAGCGGCCGTGGCAGGTCACGATCTTGCCGGCGAACACGAAGCGGCCGGCATAGATTTCGGCGGCGCGGGTGGCGTCGGCGGTACGCAGGTCATGTGGCGCGATGATCAGCCGGTCGGCGCGGCCGGGCCACAGCCGCGACACTGCCACCGTCGCGCCGGTCGCGCGCGCGATCACGGTCCGCGCCGAGCGGCTCATGATAAGCGTCGAGATGCGTCTGCGTTGAGCGACCGACACGCCGTGCCTTGGGCTTAGGGAGGGAGGGGTATTCTGGCGAATCCTTTTAATCCGGAAACGCCGGTATGACACCATCTTGAACACAGACGAATCACCCGAAGGCCGGGAGATTCTGGGCTAAAATCAGGTTTTAACCAGACGTGCCGCGTAAAATCCATCCATCCCGCCGAGCCGGGGGTCGGGATGGGGCAAATGGAAGGGCAGGGTGCGCAAATCGCCTGACGCGGTGACGATTTCGCTCAAGCCTGCGACCTCGCCCGTCTCGATCGGGACCCGGCGCACGCCCGGTTCGGCCGCCAGCAGGGACGCGACCGCCTGCTCGCCTTCCTCGGGCTCCAGCGAACAGGTGCAATAGACCAGCGTTCCGCCCGGCTTGAGCAGTGCGACCGCCCGTTGCAACAGCCGCTTCTGCAATGCCGACAGCGTCGCGATATCGGTTTCCTGACGCAGCCAGGCGACGTCAGGGTGACGACGGATGGTGCCGGTGGAGGTGCAGGGCGCATCCACCAGCACGCCGTCGAAGCCGCCATTGCCGGGGCCCTGCCACTCGGCGGCATCGGTCACGACGTCATCGGCCTGCAGCGAAAGCCGCGCCAGATTGTCGCGCAGCCGCGCCATGCGCGCCGGCGAGCGATCGACTGCGGTGACGCGCGCGCCGGCCTGCACGAGCTGTGCGGTCTTGCCGCCAGGCGCGGCGCAGAGGTCGACAATGGTCTTGCCGCCGACGTCGCCAAACAACCGCGCCGGCAGCGCAGCGGCGGCGTCCTGCACCCACCATTGTCCCTCGGAGAAACCAGGCAGCATGGTCACCGCACCCTGCAACAGCGTGCGCACCGTTCCGGTCGGCAAGGTTTCGCCATGCAGACGGTTCGCCCATTGCGGCGCGTCGGCCTTCACGGTGATGTCGAGTGACGGCTCGTGGCCGATGGCGCGCGCCATCTCTCGCGCAGTGCTCTCGCCATAGGCACCGATCCAGCGCGCGAGCAGCCACGGCGGAATGTCCAGCGTCTGCGATTTGACTTCCTCGATCAGCGGTTGTCCCTCGCGGGCGCAGCGGCGCAACACAGCGTTGACGAGGCCGGCATATTTCGCGGCGCGCCGATCCGATTGCACCAGCCGCACCGAAAGATCGACGGCGGCGTGATCGGGCACGTCCATCCAGAGAATCTGCGCCGCACCGATCAGCAGCGCGCTCTGCGCGCGCGGCGCGTCAGTCGGGATGCCGCGATCGAGCAGGCGCGACAGCAAATGGCCGAGCGTGCCGAGCCGCCGCAGGATCGTCGCCACCAGCCGCCGCATCAAAGCGCGGTCACGATCGGCGAGCGTCTTCAGTCCGGGATGCGCGCCGGCGCCGTCGAGCTGGTCGTCGAGGGTGCGATGCTTGTGCAGCACGCCGTCGAGAATGTCAGCCGCGATGCGCCGCGCTGCGAGGCCGGGCACTTCTGAAGGTACTGCGAATCTTGACGGGGGCATGCAGCAGCAATGTCTCGGAAGGCGGAAAGGTTCGGCTCATGCCAATGGATGGGAGGTTCCTTTGGCATGCGAATATGCCAAATGTAAGAATCGCCACAGACAATTTTGCGAATGTGATGTCATCTGTGCGCCCATCCCATGCTATGGATGAGTTGCGATGACCGACAATTCTTCATCTTCCGCGCCTGTCGCGGAACGCAAGAAGCTGACGCCCGCGGCCGAGCGCGCGCTCGCCGAGGCGGAAGCGCGCCGCAAGGCTGCCGAGGCCAATGCAACGACGCTGCAGAAGGAATTCCAGGGACCGAAGGGCCCGGAACCGACCCGCTACGGCGATTGGGAGCGCAAAGGGATCGCGTCGGATTTTTGATCGCCTGAGGGTCTTGCCGGAAGAGGCGACTCAGCCCTTAGTCGAAATATGTCCCCCTACGAGAGAATGAATGCATACCGGGCCCCGCGCCGGGGTCCCTCGCGGCGCTGGTTTGCGGCCGCCCTGCCGTGGGTGTTCGTGCTGTGCGTGGCGGCGGTGTCGATGCTGCCGGTGCGGGACTGGGTGCGGCGGTCGTTGCCTGATGTCACCGACAGCCAGGCGGCACGCGACGCCGAGCTGGTCTGGAAGCGAGCTGGAAGTCCTGACATGCGTCACCCCGTCGATGTCATCCGCACCATCGACGGCGACACGTTCGAGGCGCGGGTGCATTTGTCGCCCGGCGTCGAACCGACTACGCGCATACGGCTGCGCGGTATCGATGCTCCCGAATTGAAGGCGTCGTGTCCGCAGGAGCTGCAGATGGCGGAAGCTGCGACCGACGCCCTGCGCGCGCTGCTGCGCGAGGGCGATGTCACGATCTTCAATATCGGGCCGGACAAATATGGCGGCCGGGTCGTGGCCGACGCCGCGACGAGGCGCACCGGGAACGTATCGACGGCCATGCTCGCCGCAGGCCAGGCGCGCAGCTATGGCGGCGGCCACCGCAACGGCTGGTGCGCGACCGCAAGCCAGCCATTATCCAAATGAAATGAAAGAGCCGCGCAATCGCGCGGCTCTTGTATTCAATCTGATCCGAAGATCAACGTGTGACGGTCACGGTCGTTCCGACCGGTACGCGTTGATAGAGGTCGGCGATGTCGTCGTTGAGCATGCGGATGCAGCCGTAGGAAACGAAGCCGCCGATCGAGCCAGGCACGTTGGTGCCGTGAATGGCATATTCGCCGCCGGCCAGCGTCATCGCCGCAACGCCCATCGGGTTGCGCGGCGAGCCGCCGGGAATGACGTCCGGCATATCGGGCTTGTCGCGCTTGACTTCGCTCGGCGGCGCCCAGGCCGGGTTGAGATATTTGCCGTCGATCTTGGTGGTGCCCGACCATTGCTTGCCGGCCTTGCCGACGCCGACCGGATAGCGCATCGCGCGGCCGGATTCGAGAACGAGGTAGAGACGCCGCTCATGGGTTTTCACGACGATCGTACCCGGCGCGTAATCGTCGCTAATGGCAACCAGTTCCGGCCGCGCTTGCGCCGCCGACGACATCGCAATGCCCGCAGCCATGGTGGCGGCCAACGCCACCGCAATTCTCGTAAACATTTCCCAGCTCCACTCTGCCCGCCCTCTCGGGGACCCTCAACTATCCTTTCAAGTCTTGACGGCCCGCTGTCTCGCGTGCGCGGCCTTCAGTTTAGTCGCGCGAACTGACCGGCTGGTTTCAACGCCGGCCCTCGAGACTGATTTCGACGGGCGGAACAAAGGAAATGTTGGAAATAAAGTAAATAACCGGAAAACAACACATGGCAGCGAAAACCCCACTGAGGCGGGCTCGCCACTGACAACCGCGTGAGCGATGGAATTTCCGGCAGGATCTGCTGCTTCGGTGTGCCGGAATCAGTCCCACAAACCCGTCATGCCCGGGCAAAAGCGCGGAGCGCCAGATGTCCCGGGTATCCATTTCTTTCTGTGCAGGGCTGAGACGTGGATGGCCGGGCCCAGGCGAGCGGAAGCAACGCCGTCCTTCGGACGGCTATGCCGGCGATGACGATGCGGGGGGGGCGATAGCCCTATGCGGGTGCGCCCTTCTTGTTCTGC
Organism: Bradyrhizobium sp. CCBAU 051011; assembly: GCF_009930815.1. Taxonomy (NCBI): domain Bacteria; kingdom Pseudomonadati; phylum Pseudomonadota; class Alphaproteobacteria; order Hyphomicrobiales; family Nitrobacteraceae; genus Bradyrhizobium; species Bradyrhizobium sp. CCBAU 051011. The sequence goes on along the minus strand of NZ_CP022222.1, from coordinate 2,172,133 downwards.
CGGTTCTTGACGAGATCGTCGACCACGGCGGGGTCGGCGAGGGTCGAGGTGTCGCCGAGGCTCGACGGCTCGTCCTCGGCGATCTTGCGCAGGATGCGGCGCATGATCTTGCCGGAGCGGGTCTTCGGCAGGCCCGGGGCGAACTGGATCTGGTCGGGGGAGGCGATCGGCCCGATGTCCTTGCGCACCCAGGCGACCAGCTCTTTCCGCAGCTCCTCGGTCGGCTCGGTGCCGGCCATCAGCGTCACATAGGCGTAGATGCCCTGGCCCTTGATGTCGTGGGGGTAGCCCACGACGGCGGCTTCCGACACCTTGGCATGCGCGACCAGCGAGCTCTCGACCTCGGCGGTACCCATGCGATGGCCGGAGACGTTGATGACGTCGTCGACGCGGCCGGTGATCCAGTAATAGCCGTCGGCATCCCGGCGGCAGCCGTCGCCGGTAAAATACTTGCCCTTGTAGGTCGAGAAATAGGTCTGCTCGAAACGCGCGTGATCGCCATAGACCGTGCGCATCTGACCCGGCCAGGATTTGGCGAGGCAGAGATTGCCTGATGTCTCGCCCTCCAGCACCTTGCCGTCGGCGTCGACGATTTCAGGCACCACGCCGAAGAACGGCCGCGTCGCTGAACCCGGCTTGAGTTTTGTCGCGCCCGGCAGCGGCGTGATCAGGATGCCGCCGGTCTCGGTCTGCCACCAGGTGTCGACGATCGGGCAGCGGCCGTCGCCGACCACGCGGTGGTACCATTCCCACGCTTCCGGATTGATCGGCTCGCCCACCGAGCCGAGCAGGCGCAGGCTCTTGCGCGAGGTCTTCTGCACGGGCGCATCGCCGGCCTGCATCAGCGCGCGGATCGCGGTCGGCGCGGTGTAGAAGATGTTGACGTTGTGCTTGTCGATGACGTTCCAGAAGCGCGAATTGTCGGGATAGTTCGGCACGCCTTCGAACATCAGCGTGGTGGCGCCGTTCGCCAGCGGTCCATACAGAATATAGCTGTGGCCGGTGACCCAGCCGACGTCGGCGGTGCACCAGTAGATATCACCGTCGTGATAATCGAACACGTATTGGTGCGTCAGCGACGCGAATACGAGATAGCCGCCGGTGGTGTGCAGCACGCCCTTCGGCTGGCCGGTGGAGCCTGATGTGTAGAGAATGAACAGCGGGTCTTCCGCATGCATGTGCTCGACCGGGCATTCGGTCGTCACCATCGCAGCCGCTTCGTGATACCAGAAATCGCGCGACGGATTCATGTCGACGGCTGCACCGGTGCGCTTGACCACGACGACCCAATCGACGCCGCCGGCTTTGGCAACGGCCGCATCGACATTGGCCTTCAGCGGCACCTTCTTGCCGCCGCGCAGTCCCTCGTCGGCGGTGATGATGACCTTGGACTCGCAATCGGTAATGCGCTGGGCGAGGCTGTCGGGCGAGAAGCCGGCGAACACCACCGAATGAATGGCGCCGATCCGCGCGCAGGCCAGCATCGCATAGGCCGCTTCCGGGATCATCGGCAGATAGATCGTGACGCGGTCGCCCTTCTTGACGTTCCTTGTGCGCAGGATGTTGGCCATCTTGCAGACTTCGTCGTGCAATTGGCGATAGGTGATGTGCTTGGACTGCGAGGGATCGTCGCCTTCCCAGATGATCGCGGTCTGGTGGCCGCGCTTGTCGAGGTGACGGTCGATGCAGTTCCAGGCGGCGTTGAGGACGCCGTCCTCGAACCATTTGATCGAGATGTTGCCGGGGGCGAAGGAGACGTTTTCGATCTTGTGGGGCGGCTTGATCCAGTCCACCCGCTTGGCCTGTTCGGCCCAGAAACCGTTGGGGTCCGAGACCGAGCGGGCGTACATTTCGCGGTACTTGGCATCGGTGACAAAGGCGCGTTTGGCCCAATCGGCTGATACGTCGTAAATCTTCTCGGACATCTTTCCCTCCCACTCATTGCCGCCGCACACGTCGGGCGGCCGCAATCGTCCTGAATTGTTGCAGCGATTATGCGTCGCGGGGCGATGCCCGGACAAGGCGGAACGTCTGCGACCTTGGTCGGTCAGCCGGTTCCCTGCCTTGCCGCGGATCAAAATCGCTAAATTTTTCACGCGCCCGCGCAGGGCGAAATCAACGTTATCGCCGGAATGGCTCCCATGAAAGGTATCTGAAAACCGTCAATGACGGAATCGGGACTCGCAAAGTGGTTCGTTACCCCCTAAATGGCCACCCCGGGGCCGGATGGCTCCCCGGAACCAAGCCACAACAACAGGCATTACCGGCGAAACAGGCGGAGCAAGGCGACAACGGACATGATGGATCAGCAGAGTTTCGAGGCTACGCGGCCCGTTTCCGCCGATCCCGCCGTCGCACTGGCGCAAGCGCTTGGGCAACTGCCGAAGGAACCGGACAGGGAAACTGCCAAGTCATCCGCGGCAAAGCCGCACATCGTCGCCAAGACCTCCGTCGAAGAGCTGGCCCAGGAGCTCGGCCTCAAACTCGGCGATCAGAACGGGCTGACCATCCGCCGCGTCAAGCGCGGCAAGGGCTATTCATTCCATCGCGCCAACGGCACGCAGATCCGTCACGCCGGCACCATCCGCCGCCTACATTCGATGGCGGTGCCGCCGGCCTATCGCGACGTCCGCTATTCGGCTGATCCGTCTTCGCATCTGCAGGCCGTCGGCATCGATGCGGCAGGACGGCTGCAGTATCGTTATCACGCCGATTGGGAAAAGGTCCGCGAGCAGCGCAAGGCGCACCGGCTGGCGCGGCTGGTGGCGGCGTTGCCGAAGATCCGTCGAAAAGTCTCGGCGTTCCTGTCCGGCGACGAGCCGACACGCGAATTCGCGCTCTCCGCGGTGATCGAGCTGATCGCGCGCACCGCGATCCGCCCGGGCAACGAATCCTACGCCCGCCTCAACGGCACCCGCGGCGCCACCACGATGCTGAAATCCAACGTCACGCTGGAAGACGACTGCTTCGTCCTGACCTTCAAGGCCAAGGGCGGCAAGGCCGTGCGCAAGGAATGCGACGCCGCGAAACTCGTGCGCGCCATCGGCATTTTGCGCACCGTGCCGGGCAAGCGCATGTTCCAGTACCGCGACAATTCCGGCACCGTCCGCACCGTCTCGACCACGACGGTGAATGCGTTCCTGCGCGAGATCGCCGGCATCAAGATTTCGCTGAAGGATTTTCGCACCCTGATGGCCTCGGCCGTGGTGCTGGAATCACTGTCGCGGATTTCACCGGCGGCAAGCGCCCGCGGCCGCAAGAAGCAGGTGCTGGATGCGGTGCGCGCCGCGGCCGACGAGCTGTCGAACACGCCTGCGATCTGCCGCAAGAGCTACGTCCACGACACCATCGTCACTGCTTTCGAAGACGGCATCCTCGAACGCTTCGCCGCGACGATGAAGGGCTACCGCACGCAAGCCAAGCGCGAAGCGCTGCTGGCGCAGGTAGTGACGGCCGCGGCGGCTTGACGCCGAAGCCGTGGGCAAAGTGCAGCGTGCCCACCATCTACCGACATCGGGATACTGAACGGTGGGCACGCTTCGCTTTGCCCACCCTACGGAAGTGCGCGATGGATGGGGCTACTTACAGCCCGCCCATCTTGCAGACCATCTTCCACTCGTCCGCGGTCACCGGCTGCACCGACAGCCGCGAATATTTCACCAGTGCCATGTCGGCGAGTTTCTTGTCGGCCTTGATCGCGGCCATCGTCACCGGCGTCTTCAAGGGCCTGTCGGCCTTGATGTCGACGCAGACGAATTTTCCGGTTTTGTCGGACGGATCAGGATAGGCTTCCTTGATAACTTCCGCGATGCCGACGATCTCCTTGCCCTCGTTGGAATGATAGAAGAAGGCCTTGTCGCCCTTCTTCATGTTCACGAGGTTCTGGCGGGCGGTGAAGTTGCGCACGCCGGTCCAGGCTTCGCCCTTTGCGCCTTTCGCGACCTGCTGGTCCCACGACCAGACCGAGGGTTCGGATTTCACCAGCCAGTAATTCATGACGCCCACCACCTGTTCGTCATGGCCGGACTTGTTCCGGCCATCCACGTCTTCCTTTGACACTATTATCCAAGACGTGGATGCCCGCGACAAGGACGTATCGAAGACGCGCTTCGCGCTCTTGCGCGGGCATGACGAGGAGAAATCATTCCTCCGCCTTGAACGGCCGCGTCAGCAGGCCTTCGATCGCGGCGTCGATCGTCACCTTGCCGCCCAGGATCGCCGCTACCGCCTTTGATACCGGCATATCGACATTCTGCGAAGCCGCCAGCTCGATCAGGACCGGCGCGGTGAACTCGCCCTCGGCGAGCTTGTCACGGTCCGGCTGTTCGCCGCGCCCAAGCGCGATACCGAAGGCGAAATTGCGCGACTGCGGGCTGGAGCAGCTCAGGATCAGATCGCCGAGACCCGACAGGCCCGCCAGCGTTTCGCTGCGCGCGCCGCAGGCGCGGCCGAGGCGCGCGAGTTCGCTGAAGCCGCGCGTGGTCAGCGCAGCCAGCGCGGAGGCGCCGAGTTGCCGGCCCACGACGATGCCGGCGGCGATCGCCAGCACATTCTTGGCCGCGCCACCGATCTCGACACCACGAACATCCGTGGTGTGATAGGGCCGGAAGGTCGATGAGCCGAGCGCCTGCACAAGACGGCTCGCCAGCGCCTCATCCTTTGCGGCCAACGTGACGGCGGTCGGAAGGCCGCGCGCGACATCGTCGGCGAAGTTTGGTCCCGACAGGATGGCAGGGATTGCATTTGGTGTGGCCTCGGCAATCACCTCGGTCATGAACCGATGCGTGCCGCGTTCGATGCCCTTGGCGCAGGCGACGACGGGTGTCGTCGGCTTGAGGAGCGGCGCAAGCGTGATTGCAGCCTGGCGCAAGCTTTGTGCAGGTGTTGCGATCAGGACGATCTCGGCGCGCGCTGCCGCGGCCATGTCGGCGGTGATGTTGATGCTGCCGTCGAGGCTGACGCCGGGCAGCCTTGGATTTTGCCGCGTCGCCTTCATCTGCGCGGCGCTGTCGGCGCTCCGCGCATAGAGCGTGACGTCGCGGCCGGCGCGTCTGGCGGCGCTGGCGAGCGCCGTGCCATAGGCGCCGGCACCGATCACCGCGACTGAATTGAACGATGACATCGAACGGCCTCAGCTCTGCTCCCTCGCCCCGCGCTTGCGGGGAGAGGGTTGGGGTGAGGGGCTGCTTCCGCGGGCGAGTACGAGGTGAGCGCGGTACCCCCTTACCCGGATTGCTGCGCAATCCGACCTCTCCCCGCAAGCGGGGCGAGGTAAGAGAGAGCTCGTTTTGTGTCTCCATTCCATGCGAAAACCTAAAATCCTGCGCGGGTATTGGTGAAGCCGGCCGGCGCTTTCGCGTTGGCATCCAGCAGCCAGCGCGCGCGTGGCGGCGCATCCAGCGTATCGGTCAATCCGAGCGCCATCCGTTCCGCGCCGGCCCAGGCGATCATCGCGCCGTTATCCGTGCACAACGCGGGCGGCGGAATGATCAGCGTGGTCTGCGCTTTCGCAGCAACGTTCTGTAACGCGCCGCGGATGGCATGATTGGCGGCGACGCCGCCGGCCGCAACCAGCGCGCGCGGCTGACCAAACCGTTCGTGAAACAGCCTTAAGCCCACGCTCAGCCGGTCCGCGGTCGATTCCAGCACCGCGGCCTGAAAACCGGCGCAGAGATCGTCGACGTCCTGCGGCTCCAGCGGCATCAGGCGGCTGGCCTCGTTACGAACAGCGGTCTTCAATCCCGACAGCGAGAAATTTGCATCGGGACGTCCGAGCATCGGCCGCGGAAAGGCAAAACGTTTGGCATCGCCGCGTGCCGCCGCGCGCTCAACCTCTGGCCCGCCCGGATAGGGCAGCGACATCATCTTCGCGACCTTGTCGAAGGCTTCGCCCATCGCATCATCGACGGTGGTGCCGAGTCGCACATATTGACCGACGCCGACGACAGCCACGATCTGGGTGTGGCCGCCGGAGGCGAGGAACAGGCAATAGGGAAATGCGAGTGCGCAGGTGAGCCGTGGCGTCAGCGCATGCGCCTCGAGATGATTGACCGCAATCAGCGGCGTATCATGAACCATCGCAATCGCCTTGGCGGTGGTCAGGCCGACGATCACCCCGCCGATCAGGCCGGGGCCGGCGGCCGCCGCCACCGCCGACAATTGCGCAAAGCCGACATTGGCGTCCTTCATGGCCTGGCCGACGATGCCATCGAGCAGGTCGACATGGGCGCGCGCCGCGATCTCCGGCACCACGCCGCCGAAACGGGCATGTTCCGATGTTTGCGAGCGTACGATATTGGACAGAATCCTGGCGCTGCCGTCGCGCTGGCGCTCGACCACGGCGGCTGCGGTTTCATCGCAGGTGGTCTCGATACCCAGCACCAGCATCGGCTTGTCGTTGTCCAAATTGAACCCTTGATGAATTCTTGCGCTGTCGCCAAAAACAACGCTTCGGTAACCGCGTAGCATTACGAGGTCGCAAGGTGCAATCGCCTGGGAATGCCGAAATCGTGTTGGCGGAGATATGAAATATGGCCGTTCTCGTCACGCGTCCAAGTCCTGACGATGAGACCACGGCGAAGGCGCTTCGCGCCCGGGGATTCGACGTCTTGCGCGCGCCAATGCTGCGGTTCGAGCCTGTGTCGTTCCAGGACGATGCGGATGCAACCTACGGCGCCGTCATCGTCACCAGCGCCAACGCCCTGCGCGCCCTCGCGTCGCATCTGGCAGACAGCCGGCTGCTCAGGCTGCCGCTGTTTGCGGTCGGAGAAAATACCGCGGCCGCGGCGCGCGAGGCCGGCTTTGCCGAGGTGATCGCGTCGAAAGGCGACGCGGGCGCGCTGCGCGATCTGGTGCTGGCGGGCGCAAAATCGAAGCAACTGAAGAAGAGTAGCCCCATCCTGTACCTTGCCGGCGCCGATCTGGCGAGCGACCTTGCCGGCGAACTCGGCGAAAACGGATTTACGGTCGTGACGCAGACCACCTACCGGATGGTGCCCGCGCCCAGCCTGCCACGCGAGGTATGTGACGCTTTCGTGGCGCATGAGGTCGAGGCCGTGCTGCATTACTCGCGGCGCAGCGCGCGTGCATTCCTGGAGGCGGCGCGCGCCGGCGGCGTCGAAATCTCGGCATTGGCGCTGCCGCAATGCTGCATTTCGGCGGCGGTGGCCGCGGTGTTGCGGGAGGCCGGCGCGAGCCAGGTGACGGCGGCGACGTCGCCGGATGAAAATGCCCTGTTCGAGGCGCTTGCCCGGGCGTTGCAGCCCCGGGCGAAACCCTCCTCTTGATGCCTAATCTTTAAGTCTGAGCATGGTCTTATCGGAAAACCGGTGCCGCCACCGCCGGATCATGCTCTAAGACGTCCCGACTCTGCTAAAGTTCCGGCACCTAACCATTCAAGGGAACCGTGTGATGGTCGATAACAGGCCCGAAGACACTGGATCGCTGCCCGATTCGGGCCGGCCGAAGCGAGAGCCCCCGACCATCGATCTCGAGGCAGTATCTAGCGAAACCAAGAGCGCGGCCGAGGCGGCGCCCGAGCCGGTGACTGAGCCCGCTCCAGAGATCGCCCAAGCGCCGGTTGAGGAATCTCCTGACGCCGCCGAGCCGCCGGCGCGGCCTGTCTCGCAGCCCGTCTCACCTTCCGTCTCGCCTTGGGTCGTCGCGCCGGTTTCCGGCGCGGTCGCGGCCGCGCTGGTGATCGGTGTCGGCTGGATGCTGGGCTGGCCGGCGATACAGCCCGCCTCGGTATTGCAGACCGCGCAGCTCAACGCCTCCGCGATCGACGGTTTGACCACGCGTGTTGCCGGTCTCGAAGCGAGAGCGGGCAAGCCGGTGGCTGATCCCGCCGCCGCGGCCCGCGCCGACGCGCTGGAAAAATCAGTCGCGACGTTGCGCGGCGAACTGGCCACGACGCGCGCGCAAGGTGAGAAGCTGGCATCCGCCGTCAACGAGGCGAGGTCAGCTCCGCGCGCCGACGGCGCGGTGTCGCCTGATCTCACCGCTTTTGCCGAACGCATCGCCAGGGTCGAGAACCAGATGCGGGCGCAGGGCGCCGAGATCGCGCAACAAGGCAGCAAGATCGCCGATACCAGATCAGCCGACGCCAAGGCGGCCAATGATATGCCGTGGCGGCGGGTGCTGGCTGCCGCACTGCTCGACGTGCTCGTCCGGGTCGGCGATCCCTATCCCGTGGCGCTCTCGACAGCCAAAGCGCTGGCGCCCGATCCCGATGCGCTGAAGCCGCTCGACCAGTTCGCGGAGAAAGGCGTGCCGAACGCCGGCAAGCTGAGCACGGAACTGCTGGCGGTGGTGCCGAAGCTTATGCCTGCCTCGCAGCAGAATACCGCCACGACCGGCACCGGCATCGTCGATCGTCTGCAGGCGGGCGCCGCCAAGCTGGTCAAGATCGAACGCACCGATACCGCCGGCACGGATCGCGGCGCCGTGGTGGCGCGGATCACGGCGGCTGCGCTGCGCAACGATTTCAACGAGGCGCGGCGGGAATTGAAAACGCTGGAGCCGGCTGATCGCGCCGCGGCGCAATCCTGGATCGAGCGGGCCGACGCGCGCGACGCCGCGCTGGCCGCATCCCGTCAATTTGCGGCCGAGGCCATGGCTGTGCTGGCCAAACCGTCGGAATAAGGATTTCAATGATCCGGATCATTCTGTTTCTATTGTTGATTGCGCTCGGTGCGGCCGGCGCGGCCTGGATTGCCGAGCAGACCGGCGATGTCGCATTGTCCTGGGGCGGCTATCGCGCGCAGATGACGCTGCCGGTGTTCGTGCTGGCGCTCGGCATCGTCATCGTCGCGGCGATGATGATGTGGGCGATCCTGCGCGGCGTGTGGCGCACGCCGCAGCGTCTCCGCCGCAACCGGCGCGAACGCCGCCAGGCCCGCGGCCGGCATGCGATCACGCAAGGCCTGCTGGCGATCGGGCACGGCGATTCCTCCGCCGCCCGCATGCACGCCGATGCCGCCCGCAAGCATGCCGCGCACGATCCGCTGGCGCTATTGCTGCACGCGCAATCGGCGCAGCTCGACGGCGACCGCGAGGGCGCGCAGCGCGCCTTCCGCGCCATGGCCGAACGTGAGGACACGCGCCTGTTGGGCCTGCGCGGCCTCTTCATCGAGGCGCAGCGCGCCGACGATCCCGTCGCCGCCGTCATGCTCGCCGAGGAAGCGCTGAAATTGTCGCCGTCGTCGTCCTGGGCCTCGCACGCCGTGCTCGGCTTCTGCTGCGCCAAGGGCGACTGGGCCGGCGCGCTGAAGATCCTCGACAACAACCAATCGGCCGGGCTGATCGACAAGGCGACCTATCGAAGGCAGCGCGGCGTGCTGCTGACGGCGCGCGCGCTCGAACTCGAAAAGGTCGATCGCGACATGGCGCGCGAGAGCGTGATGGAAGCGGTCAAGCTGGCGCCGACGCTGGTGCCTGCCGCGGTGCTGGCGAGCAAGTTCGAGAGCGAAGCGCATCAGGTGCGGCGTTCGATGCGCCTCGTCGAGGCGGCGTGGCTGGCGCAGCCGCATCCCGATCTGGCCGACGCCTATTCTCATGTGAAGCTTGGCGATTCCGCACGCCAGCGGCTGGTACGGGTCGAGACGCTCGCTGCGAAAGCGCCGGGCCATATCGAGGGGGCGCTGGCGATTGCGCGCGCGGCTATCGACGCCTCCGAATTTGGGAAAGCGCGCGAGGCGCTGGCGCCCTTCATTAATCAGCCGACGCAGCGCGTCGCGCTGCTGATGGCGGAGCTCGAACGCACCGAACACGGGGATAGTGGCCGGGCGCGCGCGTGGACCTTGCGCGCGGTGCGCGCGCTGCACGATCCGGCCTGGACCGCGGACGGCTATGTCAGTGATCGCTGGCGGCCGGTCTCGCCGGTTACCGGGCGGCTCGACGCCTTCCAGTGGCAGACGCCGGTCGCAGCGCTACCTTCCGACAAGGGACCTGCGATCGAGTCCTCCCCGTTCGAGGAAGCGATGCTGGCGACCCCGCGCCGCGCCGTAGTGATTGCGCCGCCCGAGGCGGCGAACGAGCCGGTGGCCGAGCCCGTCGCTCCCAACAAGCCGGAGCCATCAGCCGCCCCGGTCGCACCGGAGCCATCAGCCGCGCAGGACAATACGCCGCCAGCGTCTGTCGCCGCCGAGCCCGCCCCGGCCGAGGCAAGCCGCCCGGAACCGGCCGCTGAACCAACCCCCGCCCCGCAAAAGCCGGCCGAATCAACCCCGCCGCAGCCGGCCCCCCTGTTCCGGTCGCGCAAGGACATCCCAAAGGCCGTCCCGGCACCGATTCCGGCTGTAATCCCGCTGGTCCGGGCGCCTGACGATCCCGGGGTCGACGAGGACGGCCCGGCGGACGAATTCGCGGAACAAATCGGAACGCCCAAGGCGCAGGCTGGCGGCTGGCGAGGATTTTTGTCACGCTGGGGCGGCAACTAGAATTTCACGCGCCGCGTTTTTCTTGCCAATCGGGGCCGTCCCCGATATCAGGTGCGGGCGTTCGCGGGTAACCCCCGAGCGCCGCCGCTTCGGTCCGCCGCAATAGCTCAGTTGGTAGAGCACGTCATTCGTAATGACGGGGTCACAGGTTCGAGTCCTGTTTGCGGCACCACGCTTTATAAAAAATTCCCTGAAGAGTTCAGTGCACGTGGGTCACGAGTGTGTTGGCGTGACCTGCCTCACATAACAATCCGGTCGCCACCCGTAATCTCCCGGTCAACTTCAAGGGGAGATACAAACATGCGTAAATTCATTCTCATTGCAGGATTCGTTTTTGTATCCGCCGCGGCTCAGGCTGGGGATCGGAGCCTGTCGCTGGGCGGCATCGAGTCGCCGCGTGCGCCGACGCCCGCGAAGACCGTCGTCGATGCACCGAAAACCGCTGAAGTGCCGCAGCAGCCGGAACCGCCGAAATATGTCGAGCGGCCGGCGATCGAGCCCAAGACTGAGACACCGAAGGCCGAGACACCGAAGGTCGAGACAGCCAAGGCTGACGCGAACAAGGTGCAGACCAGCAGGCAAGCGCCGGCCAGACTCAAGGCGGCCAGGGCATATCGGCCCGCGGCGGCGGCCATGAACGACGGGCCCGCAAGGCCGATGGCCCGGAGAACGGCGTCGGCGGCGAGACTCGCAAGGCCGCACCGCATCCGCTACGCGATCCAAGCGCGCATCGTTCGCGCGCTGCATCAGCACGGCATCTACTGGTAAGCCGAGCACTCAATTCACGAACGTCATGACCGTGGCCCGGCTATTCACGTCTTCCTTCGCTGACGTATCCCCAAAAACGTGGATGCCCGGGACAAGCCCGGGCATGGCGTCTCGGTTAGAGGCGAGCTATCTAAAGGCGTCGCCAATCCCTACTGCGAAACCGTTTGCACCACGCTGCTGATCGGACGGCTGGCTACCGCCGGCACCTTCTGGTCTTTCACCAGCATCGCGTCATATTCGGGCAGGGTTTCGAGCTGCTCCTTGGCCTTCATCTGCACGACCTTGTAGCCGCCGGCCTTGAGGCGGCGAAGCAGCGTCGGCAACGCCTGCGCCGTGCTCTTCTGCAAATCGTGCATCAGGATCACGCCCTTGCCCTGCTTGTCGAGCTTGGTCATGACGTTCTGGATGACCTGGTCGGGACCCGACGATTTGAAGTCGTTGGAATCGACATCAACTGAAAACATCGAAATGTTGCGCGAGGCGAGATAGCCGAGGGCTACTTGCGTGTGTGCGAGCCCAGGGAAGCGGAAGAACGGCGCGGGCGCGGTCCCCAGCGCCATCTTCACGGCGCTAAAGCCCTTCTCGATCTCTTCCCGCATCTGCGCCTCGGTCAGCTTCTTGCTGTCGAGATGGGCGTGCGACCAGGTGTGCGAGCCGATGGTGTGGCCGGCAACCGCCACCTGCTTGAGAATCTCCGGATGATAGGTGGTGTGCTTGCCGACCGGGAAGAACAGCGCCTTGGTGCATTCATCCGCGAGCGCCTTGAGCACAGCGGGCGTGGTCGGCCATGGGCCGTCGTCGAAGGTCAGCACCACTTCCTTGTCGGTCAGGAAGTCGAACTGCTTGTATTGCAGGAAGCCAAAGCCGGGACCGCCCGTGGTGTCGATCACGACGGTGCGGCTGACGCCGAGCGCGTCCGGATTGGCGCAGGCCGATCGCACCGGCTGCGGCGCCGGAACCGGCGCGGGAGCAGGGGCCGGCTTCGACAGCGAGGCGGTCACCTCGACGTCGTCCCTCAGCGCAGGTCTCGCTGCGGCGGGGGCCAGCAGCGGCTCCATGCGGGCGGCGACGGTTTGAGGGGGAGCCGCGTCGGCACGCGGCGAGGAGGTCCAGAACCAAACGCCGGTGATGAGAACCGCCGTCACTACACTGGCCAGCATCAGGCCCAACGCATTACGCATCGCTAATCTTTCCAGATACTCGGGATACACACGCAACGGGCCATTAATGCCAACAATGTCTTAACGTCTCGCGAACAAGCGCCGGTTAGGCGAAGCGGATGAGGGGTTTATACGCGAGTGACGTCAGTCACAGTCGTGACAGCGGTTCCAGGCGCATGGTTCCTGCCATCAACAACGGGGTCCGCTATGGCGGGCCAACAGGAGCCGACAATGACCGCAGTGTTCTTCAATACCGTTCGCAAGGTCAGTTTGGTGCTGGCCTTGACCGCCTCCTTCGCCGCCGCCTCATCGACTGCGAGCTTCGCCTTCAGCTCTGAGGCGCAGCAGATGTGCACCGGCGACGCGTTCCGTCTCTGCAGCTCGGAAATCCCGAATATCCCGAAGATCACCGCCTGCATGATCAAGCACCGCTCTGACCTGAGCGCAGGCTGCCGCACCGTGATGGATCGCGATCTTGCGGCGAAGAAGGGCAAGCTCGCAGCGCAGTGATCGGCTCTCCGTCCGGCTCCCGAAAACGCTTGCGGCGATGCGACGCAGGCGTTTTCTTGAGGTTTCGGGATCTTCAAGCGGAGCGTTTCGCGCGATTTCGTTCATCACAAATGCGTTGCCAGCCCGGATTTCGGCGCTCGATTCCCGTTTTGAGGCGTTTTCCTCACGCGAAACGGTGTTCCCTCCGCTCGAAAACACGATAGAACGCGCCGATTGCGTTTTACCGGTACAAAGGCATAGCAAATGAGCAAGATTCTTCTCGTCATTCCCCTGGTTCTGATCACGTCAGCCGCCGCGGCCCAGTCCCAGCAGGACCGGCAGAAGGGGCATGACGCCTGCTCGCGCGACGTCTCGCGCTACTGCCGGGCGCACATGCAGGACGGTGACCAGATCGTGCTGGCCTGCCTGAAACAGAACCGCGCCAAGATCAGCAAAGGCTGCCAGCAGATGCTGGCGAGCCACGGGCAGTAGGCCGCCGGGAGCCGCGGTCTATCCCGCGCCGTTCCCGTTGGCGCGCAGCGATTGATAGAAGTCGTAGATCAGCAGCGCCATCACGAGCACGCAGATGACGATCAAGGGCACCGCCTTGATCCACCAGAGCAGGATGCCGAGAAACGTCAGGACGCCGCCAATGCCAATCAGGCCGGTGATCAAGTTCGTCATCTGCCGCTCCTTGTCTTCTTCGCCGAGCCGGCCCTGCCGCGGCCGCTTTTTCCGAGAGTATTGACCAGCCAGTTAGCGGTCCGGAGCAGCCGCGCATCGTTGCCGCGGCGCCCGACCAGTTGCACGCCGATGGGCAGGCCGCTTTCCGATTGCAGCAGCGGCAGCGTTACCGCAGGCGTGCCGAGATAGGTCCACGTCGAACAGAACACCGGGTTTCCGGTACTGTCGAGACCGCGCGGCGCCGGTCCCGGCGCGGCAGGGGTCAGTATGGCGTCGTATTCGTCGAACACGCCGTCAAGCGCCGCGTTGAGCGCCGCGCTGCCGGACAGCGCCCGCGCATAGTCGACGGCCAGGACCTTGCGGCCACGCTCAATCAGTGCGCGCAGCATCTCGCTCAAGGACTCAGCCCCCTGCTCGAAATCGCGATGCAGATTATGCGCCATTTCCACTTCCATGACGGTGCGGTGCATGTCGACCGCGCGATCGAATCCCGGGCTGATCTCGACCTCGGAAATGTGTTTGCCCAAAGTTTCGACCAACTCGGCAAACGCCTCCGTGGTCACCTGCTCCGCATGCTTCCAGGCCGGCGAGCGTATGAAGGCGAAGCGCGGCGGCAATGGCGGCTCGCTTGCCGCCACGTCAACAAAGGGGGGGCTGGCGAGGGCGCGCGTATCCGGATCCTCTTCGTCGAAGCCTGCAAGCGCCTGTGCGAGCAGCGCCGCATCGTCGACCGAACGCGCAAATACGCCGACGTGATCGAGCGCCCGCGACAAGAGAAGCGCGCCGCTCCGCGGAATCAGGCCGTGTGTCGGCTTGAAGCCGACCACACCGCAGAATGCGGCCGGTCGGATCACGCTTCCGTTGGTCTGCGAACCAATCGCGCCCGGCACCATCAAGGCCGCCACCGCCGCAGCCGAGCCCGAGGATGAACCGCCCGGCGTGTGGTCAGGGTTGTGCGGGTTCCTGGTTTTGCCCGGATTGAAGTAGGCGTATTCGGTGGTCACCGTCTTGCCAAGGATCACCGCACCCGCCGCGCGCAGGCGCGCCACGGCAGCGGCGTCACGTCGCGGCGTACGCCCCACCCAAAGTTTTGAGCCGAACTCGGTCGGCATGTCGCCGGTATCGAAGATGTCCTTGATGCCGATGGGCACGCCATGCAGCGGGCCTGTGGGCTTGCCCTGCTTGCGACGATCATCAGCAACCTCGGCCTGCCGCATCGCGTGGTCGCGATCGAGGAACGCCCACGCATCGATATCGCGATCGGCCTCGTCGATGCGCTTGAGGCAGTCGCCGACGAGGTCGACAGAGCTGAACCGGCCGTCGCGAATGCCCGCCGCGGCTTCCGTGAGGCTGAGCGCATTGAGGCTCATGCGCACCCTTTCGGCGTCTTACCCAAGCTGGTCACCGCGATCCATAGAGGTAGCTGGGCAACCACAACGCAATGGCGGGGAAGATATAGACCAGCGCCATGGTGAAGAAGACCAGGAAGACAAAGGGAAGCGCGCCCGAGAAGATGTCAGTGAGCTTCACCTGCGGCGGCGCCACGCCCTTCAGATAGAACGCGGCCATCGCCACCGGCGGTGTGTTGAACGCCGTCTGCGTGTTCAGTGCAACCAGGATGCCGAAGAAGATCGGATCAATGCCGTATTGGGGAAGCAGCGGCAGAAAGATCGGCACGAAGATGATGATGATCTCGGTCCATTCCAACGGCCAGCCGAGCAGGAAAATGATCACCTGGGTCAACAGCAGGAACCCGATCGGCGACAGGTTCATCGAGGTGAAGAACTGCTCGACCACCGATTGTCCGCCAAGGACGGCAAACACCGCGGAGAACGTCCACGACCCGATGAACAGGTAACAGACCATCGCGGTGGCGCGCACGGTCAGATACACCGACTCGCGCATCATCGTGAAGTTGAGCGAACGATAGGCGGCCGCCAGAACGATGCTCATGAGGGCGCCTACCGCGGCCGCTTCGGACGGCGTTGCCAGGCCAAACAGGATCGCGCCGAGCACCGAAACGATGAGCAGCGCCAGCGGCAGGAACGAGGTTGCGAGCGCCCAGACTACCGTGCTGAGCGGCACGTTGGTCTGCTCGGGCGGCAGCTTCGGCGCGAGCGCGGGATTGATGATCGCGCGCGCTATTGCATAGAGGACGTAGAGCCCGGCCAGCAGGAACCCTGGAAAGAAAGCGGCCGCATAGAGCTTGACCGCCGAAACGCCGGCGGTCGCCGCATAGACGATCAGGAGAATGCTCGGCGGAATCAGGATGCCGAGGCAACCGCCGGCGCAGACGACGCCTGCGGACAGCTTGGTGTCGTAACCTGCCCGCAGCATCGCCGGCAAGGCCAGCAGGCCCATTAGCGTGACAACGGCGCCGACGATGCCGGTGGCGGTCGCGAACATCGCGCAGGTGATCAGCGTTGCTACCGCCAGCGCGCCCGGCACGTTCTTCATCGACAGTTGCAGCGAGTAGAACAGGCGATCGAGAATGTTTGCGCGCTCGACCAGATAGCCCATGAAGAGGAACAGCGGAACCGCGACCAGCACATCGCTGGACGTGACCTCGAACGTCTTCTGCACCAGAAGCGTGAAGATGCGATTCTCGAAGAAGTCCTGGCCGGCCGTATAGTAGGCGTAGTAGCCGAACGCGACGCCCATCGCCATCAGCGTGAAGGCGATCGGGAAGCCGAGCATGATGATGAAGATGAATAGGCCCAGCATCAGCATGCCGAGTTGAGGATCGGTCATGCGCCTGCTCCTTTCTCGTCCTGCTGCGCGGCGGCCGCCTGCTGATGCTCGCGAATGACGAGGCTCTCGGTCTCCTCCACGTCGTGCAGGCGTTGCGGCCATCGGCCGGTGCGGATGCACAGCACACAGCGGATGACCTCAGCGAGCCCTTGCAGAAACAGGAGGACACCGGTGGCCGGGATCAGCGCTTTCAGCGGAAACACCGGCACGCCGGCCGGACTGAAGATGCTGACTTCGCGGAAGCGCACCGACATGTCGGCATAATTCCAGCCCGAATACATCAGCGCCGCGATCGCCGGCAGGAAGAACAAAATGTAGAGAACGAGGTCCATCGACGCCTGGGTGCGCGGCGACCAGAGGCGGTAGACCACGTCGGCGCGCACATGACCGTTGCGCGAGAGCGTATACGCGCCGGCCATCAGGAACATCGCGCCGTAGGTGATGTAGCTGATGTCGAATGCCCAGGTGGTCGGCGCACGCAGCACGTAGCGCATGAACACCTCGTAGCTGACACCGAGCGTGAGGACGAGAATCAGCCAGGCGAACGCCTTGCCCACCCATGTGCTGAGTTCATCGATGAAAAATAGAAACTTCCTCATGCGAGTTGAACTCGCGGCAAATCGCACATCCGAATTGTCCCCCAATTGCTGGTGAGCGGCGCGTCAACCGCGCCGCCCATTACTCGTACCGCCGATCAAGCGCCGCGAGCCTGTCAGACCTTGAGCACGCCCGGGAAGTGGTGCTCGAAGGCGCCACGGTAATCTGTTGCGTTAGTCATGTTGTAGTAAACCACGCGGCGCACCCATGCCTTCTGCGAGTCCATCACTTTCTTCATGAACGGATCCGACCCAAGCTGGGCGATTAAGCCGTCCCATGCCTTAATCTGCGCATCGAATACGGACTTCGGCGTCCGCTGAACGTTGACCTTGTCCTTATTGATCAGTTCCTGCAGGTCCTTGGAGTAATAGTCCATCCCCTTCCATTCATTGGCGGAAGAGACTGCCTCCGCAGCATACTGTAGGATCGCCTTCTGCTCGGCCGCCAGCGCATTATACTTCGTGCGGTTGAACATGATCTCGAAGTATTCCGTCGCCTGATGGTGGCTACCCAACATGTAGTTCTTGGCGACGTCCTGCGCGCCAAAGCGCCTGTCCGATGTCGGGTTGTTGAACTCGAATCCATCGATCACGCCGCGCTCCATGGCCGGCACGATTTCGCCGCCCGGAAGCTGCGCGACAGAGGCCCCCATTACCTGGAACAAGTCGGCGGCCAGACCCACGGTGCGGTACTTGAGCCCTTTCAGGTCGGCATCGCTGGTGATCGGCTTCTTGAACCAGCCGAGCGGCTGGGTCGGCATCGGCATCGCGAAGAAGCTCTTGATGTTGACCTTCATGATCTGGGTCTGGAGTTCTTCGAACAGCTCCTTGCCACCGCCGTTGTGAATCCAGCCAAGACCTTCGTTGGCGTTGAAGCCGAACACCGGTCCGGTACCGAACAGCGACGCCGCCTTGTGCTTGCCGTACCAGTAGACCGTCACCGTGTGAGCAGCATCGATCTGGCCGCCATGCACGCCGTCGAATACCTGGAACGGATGCACGACGGAGCCGCCCACAAGATAGTCGATGCGTAGCCGGCCCCCGGCCATGTCATTGACGCGCTTCACATAGTCTTCGGCCATCTCGTTGAAGACGTCGGCCTTGCCCCACGAGCCCTGCATCTTCAGGACCGCCGTCTGCGCCCGGCTGACTTGCGGCATCGCAATCACCGCACCGCCGGCGGCCGCGGCCGTCAGGAAACGGCGGCGCGTCGTTTTATCGCTACGCTTGCTCATGAGTTCCTCCCGGTTAAGTTGTCATCACCCGTCATTAGCGCGGGTGTGTTTGTCTTGACGACAAGTCAAAGGCTTGCGCGGCACTTTGGCAAGTGGGAAGTGCGCGGCGATCTTTCTAATCGCGCACGGGGTAAACGGCGCTGTCGTTTCGCAGACGCGAAACGGCCCTCGCTTCCCGCTCAGCGGAGCGAAAGCGCGCAGAATTCTTACACTTTAGTCGCAAGAAATCAGCCGCGAGAAATCGCGGGAGCGGTGTCGGCGGCCGTTTGGATACGGTTGGCGGAATTATTCCCGCGCCATTCTGCGCCCAAAAGTCGCGTCTGCTATCGAGGTGCTAGGTGCTGCTGCCCGCGGCCGTCGCGACCACCGGCAAGACCTCGTTGGCGGCACGGTCGGGGGTGTCTTCCTTCCAGCGGACCGAGCCGAACGGCCGCTCCAGCATGCGGCGAACGCGGATCGGTTCGGGCCCGAGATGGAAGTCGATCGCGCGCTGATGCAAGGCGCGCTCGGACTGCGTCGCGCGGTTACGCTGGCGCAGGTAATCGAGCCAGGTCGGGCAGTGGTAGCGCTCGGTCCATAGTTCGGGATCGCCGATATCGCGCGCGATCGACCAGCCATAGGCGCCGTTGCGCTGCCGGCTGAGCTGCACCTCCTGCATCACATTGTGGAAGGCGCGGGCGTTGTCCTGCGCGACGCGATATTCGATCTCGACCACCAGCGGCCCGCTGCGTCCCGTCAACGACAGCCGTACCTCGGGATCGGCCAGCGCCTCGGCTGGCGGCTCATAGCGGGCGCCGACCGGCGGCATGCGCAGCCAGATGCCGAGCAGCGGGGACAGCAGCATCAGTCCGGCGGAGACCAGCAGCGCGATCTCGACGCCGTACATATCGGTGAGGTGACCCCAGCCCCAGCTTCCGATCGCGATGCCACCGGCAATCGCGGCCTGGAACGCCGCCAGCGAGCGGCCGGCGACCCAGCGCGGCGCCGAAAGCTGCACACCGATATTGAACAGCGCGACCGCCAGCATCCACACTGCGCCCGCCAGCACCAGCGCGATCGCCGTCAGGATGGCGCTGGTGCTGAGCGCGACGGCTGCGATTGCACCGGCCAACGATATCGTGCAGGCGCGCACCGCGCCCTCGCCGCTCAATTGCTTGCGGACGGAGCCGATGTTCAACGCGCCGATCACGGCGCCCATGCCGAAGGCTCCCAGCATGACGCCATAGGTCTGCGCGCCGCCATGCAAGAGATCGCGCGCAATCAGCGGCATCAGCGCCGACACCGAGCCGCCGATGATGCCCGTGACGAGCGTGCGCGTCAGGACGATCTTGATCGAGGGAGAGTTGGTGATGTAGCGGACGCCTGAGACCATCGCGCGGTTGAGACGCTCGCGCGGCAGCCGCGACGGTTCGTGGATCCGGTTCCAGAGAAACAGCACGATCAACAGCGGCAGATAGAGCAGCGCGTTCGCCGCAAAGGCAGCAACAGCGCCGGCGGTCGCGACCACGATGCCGCCGATCGCGGGGCCGAAGCTGCGCGCGATGTTGTAGCTGATGCCGTTGAGTGCGACCGCAGCCGGCAGGGTCTCGGGCGGCACCTGCTCGCTGACCGAAGACTGCCAGGCCGGTCCCATCAGCGCCATGCCGGTGCCGACAATGAAGCAGAACAGCAAGAGGATGTTCGGCGTCACCAAATTGAGCCAGGCCAGTACGGTCAGCGCGCTCGCGCCGGTCAGCGCGATCAATAGCGACACCATCGCCACGACGCGGCGGTCGTGCATGTCGGCGATGGCGCCTGCCGGCATCGAGATCAGCATGATCGGCAGCATCAGCGCGGTCTGCACCAGCGCCACCTTGTCGGCGGACGACGTCATCTGCGTCATCGCCCAGGCCGCGCCAACGCCATGGATCAGGAGCCCGAGGTTGGACAGAAGGCTCGCCAGCCAGATTCGCCGGAACACCGAATGCCGCAGCGGTGCGAAGATACTATCGGAGCGCTTCGGCGGTTCGGTCATATCCGGTTCCGGTTGGGCTGCTAAAGGGGAGACGATGATTCCTGCGGCCCTCACAGATGCCTGCGAAAACCTTGCTCTGTCCAGTAGTTAGGCCGCTATGGGGACTGCTAGAGCACAGCTAGGGTACTGAAAAATGACGAGAGGAGCCCAAATGAGCCTGACGCGGCGAACCATGCTCAGGGGCGCAGGCGCGCTACCTTTGCTGGCGGGCAATCTTGCCGGCAATCTCAGCTTTTCCGCGTTGGCAGAGACCGCCTCGACGCCTTCGGTTGCGGGCGCGGTTCCGCCAATCCTGTTCGTGCACGGCAACGGCGATCACGCAGCGCTCTGGATTACGACGTTATGGCGGATGGAATCGAATGGCGTGCCGCGCGAGCGGATGATGGCGATCAGTTTCACCGATCCTCTCGCGCGCACCGATGACAAAGTGGAGCAGCCGAACCGTTCCTCGACCGAAGACCAACGCCGCGAGCTCACTGAGGCCGTCAAGGAATTCAAACAGCGCACCGGTGCGTCGCGCATTGCGCTGGTCGGCAATTCGCGCGGCGGCTATTCGATCCGCAATTATATCAGGAACGGCGGCGGCGCCGATGTCAGCCACGCCGTGCTGTGCGGCGTTCCCAATCACGGCATCTACGATTGGGATGAGGGATTAGGCGGCGAGTTCAACGGCCGCGGCCCGTTCCTGCGCAGCCTGAACGAAGGCGAGAGCGAGGTCACGCCGGGCACCGCGTTCCTCACCTTGCGCAGCGACGGCAACGATAAATTTGCGCAAGCCGACGGTCGCTTTGTCGGCAAGCCCGGCATGCCGACCGGCGTGACGTCAGAAGGTCCTGCGCTGAAGGGCGCGACCAACCTCGTGCTCGGCGCGCTCGATCATCGCGAGGTCGCGTTTCATCCGCGCGCGTTTCGCGAGATCTATAAATTCATCGCGGGCAGAGAGCCGTCGCGCATCGAGATCGTGCCGGAAGCGGAAGTCAGACTGAGCGGGCTTGTGACTGATACGCCGGGCGGCGTTGTCACCAATCGTCCCGTCTCGGGCGCGACGGTCGAAATCTATCGCGTCTCTCCCGATACCGGCGAACGGAGCGGCGGTCCGATCCATTCGTCGCAAACCGGCGCCGCGGCCGTTGGGGTCCGGCGCAGGTCGAGCCGGCCTGGTATCTCGAAATCGTGTTGACGTCGGCCGGTTCGCCGACGACGCATCTTTACCGCTCGCCGTTTCCGCGCTCCTCCGACGTCGTCAATCTACGCGCCGCGCGACCGCTCGGTCCGGCCGATGCCGGCGCGGGCGCCGTGGTGCTGATGTCGCGTCCGCGCGGCTATTTCGGCCTGCCGCGCGACGTGGTGCTGATCGACGGCAAGGAGCCCAGGGATGTGAAATCCGGCGTGCCGACCGATTCGGTGACGACGTTACGGCTTCCGGCCGAGGAGGTTGGCCGCTCCGTGGTAGCGATATTCAATACAGAGCGAATCGTGGCGCGGGCCTGGCCGGCCGGGGAAAACCGGATTGCGGTTGCCGAACTGACTTATTAGCTGTTCCCGACCGGTGCGCCTTTGCGGCGCCCGGATTGGAGACATAGATACGATCGTAGCCCGCATGAGCGCAGCGATATGCGGGGCTTTGGACAATCCCGGATATCGCTTTGCTCATCCGGGCTACGGGAGTGGCGCTCATGAGCATGGCCGGAGTCTACGACATGCCGGTGGCGCGAGGGCCGCTGGTGCCGCCGAGCCCGCCACGGGCGCCCGACGACATGACAGTGTTCGGGCGGATCAAGGCGATCCGCGAAAGTCCGATCGGCAGCTGGGGTCAGCGGGCCTATGAGGACGATATCGTCCAGGGTCGGTTCTTCGGACGCGGCACCTTCATCCTCAACACGCCGGATGCGATCCGGCATGTGCTGGTCGACAATTACGAAAACTATTCGCGCACGCCGGTTGGCATCCGGGTGCTGCGGCCGATCCTCGGCAATGGCCTTCTGATTGCGGAAGGACGGGCGTGGAAACACCAGCGCCGCACGCTGGCGCCGGCCTTCACACCGCGCGCGGTGACGCCGCTCGTTCCGCATATGCTGGCAGCGACCGACGAGACGGTTGCCAAGCTGCGCGCCGCCAGCAACGCACCCGTCGATTTGCGCGAGGCGATGCAGCGGATGGCGCTCGAGATCGCCGGCCGCACCATGTTCTCGTTCGCCATGGATCGCCACGGCGCCGCCTTGCGCGATTTCGTGATGGAATATGGCGAGCGGCTGGCGCGGCCGCACTTCCTCGATATGCTGCTGCCGCTGAGCTGGCCGAGTCCGCAGGACATTTCGCGCGCCCGCTTCCGCAAGCGCTGGACCGCCTTCGTCGGCATGCTGATGGCCGAGCGTCGCGCCGCCGGCAAGACCGCGGGCGCGTCGGCGCGCGACCTGTTCGACCTGATGGGCGACGCCCGCGATCCGGAGACCGGCCAGGCCTTCACCGACGAACAACTCGGCGACCAGGTCGCCACCATGATTCTGGCCGGCCACGAGACGACGGCGACCGCACTATTCTGGGCGCTCTATCTGCTGGCGCTCGATCCGGCCACGCAGGAGCAGGTCGCCACGGAAGTGCAGGACGCAACCGCCAACGGCGCGCTCGATATCGATAGACTGAAATTCACCCGCGCCGTGATCGACGAGACCATGCGGCTCTATCCGCCGGCATTCGTGATCGCACGCGCGGCGATCGCGCCGGACACGATCGCGGGCCTGCCGGTCAAGAAGAAGGACGTGATCCTGATCGCGCCGTGGATATTGCACCGGCACGAAAAACTGTGGCGCGATCCGAACGCCTTCATCCCGTCTCGCTTCATGACCGGGACGCCGCCCGATCGCTTCGCCTATCTGCCGTTCGGCGTCGGCGCGCGCGTCTGCATCGGCGCGCATTTCGCGCTGGTCGAAGCTACGCTGGCGCTGGCGAAGATGATCGGCGCGTTCCGCATCACGCTCGTCGACAAGGATCCGGTGATGCCGATCGGCGTGGTGACGACACAGCCCAACCGTTCGCCGATGTTTGCCATCACGCCGCGGTAGTATTTTTTTGATCGAGCGGATTGCCGGTTTGCGCCATGAAAACGCGCCGGGCCGGATAGAGCACCTTGCGGAGTTGCTCCCGTAGCGTCATCTAGGTTGTCAGCATGAGCGATACCCAGGCCCAGTTCTCAGTCCTGAAGCAGACCGCCGATCCCGCGGTCGTCGACGCCATCTCGCAATTGATCGCCAAGGGCGAGGACCGCGATCTCAACCGTATCAACCTCTTGGATTTTTCCGCGCGCTACGGGCTCGACGAGGAAAAGGTCATTTCGGCCTTTTTGCATGCGGCGCGGCTCGGCCTGTTCGATCTCACCTGGAATGTGCTCTGCCCCGGCTGCGGCGGCGTGCTCGGCGCGCACAACACGCTGAAATCGCTGCGCCACGACGATTATAATTGCGCGCTGTGCGCGCAAGGCTATGAGGCCTCCGTCGACGACCGCGTCGAGGTCGCATTCACCGTCAGCCCGCGCGTCAGGCGGATTGCCGCGCATGATCCCAACACGCTGCCGATCTGGGAATATAACCGGCAGATGTTCTGGAGCTCGGGAATGGACCTGAGCGAGGAATCGATCAAGCGACTGATCGACGAGGTGTCGCTCGAAGCTATCGAGCTGCCGGCCGGCGAAAAGGCGGTGCTGTCGCTGCACTTGCCCAACCAGTTCGTGATCGTGTTCGAGCCGGTGACGCATTCGGCGCACTTCTTCGATATCCAGGGCGAGCCGACCCGCGAGCGGCAGCAATTTTCGATCGTCTTCAACAAGCTGCAAGCGCCGACGGGCTCGACGGTGATGCGTCCGGGACCGCTGCGGCTGTCGCTGGAGAACCAGACCGACACGCGCGTGCTGCCTGCGGTCTGGATCGCCAACGATACGCTCCACGAACTGCTCGGCAAGCGCAAGCCGATCCTGACCGCGAAGCGGATGCTGTCCAACCAGACGTTCCGCGACGTGTTCAAGGCTGATAACCTCAACGTCGATCAGCGGCTGAAGATCACCTCGCTGACCTTCCTGTTCACCGACCTCAAGGGCTCCACCGCGCTCTATGAACGGGTCGGCGATCTCGCTGCCTTCGATCTGGTGCGGGCGCATTTCCATGCGCTGCTCGAAATCATTGCGTCCGAGAAGGGCGCTGTCGTGAAAACGATCGGCGATGCGGTGATGGCGACCTTCATCAGGCCGGAACATGCGATCGTGGCGGGCCTGCGCATGCGGGCGGCGATGGCGGCGCTCAATGCGGAGCGCGGCCGGGAGGATCTGATCGTCAAGATCGGTATCCACGAAGGCCCGTGCCTGGCGGTGATGTTGAACGAGCGGCAGGATTATTTCGGCCAGACCGTCAACATTGCGTCGCGCGTGCAGAGCCTGTCGACCTCGCAGGAGATCCACATTACGGGGCCGGTGATCGAATCGCCGGCGGTCGCCACCATTCTTCAGAGAGAGGCGATCCGTCCGATTCAGAAGGAAGCCGCGTTACGCGGCATCGCCGACAAGATGGTGGTGTACGAGATACCCTAGCCAGAGTGTTAGTTCATTTGCACGCCTGCCGCTGACTCACTAATCAGAACAGGTGTAATGTACACATTGTGACCAACTGACAATGTTTGGAGGTTGCAATGACCAAGGTGATTTCCTTAGTCGTCTTCGTACTGATGATCGGGTCCGCGAACGCTCAAAGCACGATCAGGACTGAACTCAAAAGAGGCGACCTAATCGGGAAGGACATGGATGTTGTTGTCACCGTTCTCGAAGTACCACCAGGTGAGGCAATTGCCAGACATATCCATCCCGGCGAAGAGGTCGTCTATGTACTTCAAGGAGCTACGCTTGAACTGCCTGATGGCACGCAAAGACCACTTCCCACGGGCGCTGCGATAATTAATGCACGTGAAGTGCCCCACGCCGGTTTCAAGGTTGGGGGTGACACTTCTCTAAAGATGCTGAACGTCCATATCGTTGATAAGGGCAAGCCAATGACCGAGTTCGTAAAATGAGAGGAAAGCAGTCGAAAATTGGGGAGTCCGAACGACTTGTTCGGATTCCCCATTTTGCGGATATGAGTAAAATCCCGACAGCCGGTCGAAGCACCTGAAACGCCAGAGATTCGATGCCCGCCGGTTGAAGACGCCGTAGAGCGCTACTCGATCACGATCTCACCGGTCATGCCGAGTTCGGCGTGCGTCTTGCCGTCGCTGGTCTTGATGTCGCAGCGCAGGTCGTTGGCGCGGCCGGCGGCGATCGGCACCAGCCACCATTCGGCGGATTGTCCCGGATAGACCTCGATCTCGCGGATCGCGCCCTTGAATTCGGCGAGCGTCACGGCCTTGCCGTTCTGCTGCTGCGTCACCTGCACCTTGCGCGTGAACACCATCTGCGAGAACGCATGCGAGGTGAAGTAATGCGGATCGTTGCTCGTGTTGCGCAGGATCAGCTTGTAGAGCTTGCCGGTTTCAAATTTCAGTTGCTTCGGCCCGAACTCGTGTTTGCCGGGCGAGCCGAGATCGACCGTCACCTCGATCGGCGTCTGCCGCGACAGGTCACCAGCCGCTAGCGCGGCTCCCGAAGCAACTCCCAGCACAACGGCGGCACCAACGGCGAAGCGGAAGGAAGCCATGATCGTTTCCTCATGAAGAATCGCTTGTCGAAACAACAGGTTCATCCCTAATGCAAATGCGAATGACTTGCAATTGGATATCGGCCTCGACCCCTGCGGCGAATCGCGCGGTCGGCCCTTGGCCGACCGGCCGTTCCGTTCCGAAGCGGCGCGGGTTGCGTG
The DNA here is from genome assembly GCF_009930815.1 of Bradyrhizobium sp. CCBAU 051011. Classification (NCBI taxonomy): domain Bacteria; kingdom Pseudomonadati; phylum Pseudomonadota; class Alphaproteobacteria; order Hyphomicrobiales; family Nitrobacteraceae; genus Bradyrhizobium; species Bradyrhizobium sp. CCBAU 051011. Next base: position 2,146,163 of record NZ_CP022222.1, on the reverse strand, counting down.
CTTTGAACCGGCGTCTGCGCGCTTCGACCTAAACAACAAGCTCGCGGTTCGCTGTGACGGGTTGCTGCCCAGGTTTCGCGCAGAAGTTTTCCGGTACCTTCAATGTGACGCCGATTTAATCTGCATACGTTACCAGTCGCGCATCGCGCGGATTGCGAAGGCCAAAGCTTCAACCCATATTCGCCGAACGGCTTCTTCGAACTTTGCAAGGTAGAGTGATGCTCGACGGACTGCGCCAATTCATTGCCGACATCGTTGCGCCCAGCGCGGATACGGATCTCGCGTTCGACGACACCGGCTATCTGCTCGCGGCGACCGCGCTGTTGGTTCACGTCGTCTCGCTCGACGGCGAGCCGAGCGCGGCCGAGAAGCGCAAACTGCACTCTCTGATCGAGAGCCGCTTCAAGCTCGATCCAGGCAAGGCGGATCATCTGATCGCGTCGGCAACGCGAGCCGAAGGCGAGGCGGTCGATCTCTATCGTTTCACCAGCGTCATCATGCGCTCGGTCAATGAGGAGGGCCGGCTCCGCATCATCGAGATGATGTGGGAGCTGGTGTATGCCGACGGCCAGGTCAGCGAATTCGAGGACAACGTCGTCTGGCGCGCGGCCGATCTGCTCGGTATTTCATCGCGCGATCGGATCGATCTGAAGCGCAAGGTGGCAGAGCAGCGCCAGGTGGCCTCGTCGGACAGCGTTTCGAAAATCGCCGACATCGCAACGTGACGAGCAACCGCGTCATCGCTCGCGCCCGATTACTCAGATGACGAAACTTTAATGTGCCTCGCGATCAGTCGCGAAGATGCGCGATGCGTCTGAAATTATTGAAGTTCAATTGCTGAGGCACAGAGCCGTGCATGGGCATATGCCATGCACGTGGCTTGCGCCGCACCGCGCGCCTATGCTCTCGTTCCATCGCTATCACTACCACCTGCAATTGATTTCAAGAGCATTCCATCGTGACCGAGCGTGTGACGCTGATTACCGGTGCATCGGCCGGAATAGGCACCGAGCTGGCGCGCGTTTTTGCATCCCATGGCCATCGTCTGGCGCTGGTGGCACGGCGCGCCGATCGCCTGACGGCGCTGGCCGCTGAGATCACGGCGGCCGGTGGCAAGGCTCCGATCGTCATTCCCTGTGATCTCGTGCAGCCTGACTGCGGCGACAAGATTGCCGAAGCGCTGGCGGCCTCCGGTGTGGAGGTCGAATACGTCGTCAACAATGCGGGTTTCGGACTGTTCGGCAAGGCGGTGCAGCGCGACCGCGCCGACCAGCTCGACATGATCGCCGTCAACATCCGCGCGCTGACCGATCTGTCGCTGCGGTTTTCGGACCAGTTGATCCGCAACCGTGGCGGCCTGCTCAATGTGGGCTCGATCGCCGGCTTTCTGCCGGGCCCGGGCATGGCGGTCTATTACGCCACCAAGGCCTATGTGCTGTCGTTCACGGAAGCGATGCGCGCCGAACTGGCGCCGCATGGCGTGCGTGTGACGGTGCTGTGTCCCGGCCCCGTGCCGTCGGAATTCCAGGCGCGCGCCGGCTTCCGGCCCGGATTCGATACGGCGGTTCTAAAAGTCTTGCCCGCCGAGGTCGCACAGCAGGCCTATCGCGGATTGATGGCTAACAAACGTGCAGTGATGCCCGGCCTCGGCATCAAGATCGTGCCATTCCTGCTCCGGCTATTCCCGCGCTCCTTCATTCTTGGGGCAGTCGGCCGCTTCCAGCTTCGCCAGCGCTGAAGAAATCCCGGGTTTTCCCGGTGTCCCGGCCCGCTCGCGCCGCGATCGGGCGCCTGAGCGCGTCTGGCCCGCGGTTTGCTTACATTTTTGCTGTGTGCGTGAACTCACGCGAAATTAAGACTCACTTAGGTATGGTTTCGATTCGAGGCACCTGAGCAACGTCGATGTCGTTCCGGTCGAGCAAAAATGGCGACAGCATCGTGCCCTTTCCGGGCCGACGGGCGCTGATTACGCCTGACGCCGCGCCGCTCAAGCCGGTCTTGATCGTCCTGCACCAGGAGACCTCGACGCCGGGCCGTGTCGGCAATGCCCTGCGCGCCCTTGGTTACCCCCTCGACATCAGGCGTCCGCGGTTCGGCGATCCCTTGCCGGAAACGCTGGAGCTGCATGCCGGCGCGGTCATCTTCGGCGGCCCGATGAGCGCCAACGATTCCGACGATTATGTCCGCCGAGAAATCGACTGGATCGAAATTCCCCTGCGTGAGCAGCGGCCGTTTCTCGGCATCTGCCTGGGCGCGCAGATGTTCGCCAAACAATTGGGCGCACAGGTCGCGCCGCATCATGAGGGGCGGGTCGAGGTCGGCTACTATCCGATCCGGCCCACCGCGGCCGGGCATGCGCTCTGCCCCGACTGGCCCGCGCTGGTCTATCATTGGCACGGCGAAGGATTTCAGTTGCCACGCGGCACTGAGCTGCTTGCCGAAGGTGACGACTTCCCGGTGCAGGCCTTTCAGCATGGTCATGCGTTCGGCCTGCAGTTTCATCCCGACGTCACCTACGCCATGATGCATCGCTGGACCACGCGCGGCTGCGTGCGCATGGAGTCGCCAGGTGCGCAACCGCGTCATCTCCACTTCGAAGGCCGCGCCGTGCATGACGTGGCCGAACGGGCGTGGTTGAAGAATTTCATCGCGGGTTGGATCGCGCGCGCACCGCACGCTGTCATGCTGGACGCAGCCGAATAGCCGCCACGCGGAATTTGCCCGCGCGTTTCGAACGTCTTCTAGAAATAGCTGATGTGATAGTGTTGGCGCGGCCGAAAGGCTCGCGCGCCAAACGCCAATAAGAAAACCACAGGGAGATCGCCGTGACCTATCAGGATATTCTCTACGAGGTGAGCGACAAGATCGCGACCATCACGCTCAACCGGCCCGACCGGATGAATGCGTGGACCGCGACCATGGAGCGCGATGTGCGCCATGCGATGGAGGCGGCAGCCGGCGATGACAATGTCCGTATCATCATCCTCACCGGCGCCGGCCGCGCGTTTTGCGCAGGCGCGGACATGGAGGCCCTGAAGGCCATCGACCCCAGCGAAATCAGGCGCGGCGAGAACACGCCGCCGTTCGACATGAACCGCCGGGCGGACTGGCAGACGCGCTATGCCTATTACCCGGCGATCCCGAAACCCGTGATCGGCATGCTGAACGGCGCCACCGCCGGCATCGGCCTGGTCCACGCGCTCTATTGCGACCTGCGCTTTGCCGCCGACAATACTGTCTTCACCACCTCGTTCGCGCGCCGCGGGCTGATCGCCGAACACGGCATCAGCTGGATGCTTCCGCGCATCGTCGGCCACGCCAACGCGCTGGATCTGTTGATGTCCGCGCGACGGGTGGGAAGCGAGGAGGCGCTGCGGATCGGGCTGGTCAACCGGCTGTATCCGCCGGAGCAGTTGCGCGAGCAGACCTATGCCTACGCGCGCGATCTCGCCGATTTCGTCTCGCCAAGCGCGATTGCTGTGATCAAGCACCAGCTCTACGAGGTGCCGTTCCAGACGCTGGCGGAAGCCACCATCGACGCCAACCGCGAAATGCAGATCGCGCTGAAGGGGAGTGATTTCCGGGAAGGCGTGGCGAGCTTTGTGGAGAAACGGCCGCCAAGGTTTACGGGGAAGTGAGGGGGTGGGGAAGGCCTACGGCGGTTGCCGAGGCCCGGCTTCGCCCTTTGGGCTACGCCGCGGCAACCTTCGCTTGCTTCGCTACGATAGGGCCCGGGTAGGCTTGCCGAGCCGTAGCTTGCGAAGCAAGCGAAGGCTGGTGGAGCCAGGCGGGATCGAACCGCCGACCTCGTCATTGCGAACGACGCGCTCTCCCAGCTGAGCTATGGCCCCGTCGCGACCGCTTTGAGATGACCCGAAGCAGCCGACAATCGGCGTCATTTACAGTCCGGCCCAAGGCCAAGTCAAGAACGGTGAAAGCGCCGATTTTGGCGTCCTTTTGCCGGGAACTTCCCTTGTTTGCGGGGGGATGAACCGATATCTAGCTGACTACCCCTCCTCGTGAGCCCCCTCCACATGCGCGCTATCTTGGAAGTCATCCTTATTGTGTTGGATCTCTACATCTGGCTGCTGATCGCCTCGGCGATCCTGTCGTGGTTGATCGCTTTCAATGTCGTCAACACCCGCAACCAGTTCGTGGCGGCGGTGGCCGAGTTCCTGTACCGGATCACCGAGCCGGCATTGGCGCCGATCCGCAGATTCATGCCCAATCTGGGCGGGCTCGACATCTCGCCGATCATCCTGATCCTGGTCATCATCCTCGTTCAGAAACTGGTCGCCTACAACGTGATGCCCTATTTCGTTTAGCGCGCTGATGGATCCCTGGCGCTATTCCAGCGAGGGCATCAGCATCGCGCTGCGGGTGACCCCGCGCGGCGGCCGTGACGACATCGACGGCATCGAGACGCTTGCCAACGGGCGCAGCGTGGTCAAGGTGCGCGTCCGTGCCGTTGCCGAGGGCGGGGAGGCCAACCGGGCGGTGACCGAATTGCTGGCGAAGGCGCTCGGGGTGCCGAAGGCGAGAGTGAAGATTCTGTCAGGCGTCACCTCGCGGCTGAAGCAGGTCGCCGTCGACGGCGATCCCAAAATTCTCGGCGAAACGCTCCGAAAGGTGGCCGGCGAAAATCGAAGACGAAGGATTGAGATGACGGCACGCATTATCGACGGAAAGGTCATTGCAGCGGAGCTCCGCGCCCGCGTCGCGGAAGAGGTCGCGCGGGTCAAGCGCGAGCATCAGCTGACACCGGGCCTTGCGGTGGTCCTGGTCGGCAATGATCCCGCCAGCGAAGTGTATGTCCGCAGCAAGCACACGCAGACGCAGGCCGCCGGCATGGCCTCGTTCGAGCACAAGCTGCCCGCCGATGTCGCGCAGGCCGATCTGCTGGCGCTGATCGCAAAGCTCAACCGCGATCCCGCGGTGCACGGCATTCTCGTGCAACTGCCGCTGCCGAAATCGATCCATACCGAAACCGTCATCAATGCGATCGATCCGGCCAAGGACGTTGACGGCCTGCATCCCAACAATGCCGGCCGGCTGGCCGGTGGCTTTGCCGCGCTGTCGCCCTGCACGCCGCTTGGTTGCATCATTTTGACCAAAAGCGTGCATGCCTCGCTGGAAGGCATGAACGCGATCGTCATCGGCCGTTCCAATCTTGTCGGTCGCCCGCTGGTGCAATTGCTGCTGAATGAAAACGCGACGGTGACGATCGCGCACTCGCGCTCAAAGGATCTGCCGCAACTCTGCGCCCGCGCCGATCTGGTCTATGCCGCGGTCGGCCGGCCCGAAATGGTGCGCGCCGACTGGATCAAGCCGGGCGCCACCGTGATCGATGTCGGCATCAACCGCACGCCGCTAGCCGACGGCAAGACCCGGCTGGTCGGCGACGTCGCGTTCAAGGAAGTCGCCGAAGTCGCTGGCGCGATCACGCCGGTGCCCGGCGGCGTCGGGCAGATGACGGTGGCCTGCCTGCTGGTGAACACGCTGCGCGCGGCGTGCGCGATTAAAGGGCTGGCGAAGCCTGGGGTGTGAGACTCTCCCTCTCCCCGCCCTTCGCGGGGAGAGGGTCGGGGTGAGGGGCTTTCTCCACGGACTCGCCTCGTCGTTCGGAATCGCGGATAGACCCGTCACCCCAACCCTCTCCCCGCAAGGGCGGGGCGAGGGAGCGCTAATTTAGCACCTCACCCCGCACTGTTCTCGATCAACCGCCGATAGAACCTAATCATATCGGCATAGCCTTCGACGGGAAGGCGCTCATTCGTGCCGTGAAAGCGCTTCAAATCGTCCGAGTTTGCGCGCACCGGCGAGAAGCGGAAAATCTTGTCGGTAATTCCCGTGTAGTGGCGCGAGTCGGTGGCGGCGACCATCAGGCCGGGCGCGACGATCACGTCCGGATAGATTTCGCGGATGGTGCGGTTGAGCATCTGGAACGACGGGCTTGCGGTCGGCGTCACCGGCGGCGGGTCGGTGTTGCCGGGAAACGGCTTGATGGAAATCCGGTCGTTGGCGATGGCGCTGCGGACATGCTCGGTCACGCTCCCTTGCGTGTCGCCGGGGATCAGGCGGAAGTTGACGGTGGCCTCGGCATGGCCGGGCAACACATTGTCCTTGTCGCCGGCGTGGAAGATCGTCAGCGCGGTGGTGGTGCGCACCGTCGCCTCGGTGGGCCCGCTCTTTTCGAATTCGCGCAGCAGCAGCGGCCGGAACAGCCAGAGGTTCGACAGCACCACGCGGTTGAAGCCGGACATCTCGGGCGCCAGCGTGTCGAACATTTCCGCGACCGTGCCGCGGATCTGCATCGGCAGGCGGTGGTCTTCGAGCCGCGCCAGCGCCGCGCTCATCATGCCGATCGCGGTATCGCGCGGCGGCATCGACGAGTGGCCGGGTGTCGCATGCGCGTTCAGCACCAGCGTGACATAGCCTTTTTCCGCAACACCGATCAGTGCGGCCGGCTTGTCGAGCCCCTTCATGATGCCTTCGGTGATCAAGAGGCCCTCGTCGATCACGAAGTCGAGGCGGACGCCGCGCGAGGCAAGTAGCGCTGCGATCGATTTGGCGCCGGCGGTCCCCGCGGTCTCTTCGTCATGGCCGAAGGCGAAATAGATCGTTCGCTTGGGGCGGAAGCCGGCCTTGGCCATGGCTTCGGCCGCTTCCAGCATGGAATAGAGGTTGCCCTTGTCGTCCCAGGAGCCGCGGCCCCAGATGAATCCATCAGCGATGACGCCGTCAAAGGGCGGCTGTTGCCAGTCCTTCTCGGTGCCCGGTGCGACCGGCACGACGTCCTGATGGGCGAGGAATGCGACCGGCTGCGCCTTCGGGTCCGAGCCCTGCCACGTGTAGAGCAGGCTGTAATTGCCGACGATTTCGCGCTTCGCCGCGGCATGAAAGGCCGGAAAGCTCTTTTCGATATGCGCGTGCATGCCGCGCAGCGCTTCGGCGTGCTGGTCAGGCTTTTCGTAGCTCGAAATGGTGCGGAAGCGGATCGCTTCGGCCAGGCGCTTGGCCGCTGCCTGTGCATCGACTTCGGCGCGCGGCACGGCTGTTATCTGAAGCTGGCGCGAGCCGTGGGTGAGGGTGTTGAATGCGAGGACGCCGGCGAGGATCAAGACTGCCGCGATCGCGAGCAGCAGGATGTTGCGGATAATACGAAGCGACCGGCGCATGGTGTTGTTTCCTCGTCATTGCGAGCAAAGCGAAGCAATCCATAGCGCCGCAAGCGGTCAAATGGATTGCTTCGTCGCTAGCGCTCCCTTCCGCAAACGCTCCGCGTTTGTCGCAGGCAATGACGGTAACCTGCGAGCGCCGCCCTACTTCTTCTTCGCGCGCTCGATGCCTTCCAGGATCAGCCGGTGGGCGTCGTCGGCGCCGCACCAGCGCAGCACCTTCACCCACTTGCCCTTTTCGAGATCCTTGTAGTGCTCGAAGAAATGCTGGATCTGCTGCAGCGTGATGTCGGGGAGGTCGCTGTAGTTTCTGACCTTGTCGTAGCGCTGGGTCAGTTTCGACGACGGCACCGCGATGATCTTCTCGTCGCCGCCGGCCTCGTCCTCCATCAGCAACACGCCGACCGGCCGCACGCTCATCACCGCGCCCGGCGCGATCGCGCGGGTATTGGCAACCAGCACGTCGCAGGGGTCGCCGTCGCCCGACAGCGTATGCGGGATGAAGCCGTAATTGCCGGGATAGCGCATCGCCGTATAGAGGAAGCGATCGACCACCAGCGTGCCGGCTTCCTTGTCCATTTCATACTTGATCGGCTCGCCGCCAACCGGCACCTCGATGATGACGTTGACGTCGTGTGGCGGATTTACTCCGATCGGGATGGCGTCAATGCGCATTAGGAACTCCGCTTGGCGTTAAAAATGGCGCCTGGAATCAGGCGCGCGTCAGGGTCCCTTTAGACCCGCAGCGGAGCAGGGAAAAGCCTGAAATAGCTTCAGTTGGTCCAGGCGAAGGCGACTTTATCGAGCGACTTGGGCCCGAATTTCTCCGAGGAGCGGGCCACCATGCGGCCGCCGAGCGCGCGGTAAAATTCCGTCGCCGGATCGTTGTCCGACAGCGCCCAGATCACCATGCTCTTCAGCCCGCTCTGCATCAGATCGCGCCGGGCGGCGGTGAACAGGCGGCGGCCGAAGCCGAGGCCCTGGAATTCCGGCCGCAGATAGAGCTCGTAAATCTCGCCTTCGAAATGCAGGCTGCGGGCGCGGTTGCGGCCGTAATTGGCGTAGCCCGCGACCTTGTCGCCGAACACCAGCACGCTGACGCGGCTGCCCTTGCGGATCGCGCTGTCCCACCATTGCGGGCCGCGGCGGTTAATGAGTTTTTCGAGCTCGGCGCCCGGAATGATGCCCTGATAGGCGGACCGCCAGGCTTCATCATGGGTAGCCGCCACCGCGGCTGCGTCCGCAGCCTTGGCCGGTCGAACCTCGATCAGGGTTGTGCTCATGAGCTAATCAAAGCAAGTCAGCGGGCCGGCTTCAAGGTCCATCGTTAATTATGGGTTAACCTGTGGATTTTGTGCATCAGTTTTGATGTTCGTATGTATCGAAAGAGGACAAGGGTGCTGTCCCAACCGGTACTCCCTGATGCAACGGAGGCGAAACGGTTGTCAGAATTATCCAGCCAGGCGCCTCCGCGACTTCCGTTCACGGAAAAATGCGCTGGATTTGATTCGGCGGCGGTATTCTGTTGGTGACTCGCAATACGCCCTCCCTTGGCTGCATCAGGCCAGTTCATGCATCCGCTAAACCTGCTTTTCACGCTGGTTTTTGTTGCCGCGCTCGGTGTGGAAGCCGCGGCGGCGCAGCCCGGCCTTGGCGCACAAGGCACGGAAGGCGAACCGCATCGCCGGCAGCAATGGCTGGTGCCTGCTCCCGATCCCGTCGCGGCCGCGCATGCGGTGCTGTTCAGGCCATCAGGCGAGGGGCCGTTTCCGCTGGCCGTGATCGCGCACGCCTCCACCCAGAACGTGTTGCGGCGGGCGCAAATGCCGCAACCAGAATACCGTGCGCTCGCCGCCTGGCTGGTGGCGCGTGGCTTTGCGGTCCTGGTCCCCGAACGTCCAGGGCATGGCGCGACGGGCGGAAAATATCTCGAGGATCAGGGCGGCTGCGACGAGGCCGATTATGCGCGCTCCGGCCGCGCCACCGCGGAGGCGATCAGCGCTGCGGCGGATTTCATGCGCAGGCAAGCCTTCATCCGCCCCGAGGGCATGGTCGTGATCGGCCATTCGGCCGGCGCCTGGGGCGCGCTGGCGCTCACGCGCGAAGATTCAAAGAACATTGCCGCCATCATCGCGTTCGCGCCGGGGCGCGGCGGGCATGCCAGTGATCTTCCCAACCGGGTCTGCGCGCCGCATACGCTGACCGCGGCGGCGGGCGAGTTCGGCAGGGCTGCGCGCGTGAAAGTGACCTGGCTGGTGGCCGCCAATGACAGCTATTTCTCGCCTGCGCTGTCCCGCCAACTGGCCGATGCGTTTCGTGGCGCCGGCGGCAAGGCCGACTTTCACGTGCTGGCGGCCCACGGCAGCGAGGGCCACTGGCTTGTGGAGAGCGAGGGCGGCGTCAAGCTCGCCGCAGGCGAACTCGATCGCGCCTTGAAGGCGCGGTCTCCAACTGCGGCGAACAAGCCGTGACGCTGTCTTCATGCAGACCGAAATGCGCGATCTCGCGCGCAAGGCGGTGGAGCAAAACCTAGGGTTGCCGTCGCGCTATTTCGCACTTTTCCACCGCTGGTTTTGGTTCGGGATTCCCGGATTTGGCTCGGTCATGGCTATTCTCTGGCTGATGGTCGCCAAACCGCTCTAGACAAGCATGAACGCCGACATCCGAAAAATCCTGGTGCTCGGCGCCTCCGGCCTGATCGGCCGCTTCGTTACCGACGATCTGCGTGGGCGGGGATTTCGCGTCGTCGGCGTCGCCCGCAAACTGTCAGCTTCGCAGAAGAACGACGCGCTCGATCTCGAACTGCCCATCATGACGCTGGATGCCGCCGCGCTGACGCGGGTGCTGCGCAACCATGACATCGGTGTCGTCGTCAATTGCCTCGGCGTGCTGCAGGACGGCCCCGGCAGCGACACGGCCGCGGTGCATCGCGAATTCGTGGCGCGGCTGTTGCAGGCGATCCGCGAATGCCGCCACGCGATCCGCCTGGTGCATATCTCGATTCCCGGCACCGCCAGCACCGATCCCACCGCCTTCAGCACCACCAAGCGCGAGGGCGAACGGTTGATCACCGAATCCGGCATCCCGTACGCGATCCTGCGGCCGGGCTTCGTGGTGGCACTGGCGGCCTATGGCGGCAGTGCCATGCTGCGCTCGCTCGCGGCGCTCCCGATCGATCTTCCGCCCGCCGAGCGGCTCACGCCGTTTCAGCCGGTCGCCATGGAGGACATCGCCGCGACGGTTGCCTGGCTGGCCGAGCGCGATCCCGGCGAGGTGAACGCCGTGACATGGGACCTGATGCAGGAGCATCCGGTCACGCTCGGCGACGTGATCGATCAATTCCGCGAGGTGTTCGGCACCATCAGATGGCGGCGCATGGCGATGCCGGTGTTCCTGCTCGACCTCGGCGCCAGGCTCGGCGATCTCTCGAGCCTGCTCGGCTGGGTGCCGCCGATGCGCACCACGGCGATCGCGGAGTTGCGCCGCGGCGTCAGCGGCAGCCCCGCGGACTGGATCACCGCCACCGGCATCATACCGAAGACGATCGCGCAGATGGCGGGACGACGCGTGGCGACCATTCAGGACAAATGGTTTGCCCGGCTGTTCCCGATCAAGGCGTTGATGATCGCAAGCCTCGTGCTGTTCTGGGTCGTCTCGGGCTTCATTGCGCTGGTGATTTCCTACGACGCGGCCGCCGGAATCCTGCGCAGCCACGGCTTTCCGCCATGGCTTGTCGACCCCATCACCGTCGGCACCAGCCTGATGGACATGAGCATCGGCGTGCTGATCGCATTTCGCCGCACGGCGGCGTTTGGCCTGATTGCGGGTATAATTGCATCGTTCGGCTATATGATCGGCGCCGCAATCCTGACGCCGGACCTCTGGATCGAGCCGCTCGGCGCGCTGGTGAAGACCGGGCCTGCGATCGTGCTGATTCTGGTGGCGCTGGTGACGCTGGATAACCGATGACGAAATGGCCTGACGATGACGTGATTCTCTACGACGGCGTCTGCGTCTTCTGCTCGCGCTGGGTCCGCTTCGTCGCCACGCGCGACGTCGAGCGCAGGTTTCGCTTTACGGCGATCCAGTCGGCGTATGGCACAAGGCTGGCGCAGGCGTTTGGAATTGACCCCGGTGATCCCGACACCAACGCGGTGGTGCATGGAGGAGTCGCGTATTTCAAATCGGATGCGGCGCTGACGGTGCTCGGCGCGCTGCCGGGATGGCGATGGACGCACGTGCTGTTTACGGTGCCGAAACCGTTGCGTGATGCGGTGTACAGTCTGGTCGCGAAGAATCGCTATCGGATTTTCGGGAAGTATGAGGAGTGCTTCGTGCCTGACGCGGATACGCGGGCGAGGGTGATGGAGTAGGCAGAGAACGCCTCAACGTCATTGCGAGGAGCAAAGCGACGAAGCAATCCATCCATCCGTTATGCTGCGCGATGGATTGCTTCGCTTTGCTCGCAATGACGGCAACAATCAACGCTTCGTCAACGACGCCAAAATTTCCCCCGCCGCCCTCTCTCCGCTGTCCCTTGCCCCATGCGCGGTCGTGAAAAACTCCGGCGAGGTTGCCTCCCCCGCAAAGAACAGCCGGCCATCGACCGGCGCCGCCAGCACCGCGCGGTCGCCGGCATGTCCCGGCAGCGCATGCGAGTACGAGCCACGGGCGAACGGATCATGCGCCCAGCGCGATTCGGCGAGCGGCTTTAGCTTGCGACGGAAACCGTTGCCGAGGAATGAGACGATCTCGTCGATGCTTGCTGCCGCAAGCGCGCCATCGCCGGCATCTTCCAGCGATTGCGCGTAACGGCCGCCGAAAAAGCCTTCGATGCAGGGCTGGCCGAACGGGCGGATGTGATAGGTGCCCATCGCAGTGCGCATGGTGGCGCCGCGCAGATTGCCCTCTATCGGCAGCGCCTCCGGCTCATCCAGCGCCAGCGTCACCTTGTCGGCGAGGCCGAGCGGCAGGCCGCGCGCGGCATCGACCTTGGCCGGCAAAGGCGGATGAAAGCGGATCGCCTCGTCGGCGATCAGATTGGTTGGAACGGTGACGATCACCTTGTCCGCAATCAGCGTGCCCTGCGAAGTCTCGATGCGGACACGCTTTCCCGAGTGATCGATCAGCGTCACCACGCAATTGAGCGCGAGCTGACATGTTGCGCCATAGGCAGCAACGAGAGCGCCGTAGCCGCGGCGGACACGCCAGTTGATATCGGTATCCTCATAGGCGTCCATGTCGAGAATGGAAACCTGATCGAGCTCGCAGCCGTTCACATAGGTCGAGATCGCGTCGATCATCGGATTCCAGCGATTGCCGGGCTCCAGATAAAGGCTGGCGACGGCGTCGCGGCCACTCTTCCCGGCTTCAGCAGCCGCTTGCTCGGCGCGATCATAGAACGCATTTAGCGCGCGGATAAAATCGTCGCGGTCTTCCTGCGGAAACGCCTTGCCATGGGCGCGCTCGCGCCAGGGCGGCAGTGACCTGTTGATCTCGAAGCCGAGCTGTTCGGCGATGTTGACGAAAGAGTTCACATCCGCCGAATGCAGCCAGCCGCAACCGACGTCGAAGGTGACGTCGGGCGAGGCCATGATGGTGTGGGCGCGGCCGCCGACCCGCTCGCGCGCTTCCAGCACGAGGACGGAAAGGCCGGAGTTCTTCAGCGTATTCGCGGCGCCGAGGCCGGCGGCGCCGGCGCCGATGATGGCGACATCGACTGAGGAGGGGAGGGACATTACGCCGTCTGCTTCATCATTGTGCCCGGGCTAAAGCGCGTAGCGCGTCTTCGCGCTGGATGTCCCGGGCATCCACGTTCTTGTGTAGCAGTATCGAAGACGTAGATGGCCGGGACAAGCCCGGCCATGACGGTTTGTTCGGCGGACAGCGCCTTACGCCACCGCTTCCTTGGCCTTTTCCGCGCGCTTGCGGTCGTTGGCGTCCAAGAACTTCTTGCGCAGGCGGATCGACTTCGGGGTCACCTCGACCAGCTCGTCGTCCTCGATATAGGCCAGCGCCTTTTCCAACGTCATCCGGATCGGCGGCGTCAGGCGCACCGCTTCGTCCTTCGAGGTGGTGCGGATGTTGGTGAGCTGCTTGCCCTTGAGCACGTTGATCTCGAGGTCGTTGTCGCGGGTGTGCTCGCCGACGATCATGCCCTTGTAGACCTTCCAGCCCGGCTCGATCATCATCGGGCCGCGGTCTTCCAGCTTGAACATCGCGTAAGCTACCGCCTCGCCCTGATCGTTGGAGATCAGGACGCCGTTGCGGCGGCCCTGGATGTCGCCCTTGTAGTTGGCGTAGCCGTGGAACAGGCGGTTCATGATCGCGGTGCCGCGGGTGTCGGTGAGCAATTCGCCCTGATAGCCGATCAGGCCGCGGGTCGGCGCGTAGAACACCAGCCGCAGGCGGTTGCCGCCGGAGGGGCGCATCTCGATCATCTCGGCCTTGCGCTCGCTCATCTTCTGCACGACGACGCCGGAATGCTCCTCGTCGACGTCGATCACGACTTCCTCGATCGGCTCCTGCCACTGGCCGGTGGCTTCTTCCTTCTGCAGCACGACGCGCGGCCGCGACACCGAGAGCTCAAAGCCTTCGCGGCGCATGGTCTCGATCAGGATTGCGAGCTGCAATTCGCCGCGGCCCGAGACTTCCATGGAATCCTTGTCGGCGGCTTCCACCACGCGCAGCGCGACATTGCCTTCGGCTTCGCGCAGCAGGCGGTCGCGGATCATGCGGGAGGTCACCTTATCGCCCTCGGTGCCGGCGAGCGGCGAGTTGTTGACGATGAACGACATCGACACGGTCGGCGGATCGATCGGCTGCGCCACCAGCGGGGTTTCGACCGTGGGATCGCAGAAGGTGTCGGCCACGGTGCCCTTGGTGAGGCCGGCGATGGCGACGATGTCGCCGGCTTCGGCTTCATCCAGCGGGTTACGCTCGATGCCGCGGAAGGCGAGTATCTTGGTGATACGTCCCTGCTCGATGGTCTTGCCGTCGGCGCCCAGCACCTTCACCTGCTGGTTCGGCTTGATCGCGCCCGAGGTGATGCGGCCGGTGATGATGCGGCCGAGATAGGGGTTGGCTTCGAGAATGGTGCCGATCATCCGGAACGGACCTTCTTCGACGCTCGGCGGCGCGACGTGGCGCACGATCAGGTCGAATAGCGGCTGCATGCCGGCGTCGTGGGAGCCGTCCGGGCTGTCGGCCATCCAGCCCTGCTTGGCAGACCCGTAGAGGATCGGGAAATCGAGCTGCTCCTCGCTGGCGTCGAGCGCGGCGAACAGGTCGAACACTTCGTTGATGACTTCGGTCGGGCGCGCGTCGGGGCGGTCGACCTTGTTGATGACGACGATCGGCTTCAGCCCGACCTTGAGCGCCTTGGAGACCACGAACTTGGTCTGCGGCAGCGGGCCTTCGGCGGCGTCCACCAGCACCAGCGCGCCATCGACCATGTTCAGGATGCGCTCGACCTCGCCGCCGAAATCGGCGTGGCCGGGGGTGTCGACGATGTTGATGCGGGTGTCCTTCCACTGCACGGAAGCCGCCTTGGCCAGAATGGTGATGCCGCGCTCGCGCTCCAGATCGTTGGAGTCCATCGCGCGCTCGGTCACCTTCTGGTTCTCGCGATAGGTGCCGGATTGCTGCAGCAGGCGGTCGACGAGGGTGGTCTTGCCGTGGTCGACGTGGGCGATGATGGCGACGTTACGAAGGTTCATGGCTCTTCTTCTGGTCGTGCAAATGGTGGAAGCGCGATCTCGCCGGAAAACCGGGACCCACTTTTCCGGATCGCGCTCGAAACCTGGGATGCGAACGGGGCCCTGGCCTCAAACCCGGGCCCAAAAAGGAAGCCCGGCCAAAAGGACCGGGCACACCTTACGCGTTGCGGCGCAATATATTCAGAAAACGCCAAAAAACAATGGTTTGTTTGGCATTTGGTTAGCCGATTTTGGCCGGGCACCGGCCCTAATTATCCTGCTTGGGGTCGGGGTAGACCCCCCGCAAAACCTCGTCAAAATGGCCTTTCACGGCCTCATTGCAGCGGCAGGACCGGTTCCGCAGCGCATCCGGGTTGCGGATGACGATCGAACCGCGCCGGGTCTCCAGCGTGCCTTCCGCCTTGAAGGTCTGGATCACCCGGCTGGTGTAGGAGCGGCCGACACCGAGCAAGGTCGCCAGTTGCTCGTGCGTCAGCGGCACGGCGTCCTCGCCATCGGTGCGTTCCATCGCCGAAATGATCCATTTCGCTGTGCGCTGCTCGATCGAATGAATCGCATTGCAGGCGGTGGACTGGAAGATTTGCGCCAGCATGCAATCCGCATAGCGCGCGAAGATGTTGCTCAGCGTGCGCGATTTCGTTTTTGCCGCATCGAGCTTTCCAACCGGAAGCCGCACGAACGGTCCGGCGAACTTGACCGTGATGCGGGTATAGGCCGGCAGATGGCCCTGGCTGACGATGCCGCCGACCGCGCCCTCGCGGCCGATCAGGATGGTTTCGACGTCGCGGCCATCCTCGCTGGCGACCATGTAGGAGACGAGGCTGGGGCCGCATGGGAAATGCACCGTCTCGACATTGTCGCCGGGACTGTAGAGCAGGTCGTTCGGATTGGCGTCGGCCGCGACGAGATGCGGTTCGATCAACGCAAAATCGGCGTCGTTCAAACGGCGCAGCAGGTTGTTGAACGGCCGCTCACCGGCCGTCCCGGTTCGTCGCGTAAGCATGAAAATTCCTCGTTCCCCTCCAAAGACAATAATCTGTTTGACGCCATCGATGTGTGCACAAGTGGACAGACGCTAGAACGGACATGTGGTGGTTTCAGTTCCGGAACCGGCGGGCGTGCTCCTGGGCGCCGGCCGGAACAATCGCTTCCGGGGCTTCGGCCCGGTCCTGTCAAAATTTCAAGGTTGAACTGGCGAGAACATGGACCGCGCCCCCCATGACGGCATGCCCGGCGACGTGCTGGTCGTCGAAGATGATCCGATCATCGCGCTCGATTTCGAAGACACGATTCTGGGGTTCGGCGTGAAGACGGTGCGGATCGCCGCGAACGTGGCCAAGGCGCTTGAACTGATCGCGCATCGGCCACCGGATTTTGCGCTGCTCGATGTCAGCCTGATCCGCGAGAAGAGCTTTGCGGTGGCCGAACGGCTCGAAGCGCTGAAAATTCCGTTTGCCTTCGTCACCGGCTATGGCGCCGACGCTGGGCTGCCGGAAGCATTCGCGACCAAGCCGCGGCTGCCCAAGCCCTGCTCGACGGATGCGCTGCAGACGATGCTGAGGTACCGCGGCGCGAAGTCTTGACGGATCGCGGCCGCTAGACCGGCTTGGGATCGAGCGTCGTCGACCACAGCACAACATCGGCGCGGTCGCGCAGCGTCACCGTCATCTGGCCGCTGCGGCCGTCGATCCTGACATGGCCGAAGAACTGCATGCCGGCGGACGGCGGCAGGTTTTGATTGCCGGGTCCCGGTGCCTTGATGAACTTCACTTCGGGGCCGAAGGTATTGTCGAGGTCGTTCGGGCCGAACGTGCCGGCGTGCAGGGGGCCGGCGACGAATTCCCAGAACGGGTCGAACTCTTGAAACTGCGCCTTGTCGGGATTGTAGTAGTGCGCGGCGGCGTAGTGCACGTCCGCGGTCAGCCACACGGTGTTGGCCACGCCCGACGTCCTGATGAACCGCAGGAGGTCGGCAATCTCCAGCTCACGGCCGCGCGGCGGGCCGTCGCCCTGGGCTACGGCCTCCGAGCCTTTCTTGTTGGCCGCATCGTCATAGACGATGATGCTGAGCGGCATGTCGGATGCGATCACCTTCCAGGTGGCGCGCGAATTCAACAGTCCCCGTTTCAGCCAGGCGAGCTGCTCGGGCCCGAGGAAATAGCTTTCGGGACCGTAATCGGTCTCCTGGTTCGGACCATTCGGACCGCGATAGCTGCGCTCATCCAGCATGAAGACGTCGAGATGCGGTCCGTAATTGAGCGTCCGGTAGACCCGTCCCGGCTCCGTGATGCTTTCGCGGATCGGATACATTTCGTGGAAGGCGCGCGCCGCGCGGGCGGCGAGCAGCGCGATGTTGCGCTCCTTGTAGCTGGCAGGCAGTTCCTTGGAGGACGACCAGTTGTTGACGACTTCATGGTCGTCCCACTGCACGAACACGGGCACCTCGGCGTTGAACGCGCGCAGATGCTCATCCATGAAATTGTACCTGTGCGCGGCGCGGAATTCGTCCAGCGTTTCTGCGACTTTCGACTTCTCGGGCGTCGTCACGTTCTTCCAGATCTTGCCGTCGGCAAGCGTCACCTCGCTCTTGAGCGGTCCGTCGGCATAGATGGTGTCGCCGGAGTGCAGCAGGAAATCCGGGCGGTGCTTGCGCATGGTGGCGAAGGTGAACATGCCGCCGTCATCCGGGTTGATGCCCCAGCCCTGCCCGGCGACGTCGCCGCCCCAGACGAAACTGACGTCGCGGCGATCGGCCGGCGCGGTGCGGAAGCGCCCGACTACCGGCTCGCTTTCGACGCCGATATGCGCGAGATCGCGAAACCGGACACGATAGAAAACCTCCTGCCCGGCAGGCAGATTCTCCAGCAGCATCTTTGCGGCGAAGTCGCTTTCGGGCAGTGCTGCGATCGGCGGCAGCGTCCGCTCATTGGTAAAGGAATCCGAGGTGGCGACCTCGACCAGCATTTGCGAGGGACGGTCGGCGCGCGCCCATACTACGCCGCCGTCGCTGCCGACATCGCCGGACTGCACACCGGAGGTTACGACCGGCCGGTCGGCGGCGCGGCTGAGATAGGGCGTTGCCAGTGCAACAGCGCCGACGCCCGTCGTGGCGAGGAAGCGTCGACGGGAAATTCTGCTTGAAATCCTGAACGTCATACAAGCCCCCGCTATTCCGCGGCCAGAATGCGCGGAAAGTGGCGACCGGGCTAGACGGAATTGATGACGGTTCGATTACCGGATTGGCAGATCAGGCGCTGCTGGCCGCGCGGAATTGCGCGCTCGCCCGCTGCAGGTTTTGCGGCATGCTCATCAACAGCGTCTTGCGGTCGGCCACCGCGTTGTGGAACTGCTCGATCGCGATGTTGAACGCGGTCAAGGTACCTTCCTCGTTCGTGCCGTGCTCATAGCATTGCAGCGTATCGCGCAGAATGGCGTCCGCTTCCGCCTGCATCTGGTCGAGCTCCTCCATCGAATCGCATTGGCGGGCGGCGGTGAGCATGTCGAGCAGCCGGTCGCGCTGCGGCGTGTTGACGTTGCGCTCGTCCTTCTTGAGATATCCGGCGAACCAGGCGCCGGCCGAGCCCATCGCCGATAGCGCCATCAGGCTCCACCAGATGTAGTCGCTGTAGCGGTCGAGGAAGGTTTTTTCCTCGCCGTCGACAAAGGCGGCGGCGCCGGGATGCACGGGGATCGTGGCGTCCTTGTCGGTGTCGGGCGTCTCGATCTTGGCGGCGAGCGGGAATTCGTTCTTCAGGTTCTGGCGGATCGCAAACAACTGCCGCGTAAAGATCGCGATGGTCGATTCCGAAATGCCTCGGCGCGCCACGATGTGATGCGCAAAACTGATGGTCTTGACCTCTTCCTCGGGCCGGCCCGGCGCGCTGCCAAAAGCTCCGGCCGGGATGTCGGCGGCCTCGTAGGCGGGAAAGTTCTGCGCAATCGCCTCGGCGGAATCGATCGCGAGGAATTTCGGCGTACCGCCGTCGCGCACCGATGCGGCGATCGCGTCCGCCGTGATCTTGCTGTTGACCGGGCCGGCGGCGAGATAGGCATCGGCCTTCTGGTTACGAATGGCCTCCGCTGCCTCGTTGGCGGGGAACTGGACGATCTCGACGTTGGCCGGATCCACGCCGTATTGCCGCAGGATCACCTTGAGCAGATTGACATTGGCCTGGGTGCGGCCGACGACGGCGATGCGGCGTCCGGCGAGCTGGCCGATTTTCGTGATGCCAGCTGCAGCCTTCTTGCCCTTGCTCTTGCCGGCCGACGCGACCCACAGCACCACGACGTTCTTGCGCAGCGTCGCCACCGCCTGCGCGTTCTTCGGTATTTCGAGATCGCCCCTGATGATGGCGAGATCGGCTTTGCCCTCTCCGAGCAGGTTGGCGCTGGCAAGCGCGCCGTCGGTCTGTACCGGGCGCAACCGGACCAGCGTGTTGCGCTGGTTGTTGAAGGCCTGCGCCAGGTTCTGAACCACCTTGAGGTCGTCGCTGGCGGCAGGACCGACGGCGATCCGCAGCGTCACCGGCCGCATGGCAAAGTAGTAGCCGGCCGCCAGCGCGCCGACGATGGCCAGTACGCCGGCCAGCGTGACGAATGTCAGCCGTCGTTTCGCGGAGCGGGGCGAGGGCGGGGCCGGCATTGCCTCGGAATGGGGGCTGTCGGTCATCAATCCCTGGTAATCGTTCGAGGTACAATTTTATGCCGTCGGCACGGTTACTCCGACATCCTAGCAAACTTCCGCGCCTAACCATTGTTACATCTGCGTCATGGTTATCGGCCGTCCCCAAGCCGGCATTGGTCCATTTCGGGGCAGGGGATCCCCGATGTGGCCTTCGGTGTTAGGGTGGAGGCTGTCTGAAACGGGAGGCGATCATGGCGGAACGACTATCGGCGGAGGCGCGCAAATCAGCCCTGGCGGAACTCTCCGGCTGGTCCGAGACATCAGGACGCGAGGCGATCCAGCGGACCTTCACCTTCAGGGACTTCAACGAAGCTTTCGGATTCATGTCCCGCGCGGCCCTGGTGGCCGAGAAGAACGACCATCATCCGGAATGGAAGAACGTCTACAAGACGGTGGAAGTCGTGCTCGCGACCCATGACGCCGGTGGCGTGACCCGGCGCGACATCGATCTGGCGAAGGCCATGAACGCGATCGCGCGGCAATTGGGCGTCACCTGAGCTGGACGGCCCGCGATCTTGCGGGGCGGCGCGGACATCCCCAATTCTTCGTTATGTTCGGTAGCGGCGGCGATCTGCCGCGCCGGACCCTTGAGGGGAGCGCCGCGATGGCATCGTCCGATCACAGCATGGGTTTCGAACCCGCCGACCGGCTGGCGCGGGATCAGGAGAGCGTGCGCCGGCGCTTCTGGATCAAGTTCAAGCAGGTGGTGGCGCAGCTTCCCTTCGCCGAAGACCTGCTCGCGGCCTATTACTGTGCGTTCGATAAAGAGACGCCGCGTCATGTGCAGGCGGCGCTGCTCGGCGCCGTCGCCTATTTCATCGTGCCGTTCGATTTCATGCCGGACGTGCTGCCATTACTGGGCTTTACCGACGATGCCGCCATTCTCGCCACCGCCATCCGCATGGTCGCGAGCCACATCACACAGGAGCACCGCGATGCCGCCCGCGCGGCGCTCAAGCGCGGGATCGACACCGCCGATGTGACGGAATAGGCGGCAGTTGGCTAGCCGTAGCTAGCGCTGTGCCGGTGAGGGGGCCTGCGCTCGCGCGCTTCGCTCGGCTTCCCAGGCCTGGAACTGCCTGAACAGGGCTTCCTTGTCCGCGTCCGACTTTACGCCTGCTGCGGTGGTCGGGCTCTGTTTCAGGAATTCATCGAACCTGGCGCGCGACACGGCCTCGATATTGCGGGTCTTGAGCCATTGCTCGGCAACCGGAAGGCGCTGCCAATCCGGCAACGGCGCCGCCAGCGACACTTCCTTCCACTTCGGATGGAATGGCGGGTTCTGGAACGTCGGGAACTTGGTGAAGAAGGCGTCCACGAACTGGGCCAGCTTGCGGTAACGCTCGGTGTTGGGCGCCCAATTGTAGGCCGCGAGCACCGCAGGCACGGCAATGGTATCGACCTTCGCCCCTTCCGCGATCAGGTTGGGATAATCTTTCGAAGTCAGCACCGCGGGCAGATAGTCGGTTTGCAGCGGCCGCGTATAGTCGACCGGTACGAGGTGGAAGCGGTTGTCGTTGAAGTTGCTGACGGACTTGTACGGCTTGCCGCCGACGGCAATTACCGCGTCGATCTCGCCCGCCCGCATTTTCTCCATCGCGATGCGCTGCTCGAGGTAGAGGAAGTTCGGCTTGATGCCGAGCCGCTCGAACACGACCGCTGCGGTCACGAAGGTGCCGCCGTTGGGAAGATCGACGCTGACCTTCTTGCCGTTGAGCTGGCTGATGCTCGTTATCGACTTCGACGCGAGGACGTACATCTCTTCATTGTAGAGCTTGGTCACATAGGTGAACTGCTTCTTGATGTCCTTCGCAAAGCCCTTCTTCTCGAGATAGTCGAGCGTGTCGGCGCGCACGATGCCGAGGTCGACACCCTGCAGGAACAGAATGTCGGCCACGCTCTGCACAGAACCGCGCCCGACGATGGGGAGTACGCGCAACTTGTTTCCATCGTCGAGCACGGAAGCGAGATCGGCGCCGAATTGCACATAGGTGCCGCCGATCGTTCCCGAGATCAGTGTAACTGTATTGGCGTTCAGGGCCTGCTTGGTGGCCACCGAACCGAACTGGAAAATGGCCTTCAGACTTTCGCTTACCTTGGCCGGGTCGTACTCCGTGTCAGCGGCCTTGGCCGCCGTATTGCTGCATGCCACCGTCATGGCAAGCAATGCCATTCCCAGTAAGTGTCGCATGGGTTCCTCTATGCGCTGGTCGTGAGTAATTCTCTTGAGTAATTGCCTACTGCAACTGGCCGAGCCGCCGCTTCGCATCTGCCGACCCGAGCTGGGCGGCCTTCTGGTACCAGAGCCGGGCCGCTGCCGGATCGGGCGTGACGCTCCGCAAATCCTGGCTGCCCAGCACTTGCGGATCATACGTTCCGGCCAGCATCAATGCCGCCTCGGGCTCCTGCGCGTCCGCCGCGCGCTCAAGCAATAGTCGGGCGGAAGTAATATCGCCGATCGCAAGCAGGCCCTTCGCCCGCTTCAGTAGCGCCGCGAGTTCGTCTGGATCGATGCGTCGTGCCGGAGGAGGCGCCGCTTGCGTGACGGGTGCCGGCTCACGAACCGCCGGCGCGGCCGCAGCAGCCGGCGCCACCGGATTAATCGCAGCAACCACTTCGCGGGAGGCTTCGCGCGCCACCGGCTCGGGCACCGCGACCTTGCCCTTGAGCGCGCTCTGATAGGCGGCGGCAATTTCGTCGCGCGTCGGCGAGGCCGATGCCATCGCGTTGGCAGGCGTGCGGCGAGCGGCTGCCATCTCCGCGCCGGCTGGTTCTGCGGCCAGCGGCGGCGCGGCAACACGCTGCGGCTGCGGTGCCGGCTCCGGTACCGCTGCGGCGAGCTGGGCGGGAGGCGGCGCACTGCCGCCACCGCCGCCACCGAGCGAGGCGTTGAAGATAACGGCACGCGTCGAGTCGATGGAGAACAGCGCCAGAACCGCCGCGATCGCCGACACCACTGCGACGCCGGTCACGATGCGCCCGGCGCGGGCCTTCTTCAGCCCGCCGCTGCCGAACCTTCCGCTGCCGAACGAATATTCGGAAAGCTGCTGATGCGACTCCTCCTCGTAGTTGGAGAGGAAAAGCGGCACCGCCTCGTGTGGCGGCAGATCTTCCGGCAGTACATCTGTCCGATCAAACGCCGGCGCAAAAGGCTGCGCATATTGCGGCTGGTCGTATTGAGACTGTTCGTATTGAGGCTCGTCGTATCGAGGTTCGTAGCGGAGCTGTTCGTATCGAGGTTGATCGGCCTCATACAGCCTAGGATCGCTGATGGCTTCGTCAAACCTGTCGAACGGATCTCTCGCCTGAACAGGCCTGGTATTCTCCGCCATGGTGATGCTCCCCACTACCGAACGCAACTTACGGGCGTCCCCTGCACTTGCTTCTTGCTCTTGTTGACGTACAGGAGCCCCCTCATCCGGCGGCTAAACTCGCACACGGATTGGGTTCAAAAAACGACAATCGCCGGGGGGGATTAGGAAATTTTTTGGTATGATTAAGGCGGACAAGCGGCATAACGCGGTTCAAAAACACGCATTGTTACCGACGAATTATATCAGTGATATAAAAGCGTGGAACAAAAACGGCCCGAGCAAGTCACGGGCCGTTTTCACTTTTTCCAGCTGGCGGCAATTCAATAGAGGCCCGGTTCCCTCTCACGGATGCAGGATCACCTTGCCCATCGCCTTGCGGCCGGCCAGCACCTTGAGCGCTTCGGCGGTCTGCGCCAGCGGGAAGGTGCGGTCGACATGCGAGGAGATCTTGCCTTCCGCTGTCCACTTCACCAGCTTTTCCAGGTTGGCGCGGTTCTTTTCCGGATTGACCCTGGTCCACGCGCCCCAGAACACGCCGCGGATGTCGCAACCTTTGAGTAGCGCGAGGTTGAGCGGCATCTTCGGAATGTCGCCCGCGGCAAAGCCGATCACCAGGAAGCGGCCCTCCCAGGCGATCGAGCGCAAGGCGGCTTCGGCATAAGTGCCGCCGACCGGATCGAAGATGATGTCGACGCCCTTGCCTCCCGTGAGGCGGCGCAAGCCCTCCTTCAGGTCTTCCTTGCTGTAGTTCAGGGTCAGCTCGGCGCCATGCGCCTTGGCAAATTCGAGCTTCTCGTCCGACGACGCGCAGGCGATCACCTTCAATCCCATCAGCTTGCCGAGTTCGCAAGCCGCAAGCCCGGTGCCGCCGGCAGCGCCCAGCACGGCCAGCGTCTCACCGGGCTTCGGGCTGGCACGATCTTCCAGCGCATGCAGCGCGGTGCCGTAGATGATGATGATCCCGGCGGCGCGATCGAAATCCAGATTGTCGGGAATCTTCACGATCGAGCTTGCCGGAAGTGCAATCTTTTCGCGTGCGCCGTTATGGCCGCACGAGGCCACCACGCGGTCGCCGACCTTCAGATCGGTGACGCCGGCGCCGACGCTTTCGATCACCCCGGCAACTTCGGCGGCCGGCGAAAACGGGAACGGCGGCTTGATCTGGTACTTGCCCTGGATCATCAGGATGTCGAAGAAATTCAGCGCAGCCGCCTTGATCGCGATCACGGCTTGTCCCGGCTCGGCCACCGGGTCCGGCACGTCGGCCAGCACGAGATCGTCGGGTTGGCAATATTGCGAGCAGAGAATGGCTTTCATGGACGCACCTGATTGTCGGACCGGAAGGCTTGCAGCTTCATGCCGGATTTGAAGCCGGGCTACAATCCGATTCGGATGCATGGCTCACGGCGGATGAAGAGGATTCAAACGATGTTTGAAAAGGGCTTGCTGGCGGGGAAGCGGATATTGGTCACCGGCGGCGGCTCCGGCCTCGGGGCTGCGATGGGGCGCCGCTTCGTCGAGCTCGGCGCGGAACTGATCATTTGCGGCCGCCGGCTCGAATTGCTGGAGGCGACGGCAACGCAGATGCGCGATGAGCTCGGCGGCAGGATTACGGTTGCACAATGCGATATCCGCGACGGCGCCGCGGTCGATGCGATGATGGACCAGATCTGGCGCGCGGCGCCGATCGACGTTCTGGTCAACAATGCTGCCGCGACCTTCATTGCCCAGACCGAACATTTGTCGTTCCGCGCGGCGGACGCGATCCTTGCGCCGACACTGCACGGCGCGATGTATTGCACGCTCGCCGCGGGCAAGCGGTGGATCGACGGCAAACGCAAAGGCGTGGTGCTGAGCATTCTCTCGACCTCGACCATCACCGGCCGCGCCTTCACGGTGCCGTCGGCGATGGCGAAATCCGCCGTGCTCGCGATGACCAGGAGCCTTGCGGTGGAGTGGGGGCCAAAGGGGGTACGCACGGTTGCGATCGCGCCCGGCGCGTTTCCGACGCCGGGCGCCTCGGGTCAGCTTCGTCCCGAGGGCCGCGATGAAAACTGGGCGCAACGCAATCCGCTCGGCCGGGCCGGCGAGCATGGCGAACTTGCAAACCTGGCGAGCTTTTTGATTTCGGATCAGGCCGGCTACATCAATGGTGAGATGGTAGTGCAGGACGGCGGCTCGCATCTGCGCAGTTCCGGCGCCGAGGATCTGCTGCAGTGGACCGATGCGCAGTGGCAAAAACAGCGCGAGCGTGGCCCCAGGAGTTAAGTCAGGCGCTGAAACCGAAGCCCGTGCTCTGATTCGCTGAAGGCGACCTGAGACGAAGGGTCGCCACAGCGGTGACAACAATGTAACCGCCTTCCCAAAAAAGCATTTCCCGGCTATCCATCCCCGGCGGCGCGACGCGCCCTCGGGCCATCATCCAGTCACAATGATAAGGGAACCAGTTGTCCGTGTTGCGAATACTGACATTTCTGGTTGCGATTGCGGTGTTGGGCGGGGCGACATCCCTCGCACAGGCACAGGGCACTGCTTCGAAGGGCGCCAAGGATTCGGCTAAGGATGCGGCGAAGCCCGCGCCTGCACCGGCGGCCAAACAACCTGCAAAGCAGGAACCGGCCGCAGCCGCTGCCGCAGGCGGCGCGGAGCCGACCCTGATCGGCCAGTACGGCACCTGGGGCGCCTACACGGCGACTCCGAACGGCAGGAAGGTTTGCTTCGCGCTGGCGAAACCGTCGTCGTCCAAAACCAATCCGCCGAATCGTCCGCGCGATCCCGCCTACGCCTTCGTCTCGACGCGGCCCGCCGAAAAGGTCGTCAACGAAGTTTCGATCATGATGGGCTATGCGCTGAAGCCGGGTTCGGAATCGTCACTCGAGGTCGGCGGCGCTGCCTACGCGATGTACACCCAGGGCGACGGGCTCTGGATCAAGAACGCCGCGGAGGAAGAGCAGATGGTCAGCGCCATGCGCAAGTCCGCCGAAGTCACGGTCAAGGGCGTCTCTGCCAAGGGCACCGAGACCACCGACACCTTCTCGCTGAAGGGGCTGTCCCAGGCGCTCGACCGGCTGGCGCAGGATTGCAAGCGCTAGACCGCTTTTTTTGCCTAAATTTGCGTTGTTTGCGGGCCCTGGAAGGCCTATTTGGGTGCGTAGGGTGGGCAAAGGCGCGCAGCGCCGTGCCCACCATTGATATTTGTGGTGGGCACGCTTCCGCCTTCGCTCGGTGAGCTACGGCGGAAAGGTCGCTTTGCCCGCCTCATTCACTTCAACCGTCTCGTGTGAATAAATGTCGCTTTCATCTTCCGTGGCGCCGCTGGAGAAGGTTCCGCTCGAAACCTATGTGCCGCCAGCGAAACCCTCGCTGATCGGCCTGTCGCGCGCCGAGATCGCCGATCGGCTCGGCGCGATCGGCGTCGCCCCCGCCCAGCGCAAGATGCGCACCCAGCAGCTCTGGCACTGGATGTATTTTCGCGGCGCCAAATCCTTTGCCGAGATGACCAGCGTCTCCAAGGATATGCGCGCGCAACTCGAGCAGCATTTTACCGTCGATCGTCCCGAAGTCGTGGCCGAGCAGATTTCCAATGATGGCACCCGCAAATGGCTGTTGCGCCTGCCGAGCGGCGATGCGTTGCAGAAAGCGCATGAAGTCGAGTGCGTCTACATTCCCGAAACCGATCGCGGCACGCTCTGCGTCTCCTCGCAGGTCGGCTGCACGTTGAACTGCTCGTTCTGCCACACCGGCACACAGCGGCTGGTGCGCAATCTCACCGCGGGCGAAATCGTCGGCCAGATCATGGTGGCGCGCGATCGTCTCAATGACTGGGCCGATCGCGAGACGCCGACCGGCAGCCGCCTTGTCACCAACATCGTCATGATGGGCATGGGCGAGCCGCTCTACAATTTCGACGCGGTGCGCGATGCGCTCCTGATCACGGCCGACAATGAAGGCATCGGCATTTCCCGTCGCCGCATCACGCTGTCGACCTCGGGCGTGGTGCCGAACATCATCCGGACCGGCGAGGAGATCGGCGTCATGCTGGCGATCTCGCTGCATGCCGTGCGCGACGAGCTGCGCAACGAGCTGGTGCCACTGAACCGCAAATATCCGATTGCCGAACTGCTGCAGGCCTGCCGCGACTATCCGGGCTCGTCGAACGCGCGCCGCATCACCTTCGAATACGTGATGCTCAAGGGCGTCAACGATTCCCTCGACGACGCCAAGCTGCTCGTCAAGCTGCTCAAGGGCATCCCGGCCAAGATCAATCTGATCCCGTTCAATCCGTGGCCGGGTACGCGTTACGAGTGCTCGGACTGGGAGCAGATCGAAAAGTTCTCCGAATACATCTTCAACGCCGGCTATTCCTCGCCGGTGCGCACCCCGCGCGGTCGCGACATCCTCGCCGCCTGCGGCCAGTTGAAATCGGAGACCGAAAAACTGTCCGCGCGCGAGCGCCAGGCGCTGCGCGCCATGGCGATGACGGATTGATGCGTCGCATGACAGCGTTCAGAAGGATGCTCGTAATTCTTGCCGCGCTCATTGCAGGCAACTTTGTTGCAGCAAATATTTTACTTGCCGGTATGGTTCTGACTGACGTCGAAAATTTGTACTACTACTCAAGGTGGGACTATTGGGGCGGCCCAATCGTTGGCTACCTCCTCTTAACTTTGTTTGCGACGGTCACGTTCTTTGTGTTCAGCCTTGTTCCTGCATTGATCGTCTTGATCTTTACAGAAAGTCTAAGAATTCGAAGTCGATGGTTCTACATGATGATGGCGGGCCTGGGATCGGCTTCGCTGGACGTCGCATGCACCCGTGTCGACAAGTTGATTAGCGCACGTTCGATCTGCAATGCGCCGAGCATAAGCGAACTGGCGGTCGTAATGATGGCAGGCCTCGCGGCGGGATTCGTCTTCTGGTGGATCGCCGGCCGTCGTTCGGGCGAGTGGAGGGCCCGAGCAGCGACAGTTCAGTTGACGCCGGTGTAGCCATGGCGCTGATCGGCCGCCTCTTCGTCATCCTGTTCGGCTTCCTCGCCGCCTGCTTCGTGGCCGGTATGATCGTGGTCGGCGCGGTGTTGTATCCGGAATTCAGCGATCTCGGCGGTGTACCGATCGACCAGGGTGCGATCAACGTCGTGCTCGGCTTCGGCTTCATTTTTCTGTCCGGCTTTGCGCTGCTGCCGGCGTTGGTCATCGTCCTGATTACCGAAGCTTTCTATATCCGCAGCCTGCTCGCTTACGCCGTCGGCGGCGCCATCGTCGGTGCGGCCTGCTATCTTGGCCTTACGCCATTCGATCCGGAATCGCTGAGCTTCGACGGCATCGTGCACCGCCACCTCGAAATCATGACCGGGGCGGGTATCGTTGCCGGCCTGGTTTACTGGATGATCGCGGGGCGATCCGCCGGCGCCTGGCGCGAGCCGCCGCCTACCTTGCGGCCCCCGCCGCCGCTGCCGTCGCAGTCACGGCCATTCTCCTGATGTTTCTCCCCCTCTTCCACAGGCGGGA
Organism: Bradyrhizobium sp. CCBAU 051011; assembly: GCF_009930815.1. Classification (NCBI taxonomy): domain Bacteria; kingdom Pseudomonadati; phylum Pseudomonadota; class Alphaproteobacteria; order Hyphomicrobiales; family Nitrobacteraceae; genus Bradyrhizobium; species Bradyrhizobium sp. CCBAU 051011. The sequence continues at coordinate 2,117,759 of NZ_CP022222.1, read as the reverse complement.
AGCGCGCTTGTGCCTTTTCATCCCCAATCGCCTCGGCTAAACCCCGCGCCATGAACCGTACCGGACTTGTTATCGCGTTGGGCCTGTCGCTCGTCATCGGACTGCTGTTTGGAATCTTTCCCGAACTCGATCTGCAGTTGGCGGCGTTGTTTTACGATGCCGGGAGCACCTCGTTTCCGCTGAAGCAGAACGGGCTCGCCGCGTTCGCGCGCGACGGCGCGATGTGGATCGCCTGGGCGCTGGCGTTGCCGGCGCTGATTGCCATCGTCGCCAAGATAATGCGACCGGATCGACCGATGCTGGTTCCGGGACGCGCGGCGGTGTTCCTGCTGTCCACGATCCTGCTGTCCGCGGTCGTGCTGACCAACCTCACCTTCAAGAGTTATTGGGGAAGGCCGCGGCCGGTGGTGGTGACCGAGTTCAACGGGCCCTGGAAATTCGTGCCATGGTGGGATCCGCGCGGCGAGTGCGGGAAAAACTGCTCGTTCTTCTCCGGCGAGGGCGCTACCGCCTTCTGGGCCTATGCACCGGCGGCGCTGACGCCGCCGCAGTGGCGGCCGTTGGCGTATGTGGCGGCGACCCTGTTCGGGGTCGCGACCTCCCTGCTGCGGATGGCGTTCGGCGGGCATTTCTTTACTGATGTCGCCGCCGCGGGCCTCGTCAGCTTTTTCGTGATCTGGCTGGCCTATGCCTTTATTTACCGCTGGCCATCGACGAGGCTGACGGACGCGCAGATCGAGGCCGCCTTGGCGCGCTGGGGCTGGCCCGGCTATCGCTTGTGGCAGCGCTGGCGCGGGCGCGAGGCGGGGTAATCTCCAGCCGCGAGCGCCATTAAAGGCGTGCCCGTCAGCGCGAAATTTGATAATCGCCCCTCAAAGCCGCTAGAGCTTAGCGGTTCTGATTGGATCAGAACGGAAGCTCTAGATTCTTGTTTTGACGCGTTTTCTTCACGCGAACCGGTATCCACTTCGCTTGAAAACGCTATAACGACATCCGCCATTTCGACCGATTGGAAGCTTCATGAGTACGATCCTGAAAAGCCTGCCCAAGGGGGAAAAAGTCGGCATCGCTTTCTCCGGCGGTCTCGATACCAGCGCGGCGCTGCTCTGGATGAAGCAAAAAGGCGCGCGCGTCTTTGCCTATACTGCGAATCTCGGCCAGCCCGACGAGGCCGACTATGACGAGATTCCGCGCAAAGCGCTGGAGTTCGGCGGCGAGAAGGCTCGCCTCGTCGATTGCCGCACGCAACTGGTCCATGAAGGGATTGCGGCCATCCAGGCCGGCGCCTTCCACGTCTCGACCGGCGGCATCACTTACTTCAACACCACGCCGCTCGGCCGCGCCGTCACCGGCACGATGCTGGTCTCGGCCATGAAGGAGGACGGCGTCAACATCTGGGGTGACGGCTCCACCTTCAAGGGCAACGATATCGAGCGGTTTTATCGCTACGGCCTGCTGACCAATCCGAATTTGCGGATCTACAAGCCCTGGCTCGACCAGCAATTCATCGACGAATTGGGCGGCCGCGCGGAAATGTCTGATTTCATGACCGCCAATGGATTCGCCTACAAGATGAGCGCCGAAAAGGCGTACTCGACCGACAGCAATCTGCTCGGCGCCACCCATGAGGCAAAGGACCTCGAGAACCTCGACAGCGGCATCAAGATCGTCAATCCGATCATGGGCGTGCCGTTCTGGCGCGACGACTGCGCCGTCAAGGCCGAACAGGTCACCGTGCGTTTTGAGGAGGGCCAGCCCGTCGCGCTGAACGGCCAGACATTCACCGATCCCGTCGCGCTGTTCCTCGAAGCCAACGCCATCGGCGGCCGGCATGGCCTTGGCATGAGCGACCAGATCGAGAACCGGATCATCGAGGCGAAGAGCCGCGGCATCTACGAAGCGCCCGGCATGGCGCTGCTGCACATCGCCTACGAGCGCCTGGTCACCGGCATCCACAACGAAGACACGATCGAGCAATACCGGATCAGCGGCATGCGGCTCGGCCGCTTGCTCTACCAGGGCCGGTGGTTCGATTCGCAGGCCCTGATGCTGCGCGAAACCGCCCAGCGCTGGGTGGCGCGCGCCGTCACCGGCGAGGTGACGCTCGAACTGCGCCGCGGCAACGACTACTCGATCCTGAACACCGAGAGCCCGAATCTGACCTACCAGCCGGAGCGGCTGAGCATGGAGAAGGTCGAGGATGCCGCGTTCACGCCGGCCGACCGCATCGGCCAGCTCACCATGCGCAACCTCGACATCGCCGATACCAGGGCCAAGCTGAAGGTCTATGGCGACACCGGTTTGCTGTCGCCTGCGGAAGGCTCCGAGATCTTCAAGCTCGAGAGCGACAAGGGGTGAGCCGCGCGGGAGTCTCGGCTCCCTGTGTTACCGAGATGTCATTTTGCGCGGCTAGGCTCGCCGCGCAGCGCGTACGGCGTTGAATTCGGCCGTCCGCGGCACCACCAACGATCGCGGGGCGTCAATCATGATCAAGCCAATCGCCGCAGCCGCCATTGCCGCGCTGTTGTCGGCATCGCCGGCATCGGCTCAAACGATCTATCCGATCGACCGCGCCGAAATCCTCGCCGGCGCCCGTTTCGATCTCAAGGTCGAGTTTCCCGATCGCGTCGACCCGGCGAAACTGAAAGTGACGGTCAATGGGACGGACTATCCGGCCGTGTTCGGCCAGGGCGGAACCTTTGTCGAGCGCGAAGACGGCAAGGACCAGTCGTCGTTGATCCTGCGCGATGTCGCATTGTCCAAGCCCGGCAGCGTGACGGTCGAGGTCAGCGACGGTACCCGCACCCGCAGCGTCGTGTGGACGGTCTACGATACCGGGCCGCGCAAGGCGAAGAACGTGATTCTGTTCATCGGCGACGGAATGTCGCCCTCGCATCGCATTGCGGCGCGGTTGCTTTCCAAGGGCATCGCTGAAGGAAAGAGCCTCGGCAAGCTCGAGATCGACGACATGCCGCATATGGCGCTGGTGGCGACGGCCGGTTCCGATTCGATCATCACCGATTCCGCTAACTCGGCCAGCGCCTATGCCACCGGTCACAAGAGCGCCGTCAACGCGATGGGCGTCTATGCGGATCGGACCAAGGACCCGCTCGACGATCCCAAGGTCGAAACCATTGCAAGCCTCGTCAAGCGCCGGCTCAACATGGCCGTCGGCATCGTCAGCAACACCGAGATCCAGGATGCAACCCCCGCGGCGATGGTGGCGCATACCCGTCGCCGCGCCGAGTACGATCAGATCGTCGAGCAATATTTCGCGGCCAGGCCCGACGTGTTGCTCGGTGGCGGCAGCGCCAATTTCCTGCCAAAGGCTGCGTCCGGAAAGCGCAAGGATGATGTCGATTACATCGCCCGCTTCAAAGAGGCTGGGTATCCCTACGCGACCACCGCGGGCGAGCTGAACGCGCTCGCGGCAAAGCCCGAGACGCGCCAGTTGCTCGGCCTGTTCGCCGCCGGGAATATGGACGGCGCGCTTGACCGCAAGTTCCTCAAGGGTGGCGGCGTCAAGAAATTCCCCGAGCAGCCCGACCTGACCGAACAGGTTCAAGCTGCCTTGAACGTGCTGTCGAGGAACGAGGCCGGCTTCTTCCTGATGGTGGAGTCCGGAATGATCGACAAATACGCGCATCTGCTCGACATGGAGCGCGCGGTCTATGACACCATCATGCTCGATAACGCCGTGCGCCTCACCCGCGATTGGGCGAGCAAGCGCAGCGACGACACCCTGATCCTGGTTGTGGCTGACCACAACCATCCCAACAGCCTTGTCGGCACCATCAATGACGACATGACTTCGACACCAAACATGCCGTTCCGCGAACGCGTCGGCGTCTACGACAAGGCCGGCTTCCCCAACTATCCGCCGCCCGATGCGGAAGGCTATCCCTCGCGCGTCGACGTCAGCCGGCGGCTTGCCATCTTCTCAGCCAGCCTTCCCGATCACTACGAGACCTTCCGTCCCAAGCTCGACGGTCCGAACGAGCCGACCGTGAAGGGCGACGATCCAGCAACCTTCAAGGCCAATGAAAAATACAAGGATGTTCCCGGAGCGGTGCTGCGGCCGGGCAACCTGCCGGCGCTGGTTGGCGCAAGCGTGCATTCCGGCGAAGACGTCATCCTGACCGCGACCGGGCCCGGCAGCGAGCGGGTGCGGGGCTCGATGGACAATACCGAAGTCTTTCGCGTGATGGCGGAGGCGCTCGGCCTTGCAACGGCGGGCCAGTAGCTTCGCACGGGCTTGCGAGCCTCATGGAGTCGACGGCGGAGCAAACATCAGCTTGATGCAGCTTCGAAAGATCAGGATCTGGCGTTCGAGGCGGCTCGGATCGTTCAGCGTCTTGGACATGATGATGGCGCCGTCGACGATACAGGACAGCATGTCGGCGACATCGTCGAGGTCGACAGGCTCCCGCGGGGGGTAGACCGACGCGATGCCGTCGAGAATGGCGCGGAAGCGCGCGTTCCAGTCGCGCACGGATTGCGCGGTGAGGTCGCGTATCTCGCGATCGAACAGCCGCTCCTGATAGCAGATGCTGGCAATGAGACAGCCGGGATGGCCGCTCGGCAGATCGGCCATCGTTTCCGCGAGCAGCTTCAGCGAAATCAGGAACGCCTGCAGCGGGTCGTCGGAAAGCTCGCGGCCGCGCCCGAAGATGTCGTCAAAGAGCAGGTCGTTGGTTGCGACATAGCGGCGGAGCATTTCGCGCGCGAGCGCGTTCTTGTCCTTGAAGTGATAGAAGAAGCCGCTCTTGGTGAGGCCGGCTTCCGCGATCACTTCCTCGATCGAGGTGGCGCCAAATCCCTTGGCGAGAACCGCCGCCTCCGCGATTTCGAGAATTCGCTCGCGCGTCGCTTCGCCCTTGCTCATCCGGGGCTCCAGAACTGTACTCATGGTACGGTTTCTCCGCGGCGGTCGGTGCGACCGCGCTGCCGGTCAATCTACAACCATCTGATTTCGTACCACTTTGCAGCTTCCGGTTCATCCGCACCGCAAGCCGCCTAGGAGGCCGCGACACTATGAGGCACCAACATCGCCGGACCTGTCAGATCGGGAGAGACGTATCGAGGGTCCCTAATCGCGGAGATGTTGAAATGGCCAAATACCGACATGCCCTGCCGCAGCGCCGCGGCGGTATTTTCCTGACCGATGGCGGCATGGAAACGACGCTGATCTTCCACCAAGGCCTGGAGCTGCCGCACTTTGGCGCCTTTGTGCTGCTCGACAGCGCCGAAGGGCGGGAGCAGCTCAAGCAATATTACGCCGCCTATCTTGCAGTTGCGCGCGACCATGGCACGGGCTTCGTGCTCGACAGTCCGACATGGCGCGCCAATCCGGACTGGGGCACCAAGCTCGGGTACGATGCGTCCGCGCTCAAGGCGATCAATGTCCGTTCGATCGCATTCCTGGAGGAATTGCGCGCCGGCTGGGAACGGCCGGGCGCGTCCTGCATCATCAGCGGCGCCATCGGTCCGCGCGGCGATGGCTACAAGGCGGGCAACATGGATGCGGCGGAAGCCGAGGACTATCATCGGGCGCAGATCGCGGCCTTTGTCGAGGGTGGCGCCGACATGGTGACCGCCTATACGCTCACCAGCATCAATGAAGCGATCGGCATCGCGCGCGCCGCGAAAGCGCTGGAGATACCGGCGGCGATCTCGTTCACCGTGGAGACCAATGGCCGTCTGGTGAAGGGCGAGACGTTGCGCGAGGCGATCGAGGCCGTGGATCGCGAGACCGATGGCGCGCCCGAATACTTCCTGATCAACTGTGCGCACCCGACGCATTTCGAGGATGCGTTGCAGGCGGGCGAAGCCTGGACGGAACGTATCCATGGCATCAGGGCCAACGCCTCGACCAAGAGCCATGCCGAACTCGACGAATCCGAAACGCTCGATGCGGGCGACCCGGCCGATCTCGGGCGGCGTTACGCGGGCCTTCGGAGCGCGTTTCCGAAGATGCGGATTTTCGGCGGCTGCTGCGGCACCGACCACCGGCACGCATCGGCCATTTGCGAGGCCTGCGTGACACCGCGGGCGCTCAGCGCGTGAGAAATCTTGTTATGACGCGTTTTCTTGACGCGAACCGGTGCCCACTTCGCTTGAAAACGCTTTAATTAAAATGGCCGGGATTGCTCCCGGCCATTTTCATTTGCGATGACCTTTCTTATCGGCGCGGTGGCGCGGTGCCGGGCGGGGGCGGCGGCAGCGAGGCCTGCCCGCCATTGAGCAGCGGCGTGATGTTGCGGATGGTCACGCGCCGGTTGATCGGGCTCGGCCCGTCGATCTGCTCCTTCAGGTACTGCTCGCCATAACCCTGCGAGGTCAGGTTTTCCGCCGGCACGTTGAACTGCTGCGTCAGCAGGGTGGCGGCGGATTCGGCGCGGCGATCCGACAGCGACAGATTGTCGACGTCGTTGCCGACCGCGTCGGTGTGGCCCTCGATCAGGAACACCGCGCGCGGATTCTCCTGGATCGCGCGGTTGAGGCCGTCCGCGATCGCCTGCAGCTTCGCCGCCTGATCGGGCGGGATTTCCCACGATCCGGTTGCGAAGTTGATGGTGTTGACGTCGATGCTCGGCATCCGCTGCCGCACCGTGGGGCTGTAGCGGATTTCGTCCAGCGAATAACGCCGCTCGATCCGTTCCACCGGCGGCGCCATCATGGTCTCGTAGAGCACCTCCGGCGACGCCTCCTCGGCGTCGACGATGTAACGGTTATAGGGAATGCGCACCACCGGCGGCGCCAGGGCGACATAGAATCCGCCGCCCCCGCGCGGATCGCGGTAGCTGTTGTCGATGATGATGACCTCGCGGCCCCGCTCGTCGCGGCGGATGCGGCGCAGCAACTGACCATCGCGGCCGACCACGGTGATCACCTGCGTGCCGTCAGGCCTGATCACGACGGTGCGGGTCTCGCCACCGACGGTCTGGGTCTGGATGTCACGCGCACCGTAGCGGAAGCGGTCCACTTCGCTGTGGCGGACATATTGCTGTCCGCCGGGATCGCGAATGATGATCCGGCCGGGCTCGGTGATGATGGTGCGGCCGCCCTGCTGCGTCTCGCGACGTTGGCCGCGGAAGTCGTCCAGTCGCTGCGGGCCAACAGGCGCAGCACCCGGGGCAACTGCCCTCATGCCCTCCGCAGGCGGAGGCGGTGGCGGCAATGGAGCCGTGACCTGAGGCGCACGCTGGAATGCCGGCGCGACGGTTGGCGGCGCATTGCGGACCTGGCCGGCGGGCGGCGTGGCGTTGGGCGCGCCCGGCACAGCCGTAGGCGCCGTCGGCGCGGCCATGCCGCCCGGCGCGGCAGGTGCGCCGGCAGCCGGTGCGGGACTGGTTGTCGGCGCAGGCGCCGCCGTTCCGGCGGGCGGTGGCGCGCCGGGGCGGCCGGTTGGGGCGGCTGGCGCGCCTGCGGCTGGCGCGGTCGTCGGCGCGCCCGCGGCGGGAGGCGCTGCGGTCGGTGCGCCAGCGGCCGGAGGCGTTGTCGGTGTCGGTGTCGCACCGGGACGCGGCGGCGGCGCGGCTGTGCTTCCGCTGGGCGGAGGCGTGGTCGTCGGCGATGCCGCTGGTGCAGCTGGTGTGGCGGCAGGCGCGGGTGGCTGCTTGGCGCCGGCGGCCGGTGGCGGCACAGGCGAAGGCGTCCCCTTCTGGGATGAAGGCGGCGGTGGCGTCGGTGTCGGGGCAGCAGGTTGCTTCGGCGCTGCAGGCGCTGCTGCCGGCGGCGGAGGAGGCGGTGTGGTCGGACGTGCAGGTGCCGCCGCGGGAGGTGGCGGAGGTGCTGCCGGTGCCTTGGGGGCGGCGTCCGAAGGAGGTGTCGGGCGCGCAGGTGCAGCCGCAGGCGGCGGCGGTGCCGGCGTCGGACGTGGCGGTGGGGCCGCCGCGGGCGGTGGCGGCGGAGGCGTGGGACGCGGCGGCGGCGCTGCCGCAGGGGGCGGTGGCGGCGGCGCGGCCGGACGCGGAGGCGTCGCAGCCGGCGGCGGCGGGGCGGCGGGCGCGGGCGCCTTCGGTGCGGCAGCCGGTGGCGGGGGCGCACCCTTCTGCGGTGGCTGGCCTCCCTGCTGGCCGCCCTTGGGTCGGCCGTCGTCTTCCTTGGCTTGCGCCACGACGATCGGCGCCGCCTGCGCATGCGATGCGGAGGTCACGAACTGCGTCGCCGTCAAAGCAGTCGTGGCGAGCAGCAGAATGCGGAGGTTTGTCATGATGTCCTTGGTCCCCGAAGATAGGCCTGACAGCAACGGAAGGGCCCTCATTGACATGTCAGTTGGTCGATGAGCGGCTAATCATTAGGCCGGAATGTGGCGGCCTACAAATGCTCGGATGCTTTTTATTTCATTGGCGCAATGGGTTGCATGCATCCCTGTTCATTGCGCGTTCAGGCGAGGCGTTCATCCGGCCCCCGGATCGGTGGCGGGATTGGGCGTGCGAGGACCGTTCGGCCCGCGTACCGGCAACTCATCCGGCATTTTGCCCGGCAACTCTTGCGGTTGTGGCGGCTGACCTGGTTCACGTAATGGTGGTGGGACCTCCGGGCGAGGGCTCCCGGGTGGGGCCTCCCGTGGCGGCTCGGTTGGTTGTCCTGGCGTCGCCGGCGGTATCTCCGGCGGTTCGATCGGCATCACATCTCCTGAACAGTCAGCTCCGGGTGCGACAACGACTGCGACGCCTTAAAGTTCCCTTCCGATTCTAAAATGGAACCCGTGGATCGGATCAAGCGGGCGCGTGGCAGACCGCCTCGATGTTGTGGCCGTCGGGATCGAGCACGAACGCGCCGTAATAGTTCGGATGATAGTGCGAGCGAATTCCCGGGGCGCCGTTGTCGCGCCCGCCGGCGGCAATGGCTGCCTTGTAGAAGGCGTCCACCGTCGCACGGTCCTTCGCCACGATCGCGACATGCAGCGGCTTGTCCAACCCGCCTTCGCCGCCGATCCAGAAATCGGGCTTTCCATTGGCGCCGAAACCTGCGGCGGGGTCGTGGCCGTGTTGCTCCTGCGTGACTTCCATCACGAGGGTGTAGTCGAGCGGCGCCAATGCCTTCAGATAGAAGGCCTTGGAGCGTTCATAATCCGAAACCGGAAATCCGACGTGGTCGATCATCAAGCTCTCCTGCGGTTTGAGGAATGCGGAAATTCAACCTCGTGCCAGCAGCGTGTTGCTGCGGGTCTTGCCCGTCTCGATATAACCCCGCGCGCGCATGTCGGCGATGCAGTCGTCCAGCCATTCGTCCTTCGACAGATGCTCGATCACGACGGCACGGGGCCACAACGCCTGCGGCGCGTCGGCGAAGAAGCCCGTCAGTACACGGTCCTCAAACCCTTCGACGTCGATCTTGAGCGCGTCGACATGAGAGACACCGGCCTCTTCGAGGATACGCTGCAGCCGCAGCGACGGCACCTTGATCGCCTTGCCGGAGGCCTCGCCCGAGACGATGTGACTGGCGCCGAGATTGTCGCCGTCGGTTTCGATCAGCAAGTCGCCGTCGGCGGGGCCGGCAGCCGCCGCGACCAGCCGCACCTGGGTGTAGCCGGAGGCGGCGTTGTTGAAGGCGAGCCGCGCATGGGTGACCGGATGCGGCTCGATCGCGATCACCTTGCCGCCGGTGCCGACATGACGCGCCAATGCAAGTGCGTAGGTCCCGACATTGGCGCCGACATCGACGAAGGTGCCTCCAGTGGGCACATGCGCACGCAGAAAATCCAGCTCCTCGATGTTGTAGGCGGGATTGAACAGCGCGCCGCGCTCGGTGGCGCTGGCCTGGTGATAGAAGCGAAACGAGGCGCCTTGATATGGCACGTCGACCGGACCTGAGCGCAAGAGATTCACCAGCCGCGACAGCCAGGGGCGAAACGCACCGCGCTTCAGCCGCGTGCGATGGGCGAGCGAAATGATCGCAGCCTGTGCGGCATTCGGGGCGAATGCGCCGAACGGCGCGGGCGAAGGATCGTTGTCGGGCGTCAAACGGTAGTCCTCGGGTAGAAGCGCCGCATGCATAGCCGGTTTTGTGGCGGCGAAACAGGTTGAATTGTTGCCGCGATCGACCGCCCCGTCGTGCCCTCGAAGGCGGGGTAGCCAATGTGCCGCGGCCTATACGCGTCATTGCGAGCGAAGCGAAGCAATCCATAGCGCGGCAAGTGGAGAGGTGGATTGCTTCGCTGCGCTCGCAATGACGGCTAGATGGGCACTACGCCGCTTTCTTCGCGGTCTTCCGATGGCGCAGGAAGCGGCCGAGCAGGCGGCGTTTGTCCTTGCGCGGGATCAGGGCGACGTCGCTGACCAGCTTGGCGCCGCCCTTGCGCCGCTCCAGCACGATCTTGCGGCTATGGAATGCCTCCAGCTCGGCGCGGTGGGCGACGCTGACGATGGTTGCGTTCGGTAGCTCCTTGATGACGATCTCCATCATCTTGTCCTGGCTCTTTTCATCGAGCGCCGACGTCGCCTCGTCCAGCACCACAATATCGGGGTTGTGCAGCAACAGCCGCGCGAATGCCAGCCGCTGCTTCTCGCCGCCGGACAGCGTCTGGTCCCATGGTCCCTCTTCCTCGATCTTCTCCTTGAGATGGTCGAGGCCGACCTTATGCAGCGCGTCGCAGATCTGCTCCGTGAGCCAGTCATCGGCCGCGCCGGGATAGGTGATCGCGCGCCGCAGCGTACCGGAGGGGATGTACGGCTTTTGCGGCAGCATGAAGAGCCGGCGGTCGGGGTGGAAGTTGATGCTGCCCCCGCCCCAGGGCCACAGCCCGGCGAGCGCGCGGATCAGCGTGCTCTTGCCGGTGCCGGACTCGCCAGCCACCAATAGTCGCTCGCCGGGTTCGATCACGATTTCGGTTTCGTCGACAACAGCAGTGCCGTCGTCGAGCGTCACCGAGAGATCGTTGAGACTCAGCATGGCGTCGCCTTTGGTCTCACCGCGTTCGATGCGGCCGATGCCGTCGCCCTGTTCGGCGCGCTCAAGGCCGTCGAGCGACATCATCAATGAGGCGATCCGGCGCGCCCCGGCGTTCCAGTCGGCCAGCCGCGGATAATTGTCGACCAGCCAGCCGAATGCAGTCTGCACGATGGTGAACGCGGACGCCGCCTGCATCACCTGTCCGAGCGTCATGCTGCCGTCGAGATATTTCGGTGCACATAGCAGCAGTGGAACGACCGGTGCGATGAGGCCCGATCCCTGCGATACCAGCGTGGTGCGCATATGTTGCCCCGCCACGCGCGCCCATTGCCGCAGCACGTTTGAAAACGTCCTGTCGATGCCGTCACGCTCTTCCTCTTCGCCGCCGAGTAGCGCGATGCTTTCGCCGTTCTCGCGCACGCGGGTCAGGACATAACGGTATTCGGCCTCGGCCTGGTTTTTGTCTTCGGACACCTGCACGAAACTATGTCCGATCGCCGTGATCGAGCCGGAGGCGATTGCGGCATAGATGATCGCGGCGATCACGAGGAAGCCGGGAATGGTGATGGTGGAGCCGCCCACCGTCAGCGTCAGCGCGCCACCGATGGTCCAGAGCACGACGATGAAGGTGGCCGCCGAGAGGAATGCCGACGTGACGCCGGCGACGAAATCCACCGGCGAGTCGGTCGCGATCCGCAGATCCTCGGCGATGCGATATTCCGGATTCTTGTGATCGCCGCCGACGAGGTTGAGCTGGTAGTAGCGGCCGTTGGAAAGCCAGCGCGATAACACCGCACTGGTCAGCCAGGCGCGCCAGCGGCGCTGGATGCCCATGCGGGCGAACACCTGCGCCACGCCGAGCAGCACGCTGCCGATCGCAAGCGGAAAGAACACCGCGGCGAGATAGTACACGGTCGCGGCATCGCGCTTCTCGATGGCGTCGAAGATTGCGCGATTCCAGACGTTGATGCCGTATTGAAAGCCGACATTGGCGACGATCAGGAGCAGCAGGCCGATCGAGAACAGCCACGCCAACCGGTCGCCGTTGCGGCCCCAATAGCCGCGCGCGCTGATCCAGAACCGCGTCAGCAGGTAATCCTTGCGGGCCTGTTCGGCCTCTTCAGGGGACAATTCCGGATCCGGCTCGACGACCTCCGGCGGCGGCGGTGCGACGTGATCGCCGGTTTCGGCAACGACTTCGGCGAGTTCGGCCTTTTCTTCGGAATCCGGCGTGCTTGCGCCGGCGTCCGGTTTCTTGCTTGCCTTGGCGGGCTCGTTCGGTTTTTTCGCTGAAGATTTGACGGTTGCTTTGCCCATGGCGGCACAACGGCAACCAAATCAAAAGGTTCCCCCGGATTCCGGACCGCCTATGCCGGCAGCACCAGAAGGCGGCGCACGAAAAATGCGCGACCGCGTCGACCTGTCCGCCAGCGGTGCAGTTGCTTTCAGGATGATGCGGAGGCCGCTGCTTGTGCAACGTCTCGCCGGGCAACACGGTGCAGCACGCGGGAGAGCTGCTCGATCGAATAGGGTTTTTGCAGCAGCTCGAAACCGTGGCTGCCGTGCTCCGACAGCACGTGGCTGTAGCCGCTGGTCAACACGACCGGCAGCTGGGGATGGCGGCGGCGGATTTCCTGGGCGAGTTCGATGCCGGACATTCCGGGCATCACGACGTCAGTGAACACGGCGTCGAATCGCTCGGCGCTGCTTGCGAGTTCTTCGAGCGCATGCGTAGCGTTGCCGACGAGTTTGGTAGCGTAGCCGAGCTCGGCCAGTGCATCGGTCGTGAAGCGTCCGACCTCGGCATTGTCCTCGACCACCAGCACCGACATCCCGCTCCCATCGATCGCGGCGGCATCTGCCGCCGGCTGTCGCGATTTCCCGCTGCGGGCGGTGCGCGGCAGATACAGCGTGAAAATGCTGCCTTTGCCGACTTCGCTGGCGACGGCTACTTCGCCGCCGGATTGCTTGGCGAAGCCGAACACCTGCGACAGGCCGAGCCCGGTACCATGGCCGGCCTGCTTGGTCGTGAAGAAGGGTTCGAAGATGCGTTCGAGCCGATCCGGCGGAATGCCGCTGCCGGTGTCGGCGACGGATACGGCTACATAGCCATAGGGATGTTGCGGCAGCGGGGCGGCATTGGGCAGGCTGGCCGCCATTCCCACCGCCATCGTCAACCGTCCATGACCCTCCATGGCGTCCCGCGCGTTGACGGCGATGTTGATAATGGCCGTCTCGAACTGGCTGGCGTCGGCGTTGACGAAGCACGGCTCGTCCGGCCCGAGGATGACAATCTCGATCCGCGGACCGACCAGCGTGCCGATCATTTCGCTGAGCATCTGCACGCTTCTGCCGACGTCGAACACCTCCGGCTTCAGCGTCTGCCGCCGCGCGAAGGCCAGCAACTGTCCGGTCAGCTTGGCGGCGCGGGTTACCGTATCCGAGATCGCATCGACATAGCGCAGCCGGCGCGCATCCGGCAGGTCGGGGCGCCGCAGCAGGTCGACGGAAGCACGGATCACGGTGAGCAGATTGTTGAAGTCGTGTGCAACGCCGCCGGTCAGCCGGCCCAGCGCCTCCAGCCGCTGGCCGTGCTTCAGCGCTTCCTCGGCCTGCTGCCGCCTTTCGGCCTCGAGATGAAGATGGCGCGTGCGGCGCAAGGCCAGCCCCAGCAAGGCAAACAGCAGCGCGGTGGCCGGCGCGCCGAAGATCAGATGCTGGCTCGTGGTGGACAGCCAGCGCGCGCGGATCGCCGAAGTCTCGAGGCCCGCGCCGATATAGATCGGATATTCCGCGAGCCGCCGATAGCCGAGGCGGCGTTCGACACCGTCGGTCGGCGAGGTCACGGTGATGAGGCCGGCCATGGGATTGGCCGAGACCAGTTTTCCGATCGGCCCGTTGCGGTCGAGGCGGATGTCGCGGTCGCTGATGGGAAAGCGCGCCAGCACCGTGCCGTCGGCGCGGCCGAGCGCAAAGTAGCTGCCGGGCTCGCGGCCGAGCCGGGCGTAGTAATTCTCGAAATATTCCGGGAATACGGAAGCCTGCAGCACGCCGGCGAAGCTGCCGTCCTCGCTCGGGCGCCGCCGGCTGACGCCAAAGAACGCGGCGCCCTGATAGGGCGGCCGCGGTTTCAGCGCTTCACCGATATAGGTTCCAATGTCGGCGTCAACGTGGGCCTTGAAATAGTCCCGGTCGGAAAAATCGATCCCTGGCGCCGGGACGACAAGGCTGTTGACGAGGGCGTGGCCCTTGGCGTCGAAGATCCAGGCCGACTTCACCTGCGGCAGCGAGATGACCAGTCGCTTCAGCCGCAGATGCAGCGTCTGCTCGCGGGCCACGATGTCGGCATCGGGAACGTCGCGGATGATCTCGGCCATCTCCGACAGGCTGCGGTCGATGGTCTCGAATACTTTCAGCGCGTGCTCGTGCGCGACATCCAGCGAATGCTCGATTTCGCGATCGGCGGTTTCGCGGATCGAGACCCAGGAGACGGCGGACGCAAATACAAAGAGCGCCAACGGAAGGGCCAGCGAGGCGACCATCATCCATTGCAACAGTCTCAACGAATTACGTTGCGCGGTCTGCACGCTCGCTCCAGCTCCCCGCCCGAGCTTAACGCAATCCTTGGTTGGGAATAAAGCGTGTGAGGAGCGGAACTTTTTTGCGCCGCCGGACGGCGTTAATGCGGATCGATAAATTGATAATTATTCTAGTCCGGCCGGGCATAGCCAACGAGCGGCCCATGCCCCGGGATGAGGATTCTCGTAGCCCGGATGGAGCGGAGCGCAATCCGGGGGATTCTCACAGCCGGCTAAACCTGTCCCGGATTTCGCTGCGCTCCATCCGGGCTACGGCATCTCGGCCTAGATCTGGCGCTCGACCATCTTCAGCTTGAGCTCGGCGATTGCTTCCGACGGGTTGAGGCCCTTCGGGCACGCCTTGGCGCAGTTCATGATGGTGTGGCAGCGGTAGAGCCGGAACGGATCTTCGAGGTTGTCGAGCCGCTCGCCGGTGGCTTCATCGCGGGAATCCGTCACCCAGCGGTTTGCCTGCAAGAGTGCCGCCGGTCCCAGGAAGCGGTCGCTGTTCCACCAATAGCTCGGGCAGGAGGTCGAGCAGCAGGCGCAGAGAATGCATTCGTAGAGGCCGTCGAGCTTCTCGCGGTCCTCGTGGCTCTGTTTCCATTCCTTCTGCGGCGTCGGCGTGGTCGTCTTCAGCCACGGCTCGATGGAAGCGTATTGCGCGTAGAAATTGGTCAGATCCGGGACCAGGTCCTTCACGACCGGCTGGTGCGGCAGCGGATTGACCTTCACCGCGCCGCCCGCAGCGACGTCGTGCATCGACTTGGTACAGGCCAGCGTGTTCTGGCCGTCGATGTTCATGGCGCAGGAGCCGCAGACGCCTTCGCGGCAGGAGCGGCGGAAGGTCAACGTGGGGTCGATGTTGTTCTTGATCCAGATCAGGCCGTCCAGCACCATCGGCCCGCAATCATTGATGTCGACATGATAGGTGTCGACGCTCGGGTTCTTGCCGTCGTCCGGGTTCCAGCGATAGACCCGGAACTCGCGCGTCTCGGTCGCGCCCGCCGGTTTCGGCCAGGCCTTGCCGCCGGTGATCTTTGAGTTCTTGGGAAGTGTGAATTCAGCCATGCTTGCAAGCCTTCGCTGTCGTCATCAATAAACCCGCGCCTTCGGCGGGATGTACTGAACGTCGTTCGTCATCGTGTAATTGTGCACGGGGCGATAGTCGATCGTGGTGTTGCCGTGATCGTCGATCCAGGCCAGCGTGTGCTTCATCCAGTTCTTGTCGTCGCGCTCGGAAAAGTCCTCGCGCGCATGCGCGCCGCGGCTTTCGGTGCGGTTCGCCGCCGAATCCATGGTGACGACCGCCTGCACGATCAGATTGTCGAATTCGAGCGTTTCGATCAGGTCGGAATTCCAGACTAGCGAGCGGTCGGTCGTCGCGACGTCGCCGATGCCGCCATGGACCTTGTGGATCAGGTTCTGGCCTTCGTGCAGGATCTCGCCGGTGCGGAACACCGCGCAATTGCTCTGCATGACGTGCTGCATGCCTTCGCGCAGTTTTGCGGTCGGCGTGCCGCCGGAGGCGTAGCGATAATGGTCGAGCCGGCCGAGCGCCAGATCGGACGAATCCTTCGGCAGGTCCGGCTGCTTGCCGTTCGGCGTCAGCTTTTCCGCAAGCCGCAGCGCGGCGGCGCGGCCGAACACGACGAGGTCGATCAGCGAGTTGGAGCCGAGCCGGTTGGCGCCGTGCACGGACACGCAGGCGGCTTCGCCGATCGCCATCAGGCCGGGCACCACGGCATTGTCGTCGCCGTCCCTCTTGGTCAGCACTTCGGCGTGATAATTGGTCGGAATGCCGCCCATGTTGTAATGCACGGTCGGCACGATCGGGATCGGCTCACGGGTAACGTCGACATTGGCGAAAATCTTCGCCGATTCGGAAATGCCCGGAAGCCGTTCGTTCAGTACCTTGGGATCGAGATGATCGAGGTGCAGGTAGATGTGGTCCTTCTTCTTGCCGACGCCGCGGCCTTCGCGGATCTCGATGGTCATCGAGCGCGAGACGACGTCGCGCGAGGCGAGGTCCTTGGCGGAGGGCGCGTAACGCTCCATGAAGCGCTCGCCCTCGGAATTGACGAGATAGCCGCCTTCGCCGCGGGCGCCCTCGGTGACGAGGCAGCCCGAGCCATAGATGCCGGTCGGGTGGAACTGGATGAATTCCATGTCCTGCAGCGGCAGGCCGGCGCGCAGCACCATGCCGCCGCCATCGCCGGTGCAGGTATGCGCCGAGGTGCAGGAGGCGTAGGCGCGGCCATAGCCGCCGGTGGCAAGGATGGTGGTCTGGGCGCGGAAGCGATGCAGCGTGCCGTCATCGAGCTTGAGCGCGATCACGCCGCGGCAGACGCCCTGGTCGTCCATGATCAGATCGATGGCGAAGAATTCGATGTAGAATTCGGCCGAGTGGCGCAGCGCCTGACCGTACATCGTGTGCAGCATGGCGTGGCCGGTGCGGTCGGCGGCGGCGCAGGTGCGCTGGGCCTGGCCCTTGCCGTAGTCCATGGTCATGCCGCCGAACGGGCGCTGGTAGATCTTGCCGTCCTCGGTGCGCGAGAACGGCACGCCCCAATGCTCCAGCTCGTAGACGGCTTCGGGCGCGTTGCGCACCATGTATTCGATCGCGTCCTGGTCGCCGAGCCAGTCCGACCCCTTGACCGTGTCGTACATGTGCCAGCGCCAGTCGTCCGGATGCATGTTGCCGAGCGAGGCCGAGATGCCGCCTTGCGCGGCGACCGTATGCGAGCGGGTCGGGAACACCTTGGTGATGCAGGCGGTGCGCAGGCCGGCTTCCGAGCAGCCGACCACGGCGCGCAAGCCGGCGCCGCCGGCACCGACCACCACCACGTCGTAGGTGTGGTCCTCGATCGGATAGGCTTTTCCGTTGGTGGCCGGGCCACTGCCGTTGGTAGCCTTGCCGTTGCCGTCAGCAGCCATGGGCTACACTCCCGATGACAGTTTGATGATCGCGTAAATCGAGGCAAGCGCCACCGCGATACAGAAGAAATTGTTCGCCATCACGCTGGCGAGCTTGAGCTTCTCGTTGTGGATATAATCCTCGATCACGATCTGCATGCCGATCTTCATGTGCCAGGCGCTGGCGATGATGAAGAGGACCAGGATGATCGCGATCGGCAACGAGCCGAGAATTTGCGCCGCACCCGCCTGGTTGCGGCCGATCAGCATCAGCACGATGACGATAACGGGCAGGATCAGGAGCGCCATCGCCACCGCGGTGAGACGCTGGCGCCAGAAATCGCTGGTGCCGGAATGCGAGGAACCGAGATTGCGGACCCGGCCGAGCGGCGTGCGCATCGACGAACGGCTGCTCATCGTCCGCCTCCGACCGTATACGCGACGATCCAGACAAGGACGGTCAGCGAAATGCCCGCGATCAGCGCGCCCCAGGTCAGCGCCTCGCGCTCATTGGCCTTGAAGCCGTAGCCGAGGTCCCAGAAGAAGTAGCGGAAACCGCTGCACAGATGATGCAGCAGCGCCCACGTGTAGCCGAACACGATCAGCTTGCCGATGATGCTGCCGGTGAAGGCCTGGACATTGGCATAGGCCCCGGGCCCGGAGGCGGCGGCGATCAGCCACCAGGACAGCAGCAGGGTACCGAAATAGAGCGCAATACCGGTGGCGCGATGGATGACGGACAGCGCCATCGTCAGGGTCACGCGATAGGTCTGCAAATGGGGCGATATCGGTCGTTCGATCCTGGCGGTCATTCGGCAGCTTTATGTTGTGTGGGACCGCGGCCGGCCCATCGGGGAACGCGGTAGATGAATTCTATTTACGGAGTCGAAACAGTCCGCGCAACGGCCAAATGGCTTGGAATCGAACCGCGGTTCATTACTAGCACGGCTATGAAATGCGATTGATCAGCGGCTTGGTATACCAGAGCCGGTTGGCACGGTTGAAGAATTGAATATTGGTTCTGTTCATTGGCGGCCGCGGCGGAAACCCGAACGCATCGACGCCGCGCCATCGCTCAACGAGGTAGGTCGTCGAAGACGCGGACCTTCGGAGAAGCCTCGCCGCGATGGCTGAAACATCAGGTGCAGCGGGCCGGAGCGGGTTCGTAATCGCAGGCGGACCAGATGGCCGGCCGCGAGATCGGCTTCGGCCTGCCATGACGGCACCCGCACGATGCCAACGCCCTCCTTCGCGGCGGTGGGCAAGGGCATCGAGGCTATTCATCCAGAGCCGACCCGATATGCGGATTTTGCGGCCCGCCTTTGTGTTGCCCGAGAAGCGCCGCTCAGCGGTGCCGGGCACCTGAGAACACCAGGCAGTGATGATGGTCGCGATCGCGCGGCAAGGGTGCCCCATGAGAGAATGGATACTCCCGCATTTCAGAAACAGCTAAGGCTGCCCCGCGGCGGCTATCGCGGCCGCAAATCCAGAACGCGAGATGCGCAAGACATGATCGCCGGCCTCGATCCGAGAGAACTCATCGAACTCGCATTGCTGCTGATCGCAGTCGGGGCGCTGTCGGGGTTTCTTGCCGGCGTGTTCGGTATCGGCGGCGGTGCGATCCTGGTCCCGGTTTTTTATGAATGCTTCCGCCTCGCCGGCGTCCCGCTGGAAGTACGGATGCCGCTCTGCATCGGTACTTCGCTCGCCATCATCATCCCGACCTCGCTCGCTTCGTTTCGCGCCCATTACAAAAGGGGCGCGGTCGACATGGGCATTCTCAGGCGCTGGTGGCTGCCGATCGTGCTTGGTGTTGTGGCCGGCAGCGTCACGGCGCGCTTTGCGCCGGAGCGGCTGTTCAAGATCGTGTTCGTGGTAGTGGCGTGGTCGGCGGCGGCGCGGCTGTTGCTGTCGCGGGAAACCTGGAAGCTCGGCGACGACGTGCCGAAGGGCTTTCTGATGCGCGTTTACGGCTTCTTCGTCGGGTTGTTGTCGACCTTGATGGGCGTGGGCGGTGGCTTGTTCGCGAACCTCTTGATGACCTTCTACGGCCGGCCGATCCATCAGGCGGTCGCGACCTCGTCGGCGATTGCAGTACTGATCTCGATTCCCGGTGCGATCGGCTATGTCTACGCCGGCTGGCCGGCCGCCGCGCGCTTTCCCGATGTCGCCGCGCTGCAGCTTCCATTCTCGCTCGGCTATGTCTCGCTGATCGGCGCGCTGTTGGTGATGCCGACCACGCTTGTTACGGCACCGCTCGGGGTGAAGGTGGCGCATGCATTGTCGAAACGCGCGCTGGAGGCGGCGTTCAGCACCTATATGTTCATCGTCGGCGGAAGGTTCGTGATCAGCTTGTTGAACGGGCAGTAGCGCGTAGCCCGGATGGAGCGAAGCGAAATCCGGGACTCTTGCGCGGATGGACAGACCGTTCCCGGATTACGCTTCGCTCCATCCGGGCTACTGAGGCGCAGGTTCAGCCTTCAATCTGATCTCGCTATGGCGCCATCTACGGAGGTCGCCCTGATTCTCGAGACGGCCGGCCGCAGCCAAAGCCTGGATGCGAGCAGCGAACATTTCGTGGCTGACCGGCACCTCGATCGCCTCGCTCCGCACGGACGCATTGCCAACCACCATGGCCATTTTCTGCCATCGCGGCTTCATGACGGAGAAGATGATCCGGTCGATCTCGGCCACCGATACAGAAGGCGGAAGCTGTACTTGATCCCAACAGAGCGAGCTGCTGATTTCGGGAAATTCTTCGAACGGGATGAGACCTGGAAAGCGATCATAGGCCGTCTGCAGCAGTTCGGAATTGAGCTTGATGATAAGCCTCTTGAGCGAGGCGGCATCCTCATCTTGATCTTCAAGAATCTCTGCTGCTGCCCTCGCTTCGTCGAGTTCGAATGCGGCCGCGAGCAGGTGGTCAAGAATACCTTTGGCCTGTTCCCGGTTCATGATTTGCTCCCCGGAGCGATTGGCTCCTACGCTTTCGCATAGATATCCTTATAGGTATCCCGCAAAATATTCTTCTGCACTTTGCCCATGGCGTTGCGCGGCAGCTCGTCGACGACGAAGACGCGCTTCGGCATCTTGAATTTGGCCAGCCGTCCATCGAGCGCCTTCAACACGCCGGCCTCGGTGACGCCTGCGTTCTTGTTGCAGACCACGACCGCAGTGACGCCTTCGCCGAAATCGGCATGCGGCACGCCGATCACGGCGGACTCGATCACACCCGGCATGGCGTCGATCTCGCTCTCGATCTCTTTCGGGTAGACGTTGAAGCCGCCTGATATCACCAGGTCCTTGCCGCGGCCGAGGATGTGCACATAGCCCTTGGCGTCGATCTTGCCGAGATCGCCGGTGATGAAGAAGCCGTCGTCGCGGAATTCGGATTTTGTCTTTTCCGGCATCCGCCAATAGCCCTTGAACACGTTGGGGCCCTTGACCTCGATCATGCCGATCTCGTCGCGCGCAAGCTCCTTGCCGGTCTCGGGGTCGGTGACGCGCACGGAGACGCCGGGCAGGGGAAGGCCGACCGCGCCGGGCACGCGCTCGCCGTCATAGGGGTTGGACGTGTTCATGTTGGTTTCGGTCATGCCGTAGCGTTCCAGTACGGCGTGGCCGGTGCGCGCGGACCATTCGCGGTGGGTGTCGGCGAGCAGCGGCGCGGAGCCCGAAATGAACAGCCGCATGTGCTTGGTCGATTCCTTCGACAGCGCCGGGCTCTGCAGCAGCCGCGTGTAGAACGTTGGCACTCCCATCATGACGGTCGCGCGCGCCATCAGCTTGATCATCGTTTCAGGGTCGAGCTTTGGCAGGAAGATCATCGAGGCGCGTGCGAACAAAGTGACGTTGCTCGCCACGAACAGGCCGTGGGTGTGATAGATCGGCAGCGCGTGGATCAGCACGTCCTTGTCGGTGAAGCGCCAGTAGTCGACCAGGCTGTAGGAGTTTGACGCGAGATTGTCGTGCGTCAGCATCGCGCCCTTGGAGCGGCCGGTGGTGCCTGACGTGTAGAGAATCGCGGCGAGGTCGTCATTGGCGCGGGCGACGGTCGCGAACGCGGCCCCCGCCTTGGCCGCGGCATCCGTCAGCGATCCCTTGCCGTCGGCGCCGAGCGTCTCGACCTTGGCCTTCACCTTGGCGGCGATCGTACCGATGCCTTCCGCCTTCGAGGGATCGCAGACGACCAGCGACGGCTCGGCGTCGGAGATGAAGTAGTCGAGCTCGTTGAGCGTATAGGCGGTGTTGAGCGGCAGATAGACCGCGCCCGCGCGAACCGTCGCGAGGTAGAGGATCAGCGCCGGCACCGATTTTTCGGTTTGCGCCGCGACGCGGTCACCGGGCTTGACGCCGCGCGAGACCAGCACATTCGCCATCTGACCGGCGCGGGCGATCAGCTCGCCATAGCTGATGCGCGTGCCGTCGAGCATTTCGATCGCGAGCCGGTTCGGATCGTCGAGCGTATCGAACAGGCGGGAAAACAGGTTGGCGTTGGCGGTCGTGTTCATGCAACATTCCCTGAAGGGCGCTGGCCCGGGCGGAATTTCGCCGGCTGGATTAGCAAGAACGCCCTTCTAAAAGCAACGGAGACAGTTTGCATGACAAATAACGGGAAACGGGTGGCTTGGGTAACCGGCGGTGGCAGCGGAATCGGCGAGTCTGGGGCGGAATTTCTGGCGGCCGACGGCTGGACCGTGGTGGTTTCGGGACGGCGCAAGGAAGAACTCGAACGCGTCGTCGCCAACATCACCAAAAAGGGCGGCAAGGCCGAGGCGATCCAGCTCGATGTCAGCAATAAGGCCGATGTGAACAAGGCCGCGGACCAGATCCTGGCCAAACACGGCCGGATCGACCTGCTGGTCAACAGCGCCGGCCTCAATGTGCCGAAGCGAAGCTGGGCCGACATGGAGCTGGAGGGCTGGGACAAGGTCGTCGAGATCAACCTCAACGGCGTGCTCTACTGCATGCGCGCGGTGCTGCCGGCAATGAGGAAACAAAAGGACGGCTGCATCATCAACGTCGCGTCCTGGGCCGGCCGCCACGTCTCGAAAATGCCGGGCCCGGCCTACACCACGACCAAGCACGCGGTGCTGGCGCTGACCCATTCCTTCAACATGGACGAATGCGTCAACGGCCTGCGCGCCTGCTGCCTGTCGCCCGGCGAGGTCGCAACCCCGATCCTGAAGCTGCGCCCGGTGGTGCCGTCGGAGGAAGAGCAGGCGAAAATGCTGCAACCGGAAGATTGCGGCCGCACCATCGCCTTTGTCGCCAGCCTGCCGGCTCGCGTGTGCGTCAACGAGATCCTGATCAGCCCGACGCATAATCGCGGGTTCATCCAGACGCCAGCGAACAGGGATTAGTCTCCTCCGTAGCCCGGGTGGAGCGCAGCGTAACCGGGACGGTCTCACGAGCGGACCGAGTTCTCCCGGATTGCGTTTCGCTCCATCCGGCTTCTGGTGCTCGGCCACGATCCGCGCCCCCAAAAGTTTCAGCCATCACGATAATTTATTCCCCGAAACCGGGCCAAAAACCTCCCGTAGCTCGGCTCAACGACGACGAACACAACCGGTCCATCGACCAGCGTCGTTGTTTTCATCACCGGCGGATGCCCCGCCGGCCATCGCAATCCTCGGGAGAAGATTCCATGTCCAAACGTATTGCACTGCTGTCGGCCGCCGTGTTCAGCGCACTGGCTTTCACCGCCACCGTCACCGCGCCCGCAAGCGCGGAAGAAAAGACCGTGATGGTCGGCGGCGCGGCGATGTTCCCGTCCAAGAACATCATCCAGAACGCCGTCAACTCGAAGGACCACACCACGCTGGTTGCCGCGGTGAAGGCCGCCGGCCTGGTCGAGACGCTGGAAGGCAAGGGCCCGTTTACGGTGTTCGCGCCGACCAACACCGCCTTCGGCAAGCTGCCGGCCGGCACGGTAGAGACGCTGGTGAAGCCTGAGAACAAGGCGACCCTGACCAAGATCCTCACCTACCATGTCGTGCCCGGCAAGCTCGCCGCGTCCGACCTGACCGATGGCAAGAAGCTCAAGACTGCCGAAGGCGAGGAGCTGACGGTCAAGAAGGCCGACGGCAAGACCTGGATCGTCGACGCCAAGGGCGGAACCTCGACGGTCACGATCACCAACGTCAACCAGTCGAACGGCGTGATCCATGTGGTCGATACCGTGCTGATGCCGGCGTCCTAAAACTCCCCGCGCGCACCTGACTGGTCCCAACAGGGGCGCGTGGATTGGGCGAGCCGGGGCAACCCGGCTCGCTTTTTTGTGAAGGCGATAGCCGCCATGCGTCGATCTGCTCGCGCCATGGCAGTAACGAAAAGCCGGTTCCCGGCGTATAAACGATAACGATTTTCAAGCGGGGAAAAGCCATGTCGGCCGTAACAGCCAGCAACGAACATGCCGCGCCAGCCAAGGCAAAGATCATCCAGCCGGCCTGGGTGCGGGCGCTGCACTGGACCAACGCCTTCGCGATGGTCCTGATGATCATGTCGGGATGGCAGATCTATAATGCCTCGCCGCTGTTCGGTTTCACATTCTCCTCGAGCATCACGCTGGGCGGCTGGCTCGCCGGTGCGCTGCTCTGGCATTTCGCCGCGATGTGGCTACTGATGGTCAACGGCCTGATCTATCTGATTGTGGGCCTTGCCACCGGCCGCTTCCGCAAGAAGCTGCTGCCGATCACGCCGGAGGGCGTGATCTCGGACACCAAGGCGGCGCTGACCGGCAAGCTGTCGCATGCGGATCTCACCAGATACAATCAGGTGCAGAAGCTGCTCTATGCCGGCGTCATCATCGTCGGCATCCTCATTGTCCTGTCGGGTCTGGCGATCTGGAAACCGGTCCAGTTTCAGTATCTGACGGCGCTGTTCGGCGGCTACGAGGCCGCCCGCTACGTCCACTTCTTCTGCATGGCCGGCATTGTCGCCTTCATGGTGATCCATGTCGTGCTCGCTCTTCTGGTGCCGAGGAGCCTGCGCGCCATGATCATCGGCCGCTAATTAAGGGAGTATGACCATGGGCCGCATGCGCAATCTCCTGATCCCCGGCGTCGACAAGACGCTGCTCATCCGAGACGCCGTCAAGACCATGCCCGACCTCACCCGCCGGCGCTTCATCTCCGGCGGCGCCAGCCTTGGTGCGCTGACGCTGCTCACCGGCTGCGACGTGACCGACAGTTTCTCGGCCGAAGAAATGCTGAAGCAGGTTTCCAAGTTCAATGACGGCGTGCAGGCGTTGATCTTCAATCCGAACGCCATGGCGCCGACATATCCGGAAAGCGCCATCACAAAGCCGTTCCCGTTCAATGGCTATTATGACGTCGACGACGCGCCTGAAATCGACGGCAAGAGCTGGAAGCTCGAGGTGCGTGGCCTCGTTGAAAACAAGAAGTCCTGGACGCTGGACGAGCTTTATCAGTTGCCGCAGGTCAAGCAGGTCACGCGCCACATCTGCGTCGAAGGCTGGAGCGCGATCGGAAGCTGGACCGGCGTCCCCTTGCGCGATTTCCTGAAACTGATCGGCGCAGATACGCGCGCGAAATATGTCTGGTTCCAGTGCGCCGACAGGGACGGTTACAACTCGCCGCTGGACATGCCGTCCGCGCTGCATGCGCAGACCCAGATGAGCTTCAAGTTCAGCGACGAGATTTTGCCGCGCATTTATGGCTTCCCGATGAGGATCAGGGTGCCGACAAAACTCGGCTTCAAGAGCCCGAAATACGTGATCTCGATGGAAGTCACCAACGACTACAAGGGCGGCTTCTGGGAAGACCAGGGGTATAATTCGTTCAGCGGTGTTTAGTCCGCCTCATTTCACGACGTGATGCGGCCTGAATTTCGGAGCGCACCACCGCTGTGCATGCCCCGTTTGATGTTGCCTTTCAGCCCACGGATACGCCTGCCTTTGCCCGGCTTATTCCGAGCGCCAGAATGCGATGCAGCAGGTCCGGGTAATCGAGGCGGTCATGCAGAGCCGCGGTAGCGAACTCCTGGCTCTTTGCGATTTCGGGATTGGGGTTCGCTTCAATGAAATACGGCGTGCCGTCGGCAGCGAGGCGAAAGTCGATGCGCGCGTATCCATCGAGCCCTAGCGTTCGGTAGATGCGTTTTGCTATTCGCTGAATACGGGCGTGTACTTCCGGCGCAAGATCCTTGGCCGGCCCATCTTCGATTCCGACCCGCTCCTGATAATCGGGATCGTGTTTGACCTTCTGGGTGGCAATGTGCCGTGCGCCCTGGCCGCCCATGCTGCCGAATTTCAATTCCCAAACCGGCAGGACGCGCAGCCTGGTATTGCCGAGTACGCCTACGTAGAGCTCACGTCCCTCGATATATTGCTCGGCGATGGCGGCAGTTCCGACCCGCTCGTGAATGAAGGCGACGCGCTCTGCGAGCTTCTCGTCCGTATCAACGATGGACGCTTGCGAGATACCGAACGATCCATCCTCGTTCAAGCTCTTGACGATCAGCGGCAGCGCAAGACGTGCTGGCCGGTTGACCTTGCGGCGCATCGGAAACACGGCGAAGGCCGGCACCGCGATCCGGCGATGGTGCACCAACGTCTTGGACAGATCCTTGCCGCGCGCCAGGATCAGGCCACGCGGATTGCACCCGGTATATGGGATCTTCATCAGCTCGAGATAGCTTGGAATGTGCTGGTCATACACCGGCTCATGGTGAAACTGCTCGAGCAAGTTGAACACCACATGCGGCTTGAAATCTTCGATCTCGTCGCGCACCGGCTTGATTTCCTCCTGCACGCCGAGTGGGTGAACTTCATGGCCAGCCGCACGCAAGGTGCTTACGACGTCGAATTCTGTTTTCCATTCATTGATTTGCCGCGCGGTGTATCCGTCGGTAGAGTCCGGGGGCATGAAGTCCGGATGCATCAACACTAGAATGCGCAGGCGTCTCATAGAGCGATCCATTTGCGCCGCGATGGGCCGAACAGCGCGTGCATGGTTTTGGCGGTCAACAGTATGGTGAAATTGATCACCAGCTTCTGTCTGGAGCCGACGGCACGCAGATCGAGCTCGCGGCAGCGGGCGATCATGTCGTCAAGCACAGCATCAAGCGTAAGTTGGTTCTCGCCCGTCCATCGCGCAACCATCTGCCTGATTTGAGCCCGGTGCCGCCTGATGAAGAGCGAAGCCGGTTGCTCCCGGCGATGCCGTGGATCGGCGGAAAAGAGCCGGGAGAGGTCACGGTCGTAAGTCTTCGGCGCCTTGAAGGCGTAGAATGCCTGCTTTTTTTGATAGTGGTCGCCAAGTGTCTGATCGAGCTCACGGAGCGGATCGACACGCTCCCGCGTCGTGATTAGCGGTCGCTTCCCGGCGATTTCGTCCATCAGTTCGTCGACATATTCGAGTTTCTTCAGTGCTGGCCAACCGGCATATCGCGTCCGCCAGTTCGACCGCGGCCGCAGCCACACCGCGAAGGTTTCGGCAAAATCTTCGTCCGGATGGCTCTGCGCGTACCAGAGCCGAAGATGCTGGACATAACTCCGGCTAGCTGGATTGGGCCGGTAGTAACGCGGGTAGTGTTTCGAGGACGGTCCGAACAGCTGCTGCCAGCGCCGGCGGCGTTGCAGCTGGTAGGCGTGCTGTATGGCGTGGCCTGCCTCGTGGCGGAGAATGGCCATGCACTCGGACCAGGTGCCGCCCTCGACGTCGAGCATCATTTTCTTCTCGATCTTCATCAGGCGGGGATGGGCGAGATAGAATGGAATGGCAATACCGGGCACATCTGCCGGGCTAAACCATTCGCTCGATACCCATGCATGCGGCCGCAGCCGTATGTCCCGCGCTCCGAGCTCTTCATAGAGAGCGCTGAGACAATCTTCGAGCCAGGTGTCTTCGACCGTCACCCTCAGACTGCTGAGGCGTTGCTTGAGCAGCTGCTCATCCGACAGTTTTTCCCAAGTATATTTCCGCCGTGGCATAGGCATCCAGAAGTCATAAAAACCGAAGCCTGGATGTTGTCATAGGATGCCGCCGGCAACAACCGCCGAGCCTTCGCTGCGTGCCCCTTGCGGCGCCGCGAACGATTACGCGGCCGCCATGTCCATGCGACGACAGAAGCAGGACGCCTTGATCGGAATCTCCGCGCGCGCCTGCGCCAGGTCGAGCCGCTGCCTGATCAGCGCCGACTCGGCCTTTTCGCCGCGACGGACCAGGCATTCGTGCAGGCCGTGCAGTGACCACAAATTGTCGGGATGCTGGCAGGCGCGGCTCAGCTTGCCGTCAAGCCCGAGGTCGGAGCGATATACCGCCTCGGCTTCCTCGATCCGTCCTTGCTCGAGGAGAAGTGCCCCTAGGGCATGTCGGGTCGGCTGCATCCATCCCCACGGCTCGTCATAGGGCAGTCCGTCGCTGAGTTCGACCGACCTGCGCAGGTGCGCGAAGGCCGTGTCATGGTTGCTCTTCCGATACTCCAGCTCGCCGTCCAGCATCGCTTCGGCCACGCCCAGGAGATCGACGATCTTGTTGTTGTGGACGCGGCGGCTCTCGGGCACGCGGGTCTTCGCCGCCATGAACAAGGCCTTCTCCGTCTCGGCTTCGGCGACATTGCCGAGCGCCGAATGAGCGACCGCCCTGGCGTAGTGCATCATCGCAACATTCGAGCAGTAGAGGTCGCGATCCGCCGGGAGTTCTTGTGCGATGATCTCGCGCCATTTGCCGAAGCGCACCAGCACGTGCTGCTTCATCGTCAGATAGCCTTCGAGGAAATCCGCCATCGGCGGCGATTCGATCCGCAACACCGCCTCGGGAATCGTGGCGATCAGTTCCTCGGCCGCCGCGATGGCGGGCGTGTACTGGCCGAGGAACATGGCGCCGTAGATCGCAAAGTGGAAGTTGTGAATGACGTAGACGAGGTAGACGCCCGGATCCGCCGAGTAGGCGAGGAACCTGCGGTCGGTCGCCAGCGCCTTCTGATTATAGACAAGGACGTCCTTGTAGTGTCCGCACAGCACGTCGAGATGTGTCGCCATGTGGATGAGATGGCCGGAATCCGGGACGATCTCGCGCAAGCGGTCGCCGGCGCGCAGTGCGGCTTGCGGAAACGGCGACATCTCCATCAGGTGGACGTAGAGATGCAATAGGCCCGGGTGATCCCATGCAGCGGGGACCCGCTCGAGAGCGAATTCCAGCACCGCCCTGCATTCCTCGGTGCCCGCTCCCGCCGGTTTGCCGGAGGGCAGGTCCCACATCTGCCACGGCGTCTCGTTCATGAGCGACTCGGCAAAGACCGCCCGGACGTCGAGATCGTCGGGATAAGCATCGAAGATCTTGCGCATTTCCCTGGTGTAGGCCTTGTCCCAAGGCGCCATATCCTCGATCGCCTCGCGTTGCGGATAGCGCGCGCGGAGGGCCTGGATCATCGCTTGCTCGACCGGGCTCGCCTTGCCGGCATGCGCAAGGGCGGCCTGCATGGCTTCATAAGATGCCGATAGCGCCATCTGCCGTCCGAGCGGATCGTAGCGAACCCAGGGCAGGTTGTAGTTCGGACCCGAGGCATAGCTGATGCCCCAGTGCGCCATGGCGCATTCGGCGTCGTGCTCCAGCGTCTTCTGGAAGCACTTGATCGCTTCGGCGTGGTTGAACCCGAACAGCCAGTTGAGGCCCCGGTCGAACCAAAGCTGGGCGTCAGGCGATGAGGTGGTGATTTTGCGGCTGTACGGCCCGAGATCGAAATAGGTTTCGTCCCCCTTCATCTCCATATCGCTTCTCCGTTTCTGCATTGCCGGGTGCTTCGGAGTGCCATCCGCTTAAGTGCGGTGCCGAGCGGTCACTGTATCACAGGGCGACGGCGCTTGACGCCGCAAACTGCCGCAGGCGGCGAAAGCCGCTGAATCGTGGGGTGGGCAAAGCGAAGCGTACCCACCATTGCCAGCGCGCAAGATCCATGGTGGGCACGGCGCAAGAGCGCCCTTGCCCCAGCCTATGCATTCCGTGCCATCTTCTTCTGAAACGCCGACAGCACCGCAGCCAGCGCCAGCATCGCCGCGGAAACGTTCAGCGCGAACGACAGGCTGCCCACCGCATCCGTGATCGCGCCGACCACAATCGGGCCGAGCGTCTGGCCGATGCCGAATGAAATCGTCATCGCCGCAATCGCCGTCGGCCAGGCCTGCGGCGGATAGTTGAAGCGAACGAAGGCGGTGGTGGAGCCGACCACGGCGAAGAAGGCGACGCCGAACACGAGCGCCGATATCGCGAGCAGCCACACCGACTGTCCGAAGATCGGCAATGCGGCGCCGATCGCGTTGACGCCGAGAATGATTGTCGTGGCGAGGCCGCCGCGGTCGAGCGCGAGCACGCGGCGCCACACCCACGGCGTCGCGAACGCGCTCACGCCGATCAGACTCCAGAACGCGCTCTGGGCGGCCGCGCCGCCGCCGGCATCGCGGACATAGGCGATCATGAAGGTCATGTAGGCGATATAGCCGGCGCCGAACAGGAAGTAGCCCGCGAGGTAGATCACGACCGGGGCAATCGCGAATTTGGCCGTTGCCGTTGCGGCGGCCGTCGCGCCGTCATGAAGCGGCGCGAGCAGCACCGGGATCGTCAAGATGACCGCAAGCGCCGTCATCGCCCACCAGACGATCCACCACGAGCCGGGCCCAAACCCTTGCAGCACAAACGGGGCAACCAGCCCGGATGCGAGAATGCCGATCCCGGGTCCGGCATAGAACAGGCTGAGCAGAAAATTCGCCCGCTCGGGCCGCGACTGCGCGATGGTCGCAGCGAGCGTGCCGCCGCCGACGAATCCGGCCGCAGCGCCGACGCCCGCCAGCAGCCGCGCAAAACTCAGAACGTAGAAATTGCCTGTGACGGCGCACAGCGCCAGCGACAACACGCAAGCCAGCGTGCCCCAGCGCACCGAAGCGACCAGGCCAAATCGCCGGATCATGCGCGAGGCGAGCAGCGCGCCCGCGAGATAGCCGGCCGCATTGACCGTGTTCATGAAGCCGGCCGCAGAATAGGACCAGAGCAGCGTATCGCGCATATCAGGCAGCACCAGCGCATAGGCGAAGCGGCCAATGCCGAGCCCGACGGTGGGTGCCAGCGACAGGATCAGGATTAGCCGCGCGGGATGGGCGTATGTCTGGTGAATGTGTGGGAATCGCACGTCAGGCTCCGGCAATCCGTTATTCTGGCAGGCAGCGCGGGGATTGCACAGGTGCGCCGTTCGCAACGGTGTCGTGCCAATCCTGCAACGGCATCAGCCGATCAAGACCAGCACGACGCCGAGCACGGTCAGCGCGGTGCCCGCCACGATGCGCGCGGTGATTTCGATGTGCTTCAGCACGACGGCGCTTAAGCCCACCGTGACCAGCGGATAGATCGCAGCCAGCGGCGCCACCAGCGTGATCGGGCCGTTGCGGACCGCTGCGAACAGCGTGAGCGCGCTCAGTCCATTGCTGATCCCGGTCATGGCGAACCAGAAAAGCCCGGCGCGGGGGGCCTGCACCAAAAAGCTGCCGGTGCGGGCGCGCTGAACGGACAGCACCACCAGCGACGACATGACGTAGCCGACCAGGCAGGCCCAGAGCGGGCTTGGCCAGACCGCAAGCCCGAGCTTGACCACCGGCGGCACGATGCCGCGGATCAGCGCGCTGCACAGTGGCAATAACAGTGCCCAGCTCCGCCAATGGCCGAGGTCGCGAGGGCGGGTTACCGTGATGATCGCGGCACCGGCGACGGCAACGAGGAGACCGAGCAGTTGCGGTGGCTGCAGCGGCTCGTGCAGCAGAATCACCGCCGTCGCCACCGCAAACAGCGGCGCGAGGTTGCCGAGTGTCGAGGTAATGACGGGTCCGAGCGCCCGGTTCGAGGCAAAAGTCAAAAGCGTCAGCGAGGCCGGAAAAAACAGGCCGATGGCGATGAAGATCGGCAGGCCGGCCCAGACCACGGGCTCGCCCTGGAGGATCAGCGGCGACAGCAGAAGGAACAGGAGCGTGAAGGAGGGAACGCTGATCGCGGCTCCCGATAGCGGATCGACGGTCCGCAGGCCGAGTTGCGCCAGGACGACCCCGGCGCCCAGGAAGAACGCCGAGGCAAAGGCGTAGATAATGGCTGCGGTCATGAGGTCCGTCTTGGTGCCTTCTTGAGGGGGCTTGCGGGCTGCTCGTTCCCTGCCTTTTTGACCTGTCTCCGATGCCTTGCCAATCCGCTTCCGGCGTTTTAGCACTCCGCCCGGATTTCCTTCGCTTGTCATGCCCGGGCTCGACCCGGGCATCCATCCATCTTCAGAAGATTTTGCGAAGCGGGATGGATTGCCGGGTCAAGCCCGGCAATGACGACAAACAGCAATATCGAGGTAAACGACCATGGCGACCCATAAACTGCTGCTTCTCCCTGGCGACGGTATCGGCCCCGAAGTGATGGGGGAGGTGCAGCGCCTGATCGACTGGATCAACGCGCAAGGCATCGCGAAATTCGAGACCGAACAGGGGCTCGTTGGCGGCTCCGCCTATGACGCGCACAAGGTATCGATCTCCGAAGGCGACATGGACAAGGCCAAGGCCGCGGACGCCATCATCTTCGGCGCGGTCGGCGGTCCGAAGTGGGATAGCGTGCCCTACGAGGTGCGGCCCGAGGCTGGTCTGCTGCGGCTGCGCAAGGATCTCGGCCTGTTCGCCAATCTGCGGCCTGCGGTGTGCTACCCGGCGCTGGCCGAGGCTTCCAGCCTGAAGCGCGAGGCGGTCGAGGGCCTCGACATCATGATCGTGCGCGAATTGACCGGCGGTGTCTATTTCGGCGAGCCGAAAACCATCACCGATCTCGGCAATGGCCAGAAGCGCGCCATCGATACCCAGGTTTACGACACCTATGAGATCGAGCGCATCGGCCGCGTCGCCTTCGATCTGGCGCGCAAGCGCCGCAACAAGGTGACGTCGATGGAGAAGCGCAACGTCATGAAGTCGGGCGTGCTCTGGAACGAGGTCATGACGGCCGTGCATGCGCGCGAATACAAAGACGTGACGCTGGAGCATCAGCTCGCCGATTCCGGCGGCATGATGCTGGTGAAGGCGCCAAAGCAGTTCGACGTCATCGTAACCGACAATCTGTTCGGCGACATGTTGTCCGATATCGCGGCGATGCTCACGGGATCGCTCGGCATGCTGCCCTCGGCCTCGCTCGGCGAGATTGACGCCAAGACCAAGAAGCGCCGCTCGCTGTTCGAGCCGGTGCACGGCTCCGCCCCCGATATCGCAGGCCAAAGCCTCGCCAACCCGATCGCGATGATCTCCTCGTTCGGAATGGCGCTGCGCTATTCCTTCGATATGGGCGCGCTGGCCGACAAGGTCGACGCGGCGATCGCCGCCGTGCTCGCCAGCGGTCTTCGTACCGCTGATATCAAGTCCGAGGGCACGACGGCTGCCTCAACCACGCAGATGGGCGAGGCTATTTTGAAGGAGTTGCAGAAGCTGCACGCGTGAGTGATGTAAGGTCGTAGCCCGGATGGAGCCAACGGGTCGCGCGAATGCGCGCCCGATGACAGGCTCCGCGAAATCCGGGGCCTATCTCGCAAGCGCAGGATTCCCGGATTGCGCTTGGCTCCATCCGGGCTACGCGCTGCACTTCATCGGAGCCGGTTCATGGACGCGTCGCATCGACCCAAGATCGCGGAAACAATCATCCATGAAACGGTGCGCCTGCGCGAGGCGAAGATCGGCCGGCGTTGCGAAGTCCTGCGCAATACGCGCATCGAATATGCCTCGCTCGGCGACTACTCCTATATCGGGGAGAATTGCGAGGTCGCCGACGCCGTGATCGGGAAGTTCACGGCAATCGCCAACTCGGTCCGGATCGGCGCGCCGAACCACCCGATTGGTCGCCCGTCCCAGCATCGCTTCACCTACTGCCCGGAATATTATGAGGCGACGGCAACGCGGGATCGCGATTTCTTTGCGGAGCGTCGAAGCGACCGGGTGATCGTCGGCAATGATTGCTGGATCGGGCATGCCGCCATCATCCTGCCGGGCGTGACCGTTGGCGATGGCGCAGTCATTGCCGCGGGCGCGGTCGTCAGCCGTGATGTGCCGCCCTATACCATCGTCGGCGGGGTTCCTGCGCGCCCGATCCGCAAGCGCTTTCCTGATTCTGTCGCCGAAAGCCTGCGCCGCATCGCCTGGTGGGATTGGCCGGATGAGGTCATCTTCGAGCGCCTGAGCGATTTCCGCTCCGAAGCGATCGAGCAGTTTTGCAAGCGCTACGATCCGGCACTCTCTGCGGGTCGATAGATCGAAAACCGGAAGGGCGTGGGGTCCAATGATCGACGTAAAAAATGCCCGGTCTCAACCGGGCATTTTTCGTCATATGGCTGTCGCTCAATACGGCGGGAGCGGGATGGCCAGCGGGTAGCCACCCATGTCCGACGGCGGGTTAAGCGGCTGGCGGTCGATCGGGCGGTTGAGGTTTTCGCGCGCGAACGTTGGGTACCCGAACGGCGACGGGAAGGCGTAGTCCATGAACTTCCGGTCGCCCGGCAACACTTCGGTGCCGGCATCGAGCCAGGAGCGGGTGGTGACGTAAACGCGGGTGCGGCCCTGCTGGTACGAGCGATTGGGACCGTTCGCGCCGTAATAGGGGCGGCCGTCCCGGTCATATTGCTGCCTGGACTGGGCGCTGGCGGAGGTCGCGCTGACCGCGACGAGGGCGGCGGCAGCAAGCATCATCG
The DNA here is from genome assembly GCF_009930815.1 of Bradyrhizobium sp. CCBAU 051011. NCBI lineage: Bacteria > Pseudomonadati > Pseudomonadota > Alphaproteobacteria > Hyphomicrobiales > Nitrobacteraceae > Bradyrhizobium > Bradyrhizobium sp. CCBAU 051011. The sequence goes on along the minus strand of NZ_CP022222.1, from coordinate 2,083,665 downwards.
CGAGCTTGCTCGCAGCAGGGAATTTTCGGGTCATTGCATCCTCGTCATTGTCCGCCCGTGACGGGCTGGCGGATCGCCAAATCTGTGGTTGTGCACATTGTAGCCACGGCGGGACTATCGTCGCTAGGTCAATTGCGCCACACCGCGACGGAATAATACCTCGCGAAGCGAAAAAGTTTCATGAAAACCAGTGTCTTGGCCGCTTGTTGCCACAATTGTCAGGGGCGGTCGAAGGCTTAGCCCCGCCGACGCCGGGCTACAGGGCGCCGCGCAGCCGCGGATTATCCGCGCCCATCACCCAGTCCGCAGACAAGACCGGTGCGCCCGATGTCCCGCAGTCGCTGCGCCTGACCTCGGCGCGGGCAAACAATTCCGCCAGCTTGGCGTCGCTGCCGGCCGTCAGCAGCACCAGCCGGTTCAGCATGCAGCTGATCGCGGCGCGGCGGGCGGGGACATCCTCGCCCAGGCATGACCAGCCCGAGAGGCGGAATTTCGGTTCATCGACATGTTTGAAAAATCGCAGGCAGGCGCGGGCGGCCTCGGTGCCGCCGAGCCGGCGAAACAGGGTCACGGCACCGAACTTGCTGTCGATGATTCCGGCAGCCTCCAGCTCGCGCGCGCCCGCCGGATCCATTCGTGCGGCGAGGTAGCCGGCCGCCGAGCCGACCTGGTCGATTTCTTCACCCGCGCGGTAGATTTCGAGTTCAGCGACCGGCGTGCCGCCGGCGCCGCTCCAGTGGAACACGTCCTTCCGGCCGCCCTCGGGGTGTCTGAAAATTTCGTAAGTCTCTGTCTTGCCTGGAAAAACGAACTGGCTGACGGCAAAGGCCGGCGCCGTGCGTCCGGCCTGGCTCCAGGTCTTGGGCGAGGCCTCCGTCGCCGTGACTTCCGGGAGATGCTGCCATAGCGCGATACCGCCAATGGCCATCAGCGCCAGCGTCATCAGATAGGCGCAGAGCCGTGCCAGCGTGCCGCAGACTTCGTCCACAAAGCTTGCCAGCGCCGGGTGAATTCTCGCCCTATATTGGAAATTGGCCGTTCTGGCCGGAAACGAATGCATCAAACGCCCAAACGCAACCGTCACACGTTGTCATAAGGGCGTTTCTCGCATAGAAGCGCTGCCTTCTCCCTTTCCGCCTGAGGCGGCGGGGCGGCATTTTTCCTCGGAGAGTGAACGATGGGTTACAAAGTCGCTGTCGTCGGTGCGACCGGCAATGTCGGGCGCGAAATGCTCAACATACTCGACGAGCGCAAATTCCCCGCCGATGAGGTCGTGGTGCTGGCCTCGCGCCGCAGCGTCGGCGTCGAGGTTTCCTATGGCGACCGGACCCTGAAAGTCAAAGCGCTCGAGCACTACGACTTCTCCGACGTCGATATCTGCCTGATGTCGGCCGGCGGCTCGGTGTCGAAGGAATGGTCGCCCAAGATCGCCGCCGCCGGCGCTGTCGTGATCGACAATTCGTCGGCTTGGCGGATGGACCCGGACGTGCCGCTGATCGTGCCCGAAGTGAACGCGGACGCGGCCAAGGGTTTTGCCAAGAAGAACATCATCGCCAATCCGAACTGCTCGACCGCGCAGCTGGTGGTGGCGCTGAAGCCGCTGCACGACAAGGCCGTCATCAAGCGCGTCGTGGTCGCGACCTATCAGTCGGTCTCCGGCGCCGGCAAGGATGCGATGGACGAACTGTTCTCGCAGACCAAGGCCGTCTACACCAATGACGAGCTGGTCAACAAGAAATTCCCCAAACGCATCGCCTTCAACGTCATCCCCCACATCGATGTCTTCATGGAGGACGGCTACACCAAGGAAGAGTGGAAGATGATGGCGGAGACCAAGAAGATTCTTGATCCCAAGATCAAGCTCACCGCCACCTGCGTGCGCGTGCCGGTGTTCGTCGGCCATTCCGAGGCCGTCAACATCGAGTTCGAGAATCCGATCACCGCCGATGAAGCGCGCAACATCCTGCGCAATGCGCCGGGCTGCCTCGTCATCGACAAGCAGGAGCCCGGCGGCTACGTCACGCCCTATGAGTCGGCCGGCGAGGACGCAACCTATATCAGCCGCATCCGCGAGGACGCGACGGTGGAGAACGGCCTCGCGCTGTGGTGCGTCTCCGACAATCTGCGCAAGGGCGCTGCGCTGAATGCGGTGCAGATCGCCGAATGCCTGATCAACCGCAAGCTGATCAGCGCGAAGAAGAAGGCGGCGTAAGCGGAATTCGTAGGGTGGGCAAAGCGAAGCGTGCCCACCATTCAGCATTGCGGTCGACGATAGATGGTGGGCACGGCGCGTTGCGCCTTTGCCCACCCTACGGCACCTACGCCGCTTCCCGCACGCTGCGGAATTCCTTCGCTTCCTGATCGAGCACGAACAGAGAGCCCTCGGCGACGCCGAAATAGGCGCCGTGCAATTCCATCTCGCCACGCTCGACGCGGGTGCGCACGAACGGGAACGTCATCAGGTTTTCGATTGAGCGGAAGATCGCGGCCTTTTCGATCCTGACGGTGAAGTCCTGCATCGTTTCGCGCTCGCGCTGCTCGACGATTTCGCCCGGCTTGATGAACATCGCCATCCAGCGGCCGATGAAATCGCCCGGCGACAGCGGGTCGATCTTGTCGATGAAGGCGCGGATGCCGCCGCACTGGGCGTGGCCGAGCACCACGATGTGCCTGATGCGGAGCACGTTGACGGCATATTCCAGCGCCGCCGAAACGCCGTGGGCGCCGCCGTCCGGCTGATAGACCGGCACCAGATTGGCGACGTTGCGCACCACGAACAGCTCGCCAGGGCCGGCATCGAAAATCACTTCCGGCGAGACGCGGGAATCGCAGCAGCCGATCACCATCACGGCGGGCGACTGGCCGCGCTCGGAAAGTTCCCGGTAGCGCGTCTGTTCGGTGGGCAGCCGCTGCGAGGTAAAGGCCCGGTAGCCGTCGAGCAGATGTTGCGGGAATGACGTTGTCATGTTGCCTGTGCCTGTTCTGGGTCCTGCCTAACCACAAGCCGATGACCGGAACAAGGCTTTCGGACCGTGGTTTGAAATGTTAGGGCGTGGGGCTCAAAACGCCCCAGAGGAAACCAGTCCATGACCCGTCCGCGCCGCAGCCTGTTGTTCATGCCGGGATCGAACGCGCGGGCGCTGGAAAAGGCGCGCAATCTGTCCGCCGACGGCATCATTCTGGACCTTGAGGATTCGGTGGCGCCGGACGCCAAGGCGATGGCCCGCGACCAGATCGCCAAGGCGATCGCGGCCGGCGGCTTCGGCAAGCGCGAGGTGTTGATCCGTGTCAACAGCCTCGATACGCCCTGGTGGGTCGAGGACGTCACCATGGCCGGCAAGGCCCGGCCCGACGGCATTCTGGTTCCCAAGATTTCCACCGTTGCCGATCTCAACGCCATTGCGAATCGCCTGAGCGATATCAACGCCGATATGTCGATCCGGGTCTGGGCGATGATCGAAACCGCGCGCGCGGTGCTCGATGCGGACAAGCTGGCAGCGGCATCGAAGGATTCCGAAACAAGGCTCGCCGGCTTCGTGTTCGGGCCCAATGATATCTCGCGGGAGACGCGGATCCGCATGCAGCCGGGCCGTGCGGCGATGATCCCGATGATCACGCATTGCATCCTGGCGACGCGCGCGCACGGGCTCGAAATTCTCGACGGTCCCTACAGCGACATCAGCAATATCGACGGCTTCGCCACCGAATGCGCGCAGGGCCGCGACCTCGGTTTCGACGGCAAGACGCTGATCCATCCGAGCCATATCGAGGCCTGCAACGCCATCTTCACGCCGCCGGCCGAGGAGGTCGAGCAGGCGCGCAAGGTCATCGCGGCGTTCGAACAGCCGGAAAACGCCTCGCGCGGGGCGATCCAGCTCGACGGGCGGATGGTGGAACGGCTGCACGCCGACATGGCGCGGCGGACGATCGCGATTGCGGATGCAATCGCTGCGATGGGGCATTGAAATCTTTTGCTCGGCAGCGTTCTTGCCTTCTCCCACAAGGGGAGGAGGTAGAGAGCACGCGCGTTACGAAATGACCCGCGGGCCGAGGCCGTCGATCGTATCGGCATTACCGCAATACTGCTCATAATGCGCAGCCGCCATGCCGGCGGCGAGATCTTTGTCGCACTGGCGCTTGTGGATACACATGGAGCAGACGCGTTCCATGTCACGGAGCACGAGAGGCTCGGTGCGCGATAGACTCTCCTGGTCGATACCGAGCGCTGTCAGCATCTTCGGCAGCTCATCGGCGGCGTGCGGACCCTGGCGGACCAGCGCCTCAAGATCGGCGGAAGACATCCGCAGATCGCTCGCGATCTGGCCGAAATTCGCGGCGTCCATCTCGCGCATTTCCCTGAGCTCGCGCCGGTGTTTCAGCCAGTCGCCGAAAATATCAACCATGCGGCTGACGGTGGGATAAGGCTTTTCCTGAACGGTCATGGCACGGCTCCCTGGGGTCTGATGTCCCAAGGTGAGCGCAAAGCCTGCGCACGTCATTGCGCTGGATCAAATTCGAGAGCGAGAGGAAGTCGACGGAGGGCGTCTTTCCTATTTGTCGAACTTCTCCGCCGCCCAGGCGTAAAGACTACCTGGCATCGGCTTCTCCCCACCGCGCCCTTTGGGCGAAATGTGCAATCCGACGATCTCTGGATCGGCGAGCAGGCCTGCAAAATCTGTCGGCTCGAAGAACAGCTTCGGCTCGGCGTGCACCGCGTAAAACGACTGTTTCGGCAGTGCGTGCTGCAATTCGTTCGAGCGGCGGGCGAGCGCGGTGAGCGCGGCGGGGCCGTAGATGGCGACGCGAATGTCGGAAAGGCGGCTCGACCGGTGGCGCAACTGGCGCAGCATGAAGGTGAGGCGATGGCGCAGCGCCAGCCAGTCCGGCGTCAGATCCTCTTGCTCCATCAGGTCCTCGAAGGCCCGCACGATCGGATCATTCGCAGGCAGGTACAACACCGAGTTGCCGAGCTGGCGCCGGCGCTCCCACGCAAAATAAGGCTTGGCCGGATCGATCTCGATCGGTTTGAGCAAGAGCACGTCGGCGTCGAGCCACAGCCCGGCGCGCTCGGCCATCAGCCGCATGCGGAAGAAATCGCTGAACTGCAGGATGGTCCAGTCGCGCCAGCTGCCGTCCGGTTCGGGCGGGCGCAACCGTTCTGAAAAGGAGTGCGGCAGGATCGCTTCTGCTTCAGCATTGCTGACGCCGTCGGGCAGGCCGGGCAAGGGATCGAAACTGTAGACCGTGACCCTGTGGCCGGCGGCGACCTGCGACCGGAGGCAGGTCAGCCGCAACCCGTCGAGCCGGCCGTGCCAGAAGGTGACGACGTCAGGCCGCATTCGCGTCGCCTCCGCACATATGAAAAGAGCCCCGATTTGGTCGGGGCTCTCCTAGCACAATCAGGCCCAGGCGCGCTCTTTCTTCAGCTTCGCCTCGTAATCGTCGATCGACGACTTCTTTTCCATGGTCAGGCCGATGTCATCGAGGCCGTTCATCAGGCAGTGCTTGCGGAACGGGTCGATCTCGAACTTCACCTTGCCGCCGTCGGGGCCGCGGATCTCCTGGTTGGCGAGATCGATGGTCAACGTGGCGTTGGCGCCGCGCTCGGCGTCGTCGAACAGCTTGTCGAGGTCTTCCTGCGAGACGCGGATCGGCAGGATGCCGTTCTTGAAGCAGTTGTTGTAGAAGATGTCGCCGAACGAGGTCGAGATCACGCAGCGGATGCCGAAATCCAGCAGCGCCCACGGCGCGTGCTCGCGGCTCGAGCCGCAGCCGAAATTGTCGCCGGCGACCAGCACCTTGGCGTTGCGATAGGCCGGCTGGTTGAGCACGAAGTCCGGATTCTCGCTGCCGTCGTCCTTGTAGCGCTGTTCCGAGAAAAGGCCCTTGCCAAGGCCGGTGCGCTTGATGGTCTTCAGGTACTGCTTCGGAATGATCATGTCGGTGTCGACATTGATGATCTTCAGGGGGGCAGCTACGCCTTCCAATGTGGTGAACTTTTCCATCGATCGCACTTCCCGGTTGAAAAGGTGGGACGGGCCGCTGATTTATCGCGAATATGGCCCCGGCAAAAGGCTAATTTGCGCATAGGCCGCCTGTTCTGGCGCGTTTCGGACAAACAGGCGGCCTGTCCGGGGGAAGCCCTAGCCCGCGTTGGCCTCGATCGCCTCCATATCGGCGTCCGAAAGTCCGAAATGGTGCCCGATCTCGTGGATCAGGACGTGGCGGATGATGTGGCCCAGCGTTTCCTCGTGCTCGGCCCAGTAGTCCAGGATAGGCCGGCGATAAAGCCAGATCATGTTGGGCAGGCGGGCGACGTCCTGATTGCTCTGCTGCGGCAGGCCGATCCCCTGGAACAGGCCGAGCAGGTCGAATTCGCTTTGCGCCTGCAACTCGTCCAGGACCTCGTCGGTCGGAAAGTCGTCGACGCGGATGATCACGCCCTGGCAGAGGGTTCGAAACGTCTTGGGCAGGCGCTCGAACACCTCATGGGCCATGGCTTCCATTTCGGCGAGTGAGGGGGCTTTTGCTTCGGTCCACATCAGGACGTATTTAGCGTGTGTTATGCCCGTGCGCATTATGGTTTTGCGGAGTTGACCTCGGCGCTCCAATCGGAGACCGTGCGGGCGCTATCAGGCTTGGGTGGGCTTAAGATGAAACGGATTGTGACGGTTGCAATTTGGGCTGCATTGGCCGGGCTCCTGCTGCCGGCTGCGGTAGCCCAAGCCCAGACGGCAGCGCCGGAACTGCGGATCGCGCCGGCGCCTGAGGCGGTCGTCACTGATGTGTCCGCGCAGCGCCGGCGTCCGCTCCGGCGCGTGCCGATCTATCGGCAGGAGGAATGGGCGCCCGACGTCTGGCCGCGCTACAACCCAGGCCCCAATGCCGTGCGCGACTGCACCGCGCATTACGTGCAGGAGTACCGGCCGAGCGGCACGGTGATTACTCCGCGCATGAACTGCTACTGGCGGCGCGGCTGAACGTTTCCATCGGTCGTTGACGCATTGTCCGTTGCGATCGCCGTGAATTCGTGACGGCGATCGGCGCGTGATCTGCGCGCGCAGATCACAACGAAAGCGGCGGCATCCGTTCATCTTCGTGGCGCATCCATTCAGCGGCTATTCAAGTCGCGGGCGCCAGATTGCGTGCAGCGTTGCGGCGAGCAATTCGACGCAGACGTGGTACCCGATCCGAGGAGAGGATTATGCAGTTCACGAAAATTCTGGGGCTTGCGGCCGTTGGCGCATTGCTTGCGTTCGCTGCGCCAGTCGAACGCGCCAATGCGCTGTCGCTCAGCAATCCCGGTGGCGCCGCCGCGGTTCAGGAGGACGCCAGGCTGGCGACGACGGAAGTTCATTGGCGGCACCATCGCCACCACCATCATTATCGGTGGCACCGCTGGCATCATCGCCACCACCACCATCATCACCATCATCGCCACTGGCATCGCTGGTAAGTGCGACAGCCAGACGCAGCGACCGAGCAGGCCCGTTCATAGGCGGGCCTGTTTCGATTCCAGCCGTCGCCTTGAAACCGGCGAGATTTCTGCCCGATATCTCTGACATCGGGATTGGCAGGGAGAAGTCCGTCATGAAGAGCTTGATCGGGGCAGCCTTTGTCGCTGCGCTCGTGGTTGCCGCACCGGCAGCGATCAATCCGGCCGCCGCGGCGCCACAGACGAAGCTGCAGAGTGCCGGCACTTCCGGTGCCACGGATTTCAGCGCACACCGCTATGTCAGGCGCTCCCATCGGCACTATGGCTATCATCGTTCGCACTACTACCGGCCTTATTATTACGCACGGCCGGTCCACTATCGGCCATATCCCTATGACACACCGGCGCCGTTCACCTTCGGCATCGGGTTTGGACCGCTCTGGTGGTGAGACATCGTAGCGGAAGTTCTGCGATGCGTTGATCATAATGCACAGCGCATTCATGGCGCGTTCACGTGGTTGTCTCTAACGTCACGTTGGGAGCGACCGCAAAGGGACAAAGGGATGCGACGGGGCCAACCGCAGTGCGGCGCAAGGCGCCGTCGCCGGTTAGGGAGGATTCACCCATGTCGATATCGGATCCCGGACGCGGCCTTGTCCGCTGTCTGGGCGTTACGGCTGCGGCGGTATTCGCGCTCGCAGCGGCATCACAACAGCGCGCCGAGGCGCTTTCGCTTGCGAGCCCGGGCACGGCGCAGTCAGCGAAATATGCAACCGATGGACTGGCTACCCAGGTTCAACACCGCGGTGGGATGGGCGGCGGCGGTTTCCGTGGCGGTGGCGGCGGTGGTTTCCGCGGCGGTGGCGGCGGCGGTTTCCATGGCGGTGGCTTCCGCGGCGGCGGAGCGGCGTTTCATGGCGGCGGCTTCCGCGGTGGCGGCGCGGCCTTTCACGGCGGTGGGTTCCGAGGTGGTGGGGTGGCGATCCACCGTGGAGGTTTTCGTGCGGCGCCCGTCTTCCATGGCGGCGGACATCGCTTCGTACATCGTCACGCGTTCCACCGGCCTCACGTCTTCCATCGGCCACACTTCGGCCACCGGCGCTTCTTCCATCGTCGGTTCTATTACACGCCGGCCTACTACTCGTACTACCCGGCCTACTATTATCCCCGCCGCTGCCGCGTGATCTGGACCTATTACGGACCGCGCAGGATCTGCAGACCTTGGTATCGGCCTTACTGGCACGCCCGCTACTACGGTTATTGGTGAGACCAGAAGCGAAACAGGCGCCCCAATCGGGCGCCTGTTTTCTCGGGGCAGGGAATGTTGCGGACTACCAGTCCTTGCCTTCCCAAGGCTTGATCTTCCACGGAGTGAGCTTCTCCATCCGCCATTGCTGCCAGTGCTCCGGCGGCCAGTGACTGAGGCGGGAGGCTTCCTTGGTGGCGACGGGTTGCAGGTCGACGATGCGCGATGTCATCCGGCGTCGCGCCTGCCGCGTCGCCTCGCTGATCATATCGACAAAGTCAGGCTTGTCCGTCACGGCCAAAGTCCCTCGCGAAAGCTCCTTCGCAAGGGACCAGTGTGCGCTCTGCCTGTTAACGCAGCGTTGCGGGAACGCCTCGCAATCTAGACAAAGAAAGCGTTAACGCCAGTCCCGGACGTCGACGAAATGCCCAGCGATCGCCGCCGCCGCGGCCATCGCCGGCGACACCAGATGGGTTCGGCCCTTAAAGCCCTGGCGACCCTCGAAATTGCGGTTCGAGGTCGAAGCGCAGCGCTCTTCCGGCGCCAGCTTGTCGGGGTTCATCGCAAGGCACATCGAGCAGCCGGGCTCGCGCCATTCGAAGCCGGCCTTGATGAAGATCTTGTCGAGGCCTTCGGCTTCCGCCTGCTCCTTCACGATGCCGGACCCCGGCACGATCATCGCGTTGACGTGGGCATTGACGGTCTTGCCCTCGGCGATCTTCGCCGCGGCGCGCAGGTCCTCGATACGGCCGTTGGTGCAGGAGCCGATGAAGACGCGATCGAGCTTGATGTCGGTGATCTTCGTCCCCGCCGTCAGGCCCATATATTTCAGCGCGCGATGTTTTGAGAGCCGCTTGGCCTCGTCCTCGATCTTGTCAGGATCGGGCACGAAGCCCGAGATCGACACCACATCCTCGGGCGAGGTGCCCCAGGTCACGATCGGCGGCAGCTTTGCAGCGTCGAGCCGGATCTCGTGGTCGAAATGCGCGCCCTCGTCCGAGCGCAGCTTTTCCCAGTAGCGCATCGCGGCGTCCCAGTCGGCGCCCTTCGGCGACTTCGGGCGTCCCTTGAGAAATTCGAACGCCTTTTCATCCGGCGCGACCAGGCCGGCGCGGGCGCCGCCTTCGATCGACATGTTGCAGACCGTCATGCGGCCTTCCATCGTCAGCGCGCGAATGGCGTCGCCGGCATATTCCAGCACGTAGCCGGTGCCGCCGGCGGTGCCGATCTCGCCGATGATGGCGAGGATGATGTCCTTGCCGGTGACGCCGTCGGGCAATTTGCCGTCGACCACCGCGCGCATGTTCTTCGCCTTCTTCTGGATCAGCGTCTGCGTCGCCAGCACGTGCTCGACTTCAGACGTGCCGATGCCGTGCGCCAGCGCGCCGAACGCGCCATGGGTGGAGGTGTGGCTGTCACCGCAGACGATGGTGGTGCCGGGCAGCGTAAAGCCCTGCTCGGGGCCGATCACGTGCACGATGCCCTGGCGCTTGTCGAACTCGTCGTAGTATTCGACGCCGAACTCCTTGGCATTCTCGGCCAGCGCCTTGATCTGCTCGATGCTTTCAGGATCGGGATTGGGCTTGGTGCGGTCAGTGGTCGGAACGTTGTGATCGACGACGGCCAGCGTCTTCTCCGGCGCGCGCACCTTGCGGCCGGAGGCGCGCAAGCCTTCGAACGCCTGCGGCGAGGTCACCTCGTGCACCAGATGGCGGTCGATATAGAGCAGGCAGGTGCCGTCTTCGGCTTCGTGCACCAGATGGTCGTTCCAGATCTTGTCATACAGCGTGGTCGGTTTGGACATGAGCGTAAGCTCCAAAGGAAATTCTGTGTGAGCGGTTAAGCGCGGAACGCGCGCCAGCAATGGACGTCAGCGCAGCATCAAGCTGCGCGCGTAAGCTCTGACGTCGCCGAAGTCGCGAACCGTCCGAAGAACCGGCCGGGCAGGCGCGAGCGATCGTCGATGACGATCCTCCTGATGGAGCCGAAGGCGGCGCTGGTGCGATCTAGAACCATTCTGAATTTCTAACACAGGCTCCTCGGCCGCCACAATCAATCGATGCGGCAGGGGGGCATTGCCTAGATAGGCATAGCGCAACAAAAAAGCGCGGGGTTTTTGCCCCGCGCTTTTGTCACATCCCGTTTCGGGAAAAATTACTCGCCGACGGCAGCGGCGCGGTCCTGCTTCTCGACGATGCGGGCCGACTTGCCGCGCAGGTTGCGCAGGTAATACAGCTTGGCGCGACGCACCTTGCCGCGGCGCACCACCTTGATCGAGTCGATCATCGGCGACATCACCGGGAACACGCGCTCGACGCCTTCGCCGTAGGAAATCTTGCGGACGGTGAAGCTCTCGTTGAGCCCGCCGCCGGAACGGCCGATGCAGACGCCTTCATAGGCCTGCACGCGGGTGCGCTCGCCTTCGACCACCTTGACGTTGACGATCACGGTGTCGCCGGGGCCGAATTCCGGAATCGACTTGGTTGCCGACAGTTTTTCGAATTGCTCTTTTTCGAGCTGTTGAATGAGGTTCATTGAAATCTCCATCGGCGGCGCGCCCGGCAGCGGGCTGCGCGACGTCCATCTATCCTGTAGCGCGTATTCCGCAAAAGTGGACACCGGTTTTGCGAAAAGAATACGCGCACTTCTAACGAGTTAGCGCATTTCCGGACGGCAAACCGGATTCCACTTTGCCTGAAAATGCGCGTGCGCGGATTTGGCGCTCGTATAAGGCATCGGGCCGCGCTTGTCACCCTTCTGTCTTGTTTTTTGTGGCTTTTTGGCCGGGCCTGGCAGCCCATAAATCCGGCCGCCGCGCCCGGGTCAGGGCTTCGGCCTCGGCCTTTCGCCAGGCCGCCACCTTGGCATGGTCGCCCGAGATCAGGATTTCGGGGATGCCGCGGCCCTCGAACTCCTGCGGGCGGGTAAACTGGGGGTATTCCAGTAGTCCCTCGGAAAAGCTTTCGTCCTCACCCGAGGCCTGTTTGCCCATCACCCCCGGCAAAAGCCTTACACAGGCGTCGATCAGAGCCATTGCGGCGATTTCGCCACCCGACAGTACGTAGTCGCCGATCGAGACCTCTTCGAGGTTCCGCGCCTCGATCACCCGCTGGTCGACCCCCTCGAACCGGCCGCAGACGATCAGGGGGCCCGGCCCGCGGGCGAGTTCCTTGACCCGCGACTGGGTCAATGGCCGACCCCGCGGGCTCATCAGGAGGTGCGGCCGATCCTGACCGGCATCGGCGGTATCGATCGCAGCCGCCAGCACGTCGGCGCGGAGCACCATGCCGGGCCCGCCGCCGGCCGGGGTGTCATCGACGCTGCGGTGGCGGTCGGTGGCTGAATCGCGGATATCACGCGCCTCCAGCGACCACAGCCCGGACGCCAGCGCCTTGCCCGCCAGGCTGACGCCGAGCGGTCCGGGAAACATGTCCGGGAATAAGGTGAGAACCGTGGCGCGCCAGGTCATATCAAACCCATCACGTGAGCGTCGGGGCTTCGTCGCCTTCGATTTCCTGCGGCAGCTCGATCACCACACGGCCGCCGGCGAGATCGACCGTCGGCACGACCGCATTGGTGAAAGGCAATAGCATGGTGGCGCCCCGCGGCGGCGCAATCTCGATGATGTCGCCGGCGCCGAAATTGTGGATCGCAACGACACGGCCGAGCGAATCGTTGGCAGCGTTGACCGCCGCAAGTCCGATCAGATCGGCGTGGTAATATTCGTCCTCGTCGGTCTCGGGCAATTTGTCGCGCGCGACATAGAGCTCGATGCCGTTGAGCCGTTCGGCGTCCTCGCGGGTGGCGATGCCCTTGAACGTCGCCACCAGGTGGTCCCTGGCCTCGCGGACATGCGTCACCTCGAACTGGCGCGCGCCGTCGCTCGTCATCAGCGGGCCGTATTGCTTTACGGCCAGCGGATCTTCGGTGAACGTCCACAGTTTTACCGCGCCGCGCACGCCATGCGCGGCGCCGATCCGGGCGACGCAAATCGGTGTTTTCACCGTCGTGCGCCGCTACGTTTTACGCCTTCGCGGCGGCTTCGGCGGCCTTGCGCTCCTTGCGCGGCACGGCCTTTTCCGGGTTATTGCGCGCGGTGCGCTTGACGACGCCGGCGGCATCCAGGAAGCGGGTCACGCGGTCCGACGGCTGCGCGCCCTTGGCGAGCCAGGACTTCACCTTGTCCATGTCGAGCTTCAGGCGCGACTCATTGTCCTTCGGCAGCAGCGGATTGAAATGGCCGAGACGCTCGATGAAGCGGCCATCGCGGGGAAAGCGCGAGTCGGCGACAACGACGTGATAGACCGGACGCTTCTTGGTGCCCGCGCGAGCGAGGCGGATAACGACTGACATTTAGTTCTCCTGAGTGTGATTCAATTCAAGTGTTGGTCGGTTACGCCGTCATTGCGAGGAGCGAAGCGACGAAGCAATCCATCTTGGTTCTTGGCGAAGAGTGGATTGCTTCGCTGCGCTCGCAATGACGAAAGAGGTCATTTCTTCTTCCCCGGAAAGCCGCCGAGGCCCGGCAGCGTGGGCTTGCCGCTGAGGCCGGTAAGCCCCGGCACATTCGGCAATCCCTGACGCAGGCCGACCGGAAGATCCTTTGGCAAATTCGGGAGGCCGCCGCCCGCGCCGCCCTGCATCTTGTCGGCCAGCGCCTTCATCTCTTCCGGCGAAGGCGGCTTCATGCCGCCGCCAAAACCCATCGCCTGGGCGATGCCGGCGAGCGGGCCGCGCTTGCCCGAACCCATCGCCTTCATCATGTCGGCCATGTTCCGGTGCATCTTCAGGAGCTTGTTGACCTGCTCGACATTCTGGCCGGCGCCGGCGGCGATACGCTTCTTGCGGCTGGCTTTCAGAATGTCGGGGTTCTTGCGCTCGGCGCGCGTCATCGAATCGATGATCGCGACCTGGCGCTTGAGGATCTTGTCGTCGATGCCTGCGGCCGCGATCTGGTTCTTCATCTTGGCGATGCCGGGCATCATGCCCATCAGCCCGCTGATGCCGCCCATGTTCGCCATCTGCAACAATTGCTCGCGCATGTCGTTGAGGTCGAACTGACCCTTGCGCATGCGCTCGGCCGTGCGTGCGGCTTTCTCGGCGTCGATATTGGCGGCGGCGCGCTCGACCAGCGAGACCACGTCGCCCATGCCGAGGATGCGGCCGGCGATACGGCTGGGGTGAAAATCCTCCAGCGCATCGGTCTTTTCACCGGTGCCGATCAGCTTGATCGGCTTGCCGGTCACCGCGCGCATCGACAGCGCCGCACCGCCGCGGCCGTCGCCGTCGACGCGCGTCAGCACGATGCCGGTGAGGCCGACGCGCTGATCGAACGATCGCGCGAGGTTGACCGCGTCCTGGCCGGTCAGCGAATCCGCAACCAGCAGCACTTCGTGCGGACTGGCGGTGGCTTTGATCTCGGCCGCCTCGCTCATCATCTCTTCGTCGAGCGTGGTGCGGCCGGCGGTGTCGAGCAGCACGACGTCGTAGCCGCCGAGTTTGCCGGCTTCGAGCGCCCGTTTTGCAATTTGCGCCGGCTTCTGGCCGGCGACGATCGGCAGCGTCGGGATGTCGAGGTCGCGCCCCAGCACGGCCAATTGCTCCATTGCCGCGGGTCGATAGATGTCGAGCGAGGCCATCAGCACCTTGCGCTTGTCGCGCTGGGTCATGCGGCGGGCAAGCTTGGCTGTCGTCGTGGTCTTGCCGGAACCCTGCAGGCCGACCATCATGATCGCGACCGGCGGCACCGCATTGAGGTCGATGGTCTGGCCATCAGCGCCAAGCGTGGCGACAAGTTCGTCATGGACGATCTTGACCACCATCTGGCCGGGCGTGACCGATTTGACCACGGTGGCGCCGACCGCCTGTTCACGAACGCGGTCGATAAAACTCCTGACGACGTCGAGCGAGACGTCGGCCTCCAGCAGCGCGCGGCGCACCTCGCGCATCGCGGCATCGACGTCCTTTTCGGTCAGCGCACCGCGCCCCGTCAGACGATCGAGTATCCCGCCAAGCCTTTCCGACAGATTGTCGAACAATGCCGTTGTCCTTTGTGCCCTTGCAGGCGCTGCCTGAACTCGTCATCGTCGCCAGGACGATATTCCAAACACTTTCGCGCCCGAGGGCGCATCGCGCTGTCGGGCGTTGGCCTCCGGTCTCATGGGCCGGGCGGCGGGTCGAAAAGATAAGTCTTTCCGAGAAAGTGCGCGGGTTAAACGCCCGGAAGCAGCGAAAGTCAAGGAGAAACTAGGGCGTAATGCCCTGGTGGCCTAGCCGTAAACCTCTGAATTATATATATTTTCGTTCAGGGCGACTGGTGAAGCGCGCGTCGTTTTTATCGCAGGTTCCAAGTTGAGCCATGACACGCCATATAACGCCCCATGTCTCCTGTTCTCTCCCGCCTGTCGTGATGCCCATTACCCGCCGCCGCGTCTTTGCATTGCTCGCCGGGGCCGCCACGGCCGTCGGCCTGCCGTCTGTCTGGATCAGCAATATGAAAACCTATGAAGGTCCCGCCTCCGATCATTTCGACGGCATGCGCTTCTTCGATCCCGACGGCGTGCCGCCGAAATCATTGGCGGAGGTGCTGCGCTGGCAGTTTGCCCGCGACCGCAAGCGCGCAAGTTGGCCGGACTGGGTGCCGAACGCGCACAGCGATACGCCGCCGCCGCGCGTTTCCGGCGATAAGGTGCGGCTGTCCTTTGTCGGCCATGTCTCTTGGCTGATCCAGACGCGGGACCTCAACGTTCTCGTCGATCCCGTGTGGTCGTTGCGGGCCTCGCCCCTCACGTTCGCCGGGCCGAAGCGGCACAACGATCCCGGCATCGCCTTCGACGCGCTGCCCAAGATCGACGTCGTGCTGGTCAGCCACGGCCATTACGACCATCTCGACATCGCGACACTGTCGAAGCTTACGGAAAAATTCTCGCCGCGCGTGATCACGCCGCTCGGCAACGACGTCACCATGCGCGATGCGGACAGTGCAATCAAAGTCGAGGGATTCGACTGGCAGGACCGTGTCGAGCTTGGCAACGGCATCGCGGTGACGCTGGTGCCGACGCGGCACTGGTCGGCGCGCGGCTTGTTCGACCGCAACAAGGCGCTATGGGCGAGTTTTGTTTTGGAGACGCCGGCGGGCAAGCTCTACATCGTCTGCGATTCCGGCTATGGCGAGGGCAAGCACTTTCGTCGCGTCGCCGAGAAGCACGGGCCGCTGCGGCTGGCGATCTTGCCGATCGGCGCCTATGAGCCGCGCTGGTTCATGAAGGACCAGCACATGAATCCGTCAGATGCCGTGAAAGCATTGGCCGATTGCGGCGCCGAGACCGCGCTCGCGCATCACCACGGCACGTTCCAACTCACCGATGAGGCTATCGACGCACCAGTGAATGCATTGGCCGACGCGCTCAAGGAAGCGAAGATTCCGCCGGAGCGGTTCGCGGCGCTGAAGCCGGGGCAGGTGGTGGAGATTTAGGACGTCATTGCGAGGAGCCAACGGGTCGCGCGAATGCGCGCCCGATGACAGGCTCCGCGACGAAGCAAGCCACCTATCCGCTTGCGGCACTATGGATTGCTTCGCTTACGCTCGCAATGACGGAGGCTACTCCTTCGCCTTGATCGCCCAAGACACGTTCACCGTCACCGACAGCGTCTCTTCGCCTTGCGCCACTGGGGCGCCCGCGGCCATCGGGGCTGCCACCTTGCCGCGGAATAGCGGGCCGGGCGGTCCGCCTTCCTCGACACTGATCGGTTCACCAAGCGCGACGCCGACAGCCTTGGCGTAAATCTCCGCCTTGCGGCGCGCATCCGCAATCGCCTTCTCGCGAGCCTCGTCCAGATGTTTCGAGGCCTGCGTTACCGTGAAGCTGATGCCGCCGATATCGTTGGCGCCGGCGCTGACCAGCACGTCGATCACGTTCGCAACCTTGGTGACATCGCGGATCTTGACCGTGACGCGGTTGCTGGCGCGGAAGCTCACGATGCCTGCCGTGCGCTCCGCGGTTCTGGGCGACGTGGCAAATTGCGGCTGCAGCGACAGCCGCGAGGTCTGGTAGTCCTTTTCCTCGATGCCGGCGCCCTTCAGCGCCAGCAGCACCTTGCCCATCGCAGCGTTATTGGCATCCGACGCCTCCCGCGCGGTCTTGGCGTCGGACGTCACGCCGCCGTCGATCTGCGCCTGATCGGGCGCCACTGACACATTCGCTTCGCCGGTCACGGAAATCGCGGGCGGCGGCGCCGTCTGCGCCAATGCGGGTGCGGCAAGCCACGCGGCGGTTACGGCGGCAAGGGCGAGCGCATGCTTCATGCCCATCACCTCAGCGGCACATAGACGTTGATCACCAGCTTGTCCTCCGCCGTCTTCAGCGGATTGGTGATGTATTCCTCGATGAAGGTGTCCTTGGCTTCCAGCTTCTTGTCGTCGAGATGGTTGGTGATCGCCTCGTAGGTGTTGTCCATGTTGTCGTAGGAACCGCGATGGACGAATTTCAGCGCCTTGCCCTCGGGCGACTTGCCCATGCTCATGTCCTTGGTCAGGTTCTTGACGTCCTGATCGACGGGAATCTGCGCCAGGAACGTAAAGCCGGTATCGTCGGTCGAGGTGTAGACGATCATCGAATTGCCCGTGGCCTTGATGCCCTGCTTGTCGAGCAGGGCGGTCAGCGCCTTGAACGAATCGATCAGGGTGTCGAACGCCGAATCCCAATTGGCGGTGCCCTTCATCACCACGACCTTCTTGGGCTCGAGGGTAAATTCCTCGCCAAAGGGGTCGGCGGTCTGGACGTTGGCGGCGGGAGGAGGCGGCGTGGGCGTGGGGGCCTTCTCTGCGGTCGGGGTATCCGCCGGGGACTTGGTTTCGGCCGGCGGCGGGACCGGCACGGCTGACGGTGCGGGGCTGGGCACAGCCGACGGGCTTGCGGTCGGCGAGGCAGATGGCGCAGGCGATTGCGCCAGCGCGGCCCCGCCCAGCGCAACCATGGCGAGCGCGACCGCGGCCGCACGGAAAGTGCTTGTAAGCTTCATTTCAGGTATTCTCCATCCACCCCACCTGGCGGCGGCATGTCCCCGGTCCGCGTCCGCCAGAATGGTGCCATTTCCTAACACGCAAGGTCCGCATTCGTCCCATGACAGATGCGTCATATGCCCCCGCGCACTAGGCAATGCGGCAATATTCGCCATATAAGGGCGGCATAAATTGGGAAATTCCATGAGCGCGCTGGCCAACCACGCATTTGCCAAGATGAACGGTATCGGCAACGAAATCGTCGTCGTGGACCTGCGCGATTCCAAGGCTGGTTCGAAGGCCGCCGTGACGCCGGAAGACGCCCGCGCCGTGGCCTCGCCCGCGGGCGTGCCCTATGACCAGTTGATGGTATTGCAGCCCCCGCGGCTGCAGGGCACCGAGGCCTTCATCCGCATCTACAACAATGACGGCTCGGAAGCCGGTGCCTGCGGCAATGGCATGCGCTGCGTGGTGCGCCGCCTGTTCGAGAAGACCGGCCAGACCGCGGTGACTTTCGAGACCCGCGCCGGGCTATTGAACTGCTGGCAGGGCCCGGCGCCCGATCTCTACACCGTGGACATGGGCGCACCAAAATTCGGGTGGCAGGATATTCCGCTGGCCGAAGAGTTTCGCGACACCCGTTACATCGAATTGCAGGTCGGCCCGATCGATACGCCGGTGCTGCATTCGCCGTCGGTGGTCTCGATGGGCAATCCGCACGCGATCTTCTGGGTCGACGACGTCAACGCCTACGATCTCGAACGCTTCGGGCCGTTGCTGGAAAATCATCCGATCTTTCCAGAGCGCGCCAATATCACGCTCGCCCATATCGCCGATCGTGACCACATCACGATCCGCACCTGGGAGCGGGGCGCCGGATTGACCAGGGCCTGCGGCTCGGCGGCTTGCGCCACCGCGGTTGCCGCCGCCCGGCTGAAGCGCGCCAATCGCGCGGTCGAGATCGCGTTACCCGGCGGCAAGTTGTCGATCGAATGGCGCGAGCGCGACGATCATGTGCTGATGACGGGGACGGCCGATTTCGAATATGAAGGCCGCTTCGATCCGGCGCTGTTCGCCAGCGTCGCCTGAGAACAATGAGCGTCGACGTCCTCACGTTTGGCTGCCGTCTCAACGCGTTCGAATCCGAAGTGATCGCGCGCGAGGCGGAGCGCGCGGGCCTTTCCGATACCGTCGTTATCAATAGCTGCGCGGTCACCAACGAGGCGGTGGCGCAGGCGCGGCAGTCGATCCGCCGGCTGAAGCGCGAGCGGCCGGATGTGCGCATTGTCGTCACCGGTTGCGCGGCGCAGACGCAAGCCGAAATGTTTGCCGAAATGGCCGAGGTCGATCGCGTCGTCGGCAATGACGAGAAGATGCGCGGTGAAGCCTGGCGCGATGCGCGCACGGCGCTCGATAGAGGGTTTGGTATCGAGGCAAGCGAGAAGATCGCGGTCGCCGATATCATGGCGGCGAAGGAGATGGCGCCGCACCTGCTTGACGGTTTCAAGGCCGGCCTGCCGCGCGTGTTCGTGCAGGTGCAGAACGGCTGCGATCACCGCTGCACGTTCTGCATTATTCCCTATGGCCGCGGTAATTCACGCTCCGTTCCGATGGGCGCGGTGGTGGACCAGGTGCGTGCATTGGTCGAGCGCGGCCACGCCGAAATCGTGCTGACTGGCGTCGATCTGACGAGCTACGGCGCTGATCTCCCGGGCGCGCCGAAGCTCGGGCAACTGACAAAACAAATCCTGCGGCATGTGCCGGAACTGAAGCGTCTGCGGATTTCGTCGATCGACTCCATCGAGGCGGACCGTGACCTGCTCGATGTCATTGCCGGCGACGAACGGCTGATGCCGCATCTGCACCTGTCGCTGCAATCCGGCGACGATCTGATCCTGAAGCGGATGAAGCGGCGGCATTCGCGGCAAGACGCGATCGAATTCTGCGCGCAGGTGCGGCGGTTGCGTCCGGACATCACCTTTGGTGCCGACATAATCGCGGGCTTTCCGACCGAGACGGAGGACATGTTCGCTCGTTCGCAGGACCTCGTGGATGAGTGCGATCTGACTTTCCTGCACGTGTTTCCCTACTCGAAGCGACCTGGCACGCCGGCCGCGCGAATGCCGCAAGTGGCGGGCGGCGAGATCAAGACGCGTGCGAAGCGATTGCGGGCAACCGGCGAGGCGGCGCTGCAAAGGCGGCTGACATCGGAGATTGGTTCAACGCGTCAGGTGCTGATCGAGAGCGCGACGCAGGGGCGGACTGAACATTTTCTGCCGGTCGCAATATCGGACGAAACGTCTGGCGCGGTGATGCCGCTTGCGATCAAGGGCCATGACGGCGCGCGGCTGACGGTGTGAGCCATAAATTCCACCGTCGTCGCCCGGCTTGACCGGGCGATCCAGTACGCCGCGGCTTCTCGGCTAATTACAGACGTCTCTGGAATACTGGATCATCCGCTTTCGCGGATGATGACAGCGGTAGTTGTGGTGCGTCTACGAATCCATCACCCCCCATTCCAGCCGCACTTCCTGAGCCGCTCCCGCATATGCTCCGGCGCCGGCGCTGTCACGCGTACTGGCTCCTTGTTCTTCGAAATCGGAATCACGATTTCGCGGGAGTGCAGGTGCAGGATCGGCTCGCCGAAGCGCGGGCCGTTGCCGTAGATGTTGTCGCCGACGATCGGCCAGCCCATCGCTGACGTGTGCACGCGCAGTTGATGGGTGCGGCCGGTGACCGGCTCCAGCGCCAGCCAGGCGAAGCCGTCGCCGCGGCCGCAGACCTTCCAGGTGGTGATGGCTTTCTGGCCTTCCGGGTCCGGCTTCTGCCACCAGCCGCGCTCGGCGTTGAGTCGGCCCAGCGGCATATCGATGGTGCCTTCATCTTCGGCAGGTCCGTCCTCCACGACGGCCCAATAGGTCTTTCCGACCTTGCCATGCTTGAACAATAGGCCGAGCGAGGCGGTGGCCTTGCGATGGCGTCCCAGCACCAGACAGCCTGATGTATCCTTGTCGAGCCGGTGGGCCAGCACCGGCGGCCGCGGCAGGCCGAATCGCAGGCCATCGAAGGACGCCTCCAGATTGGCCCCGCCCTTGGGGCCGCGATGCACCGGCAGGCCGGCAGGCTTGTCAATGACCAGCATCAGCCCGTCGCGATGGAGCACGCGGGCCTGAATTTCATCTGCCGTTAGCCCTGGAACATCAAAGGATGTCCCGGGAACTTCGATGGATCTGTTGTGACTTCCGCTCATGGCGCGAAACCGCTAACACGTCCCCGACATGAGCGATACCACTCCCGGAACTCCAAAACAGAGCTGGTGGCGGCGGCTTTCGAGCGGCCTGAAGCGCACTTCCAGCGCGCTCGGTACGGCCGTTGCCGATCTCGTCATCAAGCGCAAGCTCGACCGCGCCATGCTCGACGATATCGAGGATGTGCTGCTGCGGGCCGATCTCGGCACGGCCGTCGCAGTCCGCATTGCCGACGCTGTCGGCGCCGGGCGCTATGACAAGGCGATTTCGGCCGATGAAGTGAAGACGGTCGTCGCGAGCGAAGTCGAGAAGGTGCTGACGCCGGTGGCCAAGCCGCTGGAGATTGACGCGGCGCAGAAGCCGTTCGTCATTCTTGTCGTCGGCGTCAATGGCTCCGGCAAGACCACCACCATCGGCAAGCTTGCCGCGAAATTGAGCGCGGAGGGCCGCAAGGTGATGATGGCGGCCGGCGACACCTTTCGCGCCGCGGCGATCGAGCAATTGAAGATCTGGGGCGAACGCACCAAATCGCCTGTCATTGCGGGTGCGCAGGGTTCGGATTCGGCTAGCCTTGCCTTCAAAGCGCTGAGCGCGGCCAAGGAACAAAAAATCGACGTGCTGCTGGTCGATACGGCGGGTCGTTTGCAGAACAAGGCCGAGCTGATGAACGAGCTGGAAAAGGTCGTTCGCGTCATCAAGAAGGTCGACGCGTCAGCGCCGCATGCCGTGCTGCTCGTGCTCGATGCCACGGTGGGACAAAATGCGCTGTCGCAGGTCGAGGCGTTTCATCGTACCGCTGGCGTCACCGGTCTCGTGATGACGAAGCTCGACGGCACCGCGCGCGGCGGCATCCTGGTGGCGCTGGCGGAGAAATTCAAGCTTCCGGTGCACTTCATCGGCGTCGGTGAAGGCATCGACGATCTCGCGCCCTTCACCGCGCGGGATTTCGCCAACGCGATTGCAGGGATTGAAAGTTAGTATGGACAAGACCCAGCCGCATCCGATGTTCAAGCTCGCGACCGAACTCGGTCCGCTGATCGTGTTCTTTGTCGCCAACGCCAAGTTCAACCTGTTCGTCGCAACGGGCGCCTTCATGGTGGCGATCGTGGCGGCGATGATCGCCTCCTATGTGGTGGTGCGGCATGTGCCCGTCATGGCGATCGTCACCGCCGTCATCGTGCTGGTGTTCGGCACGCTGACGCTGGTGCTGCACGACGAGACCTTCATCAAGGTCAAGCCGACCATGGTCTACGGCCTGTTCGCGGCGATCCTTGGCGGCGGTCTTTTATTCGGCCGCTCGTTCATCGCGATCCTGTTCGATCAGGTGTTCAACCTGACGCCGAAGGGCTGGCGCATCCTGACCATGCGCTGGGCGTTGTTCTTTTTCGCCATGGCGCTGCTGAACGAATTCATCTGGCGCACGCAGTCGACCGACTTCTGGGTGAATTTCAAGGTGTTCGGCGCGATCCCGATCACGATGGTCTTTGCGATTTTCCAGATGCCCGTCATCAAGCGCTATCACCTGGAGCCGGCTTCGCTGGAGGCGAGCGAGGCGGAAGCGGGGGATGTGAGCAAGGGCTAGCAAATCGCGCCCCACACGTCATTGCGAGAAGCGAAGCGACGAAGCAATCCATACCGCGTCAACGGGACAATGGATTGCTTCGCGGAGCCTGTCATCGGGCGCGCATTCGCGCGACCCGTTGGCTCGCAATGACGAAAGGACAGATCGCGACCTCCCCGCTTGCGGCGAGGTGGGAGAGAAGTTCTCAGCTCTTCTGCTTGGCGATGATCTTGTCCTTGATCTTGTCGTAGGTCGCCTGCGGGAGAATGCTCTTGTTCACGAGATCATCCTTGCCCTTGTACGGACGCCCGGCGATGATTTTTGCCGAATAGGCCTTGCCGACGCCCGGCAGCGCGTCGAGCTGGTCGGCGGTCGCGGAGTTGATGTCCAGCAGCTCGGCCTTGGCTTCCTTTGGCGCGGGCGCCATCTTCGACTCGGACGCTTTCGGCGCGGGAGCCATCTTGCTTTCGGACTTGGCCGCGGGCTGCGTGCTCTGGGCCATCGACGGCGTTGCCGTCATAAGGCCGAGCGTGAGCGCGGTGGCGAGAAGAGAAGCGAGCGTGAAATGACGCATTGGGTGTCCCTCCAAGGACGGTTCAAGTAACACCCTAAAGCTAGCTGCGAATTCATGGCGGCGCCATGGCTGGCAAATGAACGGCAGATAAAACCGGAAGAATATTTGGAGTCGATTCCTGTTTCGAGATTCCGGGTTCGCATCTGCGATGCGCCCCCGGAATGGCGCAAGAGGTTAGCTCCCCGCCTTCAACGCCTTCTCGATCTCAACCTTCAACACACTGTCCAGATTGGCTCGCGTCACCGGCCCGACCAACTTGTAGCGGATGGTGCCGTCGCGGCCGACCACGAAGGTTTCCGGTACGCCGTAAACGCCCCATTCGATCGATGCCCGGCCGTTGCCGTCGGCGCCGACGGCGGCGAACGGATTGCCGTAACGGCCGAGGAAGCGGCGGGCGTTGTCGGGCGAATCCTTGTAGTTGATGCCGACGATCTGTATCCGCGTGTCCTTGGCCAGCGCGGTCAGCAGCGGCGCCTCGTCGTGGCAGGGCACGCACCATGAGGCCCAGACATTGACGACGGAGACCTTGCCCTTGAACACGGCAGGGTCGAGCCCCGGCACGGGAACGCCGTTATGAACCAGGCCCTCCAGCGCCGGCAGCGTGGTTTGCGGCGCCGGACGGCCGATCAGGGCAGATGGGATTTTTGAGGGATCGCCGCCGTAGAGCCGCAGCAGGAACAGTGCGGCGATGGCCATAAAGGCGATCAGCGGCAGCGCCACCACCCAGCGCCAGCGGCGTGGTTGATCCGATGCTGCGGGCGCGCTCATCGAATGTCCGTCGCCTGGCGGCCGGAGCGCCGGGTCACCCCAGAGGCATCGAGTTGGCGCAGGCGCTCCTTCTGATGACGATAATCGATGGCGATCCAGACGATGAGAAGCAGCACGACTGCCGCCACCAGCGTGTAGGACGTCACGATAAAGGATGCGTAGGGACCGAGCGACATCGCGTCACGCCGCCTGCTGGCTGGCTTGCATCATCTGCAAGCTGCGCACCCGCCGGCGCAGGATCTCGTTGCGCATCGCCGCCAGATGCAGCGTGACGAACAACAGCGAGAAGGCGACCGCCATCACCAGCAGCGGAATCAGGAACGCCTTGTCGAGCGACGTGCCGCCCATTCGCAGCACGGCCGCCGGTTGATGCAGCGTGTTCCACCAGTCGACCGAGAACTTGATGATCGGCAGGTTGATGGCGCCGACCAGCGTCAGGACAGCGGCGGCGCGTGCCGCCCGCGACGGATCGTCGACCGCGCGCCATAGCGCCATCAGCCCGAGATACATCAGGAACAGGATCAGGACCGAGGTCAGCCGCGCGTCCCATTCCCAATAGGTGCCCCACATCGGCCGGCCCCACAGCGAGCCGGTGACGAGCGCGAGAAAGGTGAATGCCGCGCCGATCGGGGCGGCGGCTTTGGCCGCGACGTCGGCGAGCGGATGCCGCCACACCAGCGTGCCCAGCGCGCTCAGGCTCATCACGCCCCAGACGAACATCGCCAGCCAGGCGTTGGGAACATGGACGAACATGATCTTCACGGTGGCGCCCTGCTGGTAGTCATCGGGAGCCATCGCCGCCTGATAGAGACCGACCAGCAACAGGATCGCGGTGGCTCCCGCCAGCCATGGCAGCACGCGCGCTGTCAGCGACAGGAATTTGGTGGGATTGGCGAGGTCGATCAGCGTCATGGCATCCTGATAGTCGTCAGCGGCGGGGCAGGCAATGCGGCTTTGTTTGTTTCAATTTGCCTCAGCGAGAGTTGATCGGCGTCAAGTCGCGGTCAGTCGAGCCCATGCCGGAGGCTGGCCGCGGCGGCGAACGGACCAACCACGAGGCTCACCAGCGACAGCGCGCACAGGATCGAAAACGGTGTTCCAAACGGCAGCGGGCCCGTAATCGCCGCCTGCGACGCCGCCACACCGAAGATCAGTACCGGGATCGACAGCGGCAGCACCAGCACCGCGAGCAACAGGCCGCCGCGGTGCAATGTCACGGCAAGCGCGGCGCCGATCATGCCCGTGAACGTCAGCGCCGGCGTTCCTACCAAAAGCGTCAGCGCCACGGCTGACGTCGCCGAGACGTCGAGATTGAGCAATAGCCCGAGTACGGGGGTTGCTACGATCAGCGGCACACCGGCGGCGAGCCAGTGGGCCAGCGCCTTCGCGGCGCAGGCCAGTTCCAATGGGGTGCGACCCATCACGATCAGGTCGAGCGAGCCGTCCTCATGGTCGGCCGTGAACAGGCGGTCGAGCGTGAGTAGGCTGGCAAGTAGCGCCCCGAGCCAGAGGATCGCGGGTCCGAGCCGCGTCAGCAGCGGCAGGTCGGGCCCGATCGCAAACGGCATCAGCACCGTGACGGTCAGGAAGAACAAGACACCGATCAGCGCGCCGCCGCCGACGCGGAGCGCGATTCGGATGTCCCGGCGAATCAATGCGGCGAGGGCGGTCATGTCGCACCCCCCATCCGCAGCTCCCGCGCCTCAATCCCGAGCGGCGTGTGCGTAGCCGCTACGATGATGCCGCCGCCGGCGAGATGGTCCCGCATCACGCCCACGAACAGAGCTTGCCCGGCGGTATCGAGCGCCGAGGTCGGCTCGTCCAGAAGCCAGACCGGCCGCCGCACCACCAAGAGGCGGGCGATCGACAGCCGCCGCCGCTGGCCGGCCGAGAGGAAGGCCGCCGGCAGATGCGTGGCGTGGCCGAGGCCCACGGCGGTGAGGCATTGGCCGACTTCGCCGACCTTGCCGCCCAGGAAATCGCGCCAGAATGAGAGGTTTTCGTGCACACTCAGCGCGGGCTTCAGCGCATCGCGATGGCCGAGATAGTGGGCCTGTTCCGGCAGCGTCAGCTCGGTCTCGCCGCCTTCCAGCGCGAGCGATCCGCCCGCTGGCACCAGAAGACCCGCGATCAGGCGCAACAGCGAGGTCTTGCCGGAGCCGTTCGGCCCGACCACGGCCAGCACCTCGCCGGACGAGGCCTCGAAATCGAGGCCGGAGAACACCCCGCGGCCGCCTCTGATACAGTCGATTTGGCGCCCCGAGAGCCGCATTTCGCTTCGTCACAGCCCTCTGAAATTGATGGGTACCGCGTCAGAATTTGTGGGTACCGCATTGCTGCAGCACGTTTGTCGGTGTGGCGGCGCTTCTAGAAAGATTCTATAAGCCCGGAACTTGATGCAGCACACAATCGGCGGCTGCAAGCCATCAGGCCAAGCCTCACGCTGAAGGTGTTTAAATACCCTTGCCGGGTATAACTAGAATTTGGGATTTCCTGACATGACCTCGCTCGACAGCTTCAAATGCCGCAAGACCCTCAAGGTCGGCAGCAAGACCTACGTGTATTACAGCCTGCCCGCCGCCGAGAAGAACGGTCTGAAGGGAATTTCCAAGCTGCCCTATTCGATGAAGGTGCTCCTGGAAAACCTGCTGCGCAACGAGGACGACCGCACGGTCAAGAAGGAAGACATCGTTGCGGTGTCGAAGTGGCTCAGAAAGCGCAAGCTTGAGCATGAAGTGGCGTTCCGTCCGGCGCGCGTGCTGATGCAGGATTTCACCGGCGTGCCGGCGGTGGTCGATCTCGCCGCGATGCGCAACGCAATGCAGGCGCTCGGCGGCGATGCCGAGAAGATCAACCCGCTGGTGCCGGTCGATCTCGTCATCGACCACTCGGTGATCGTCAACTTCTTCGGTGACAACAAGGCGTTCGGCAAGAACGTCGTCGAGGAATACAAGCAGAACCAGGAACGCTATGAGTTTCTGAAGTGGGGCCAGAAGGCGTTTTCGAATTTCTCCGTGGTGCCGCCCGGCACCGGCATCTGCCACCAGGTCAATCTCGAATATCTCGCCCAGACGGTGTGGACCAAGAAGGAGAAGATGACGGTCGGCAAGAAGACCGGCACCTTCGAGGTCGCCTATCCGGATTCGCTTGTTGGCACCGACTCGCACACCACCATGGTCAACGGCCTCGCCGTGCTCGGCTGGGGTGTCGGCGGCATCGAGGCGGAGGCCTGCATGCTCGGCCAGCCGCTGTCGATGCTGCTGCCGGAAGTCGTCGGCTTCAAGCTGAAGGGCCAGCTCAAGGAAGGCGTCACCGCGACCGACCTCGTGCTGACGGTCACGCAGATGCTGCGCAAGCAGGGCGTGGTCGGCAAGTTCGTCGAGTTCTTCGGCCCCGGCCTCGACTATCTCTCGGTCGCGGACAAGGCGACCATCGGCAACATGGCGCCGGAATACGGCGCGACCTGCGGCTTCTTCCCGGTCGATGCCGCAACCATCGATTATCTCAAGACCTCCGGCCGCAAGGCTGATCGCGTCGCGCTGGTGGCGGCCTATGCCAAGGCGCAGGGCCTGTTCCGTACGGCGAAATCGACCGATCCGGTGTTCACGGAAACCCTGACGCTCGATCTGAAGGACGTCGTGCCGTCGATGGCCGGCCCGAAGCGCCCCGAAGGCCGCGTCGCGCTGCCCGCGGTTTCCACCGGCTTCGCCACCGCGCTCGCCGGCGAGTACAAGAAGCCTGATGGTGCCGATAACCGCTATTCGGTCGAGAACCGCGATTTCGATCTCGGCCATGGTGACGTCGTGATCGCCGCGATCACCTCCTGCACCAACACCTCTAACCCGAGCGTCCTGATCGGCGCAGGCCTGCTGGCGCGCAACGCCGCCGCCAAGGGGTTGACGGCCAAGCCGTGGGTGAAGACGTCTCTTGCCCCGGGCAGCCAGGTGGTCGCGGAATATCTCGCCAATTCGGGTCTGCAGAAAGATCTCGACAAGGTCGGCTTCAACCTGGTCGGCTTCGGCTGCACCACCTGCATCGGCAATTCCGGTCCGCTGCCGGAGGAGATTTCGAAGTCGATCAACGACAACGGCATCGTTGCGGCGGCCGTGCTGTCGGGTAACCGTAACTTTGAAGGTCGCGTCTCGCCGGACGTGCAGGCGAACTATCTGGCCTCGCCGCCGCTGGTGGTGGCCTATGCGCTGGCCGGCACCGTGACCAAGGATCTTGCGGTCGAGCCGATCGGCACCGGCAAGGACGGCAAGCCGGTGTACCTGAAGGACATCTGGCCGACCACGAAGGAGATCAACGCCTTCATGAAGAAATTCGTGACAGCTACGATCTTCAAGAAGCGCTATGCCGACGTGTTCAAGGGCGACACCAACTGGCGCAAGATCAAGACCACCGACAGCGAGACCTATCGCTGGAACATGTCGTCGACCTATGTGCAGAACCCGCCCTACTTCGAGGGCATGAAGAAGCAGCCCGATCCCGTGGTCGACGTGGTCGACGCGCGGATTCTTGCGATGTTCGGCGACAAGATCACCACCGACCATATCTCGCCGGCCGGCTCGATCAAGCTGACCTCGCCGGCCGGAAAATTCCTCAGTGAGCACCAGGTGCGTCCCGCCGACTTCAACCAGTACGGCACGCGGCGCGGCAATCACGAGATCATGATGCGCGGCACCTTCGCCAACATCCGCATCAAGAACTTCATGCTGAAGGGCGCCGACGGGAATATTCCGGAGGGCGGACTAACCAAGCACTGGCCCGACGGCGAGCAGATGTCGATCTACGACGCGGCGATGAAGTACCAGCAGGAGAGCGTGCCGCTGGTGGTGTTCGCCGGCGCCGAATACGGCAACGGCTCCTCGCGCGACTGGGCCGCGAAGGGCACCCGCCTGCTCGGCGTTCGCGCCGTGATCTGCCAGAGCTTCGAGCGCATCCATCGCTCCAACCTGGTCGGCATGGGTGTGTTGCCGCTCACCTTCGAGGACGGCACGTCGTGGACATCGCTCGGCCTCAAGGGCGACGAGACGGTGACGATCCGGGGGCTGCAGGGCGACCTGAAGCCGCGCCAGACGCTGACGGCCGAGATCGTATCCGGCGACGGTTCGCTGCAGCGCGTGCCGCTGCTGTGCCGCATCGATACCCTCGACGAGCTCGAGTACTACCGAAACGGCGGCATTCTGCATTATGTGCTGCGCAAACTCGCGGCTTAACGCGGATTTGTGATCAGTGCCTCACTTCGAAGTGAGTGGCGACAAGAAAGAAGGCGGCCTATGACAAGGCCGCTTTCGCGCGTCTGGGGCACGCTTTCAGGAGCTCAAATGATGCCCCGTATAAATACGGATCGAAAACACTACCGCCGGTTCGCAGCATGTCAGCGATGATGGCCTACAACATTTCGCGATGGTCCGGAGCGCTCGGAGTCTGTGCAATCATCGCGGTCATCCGCCCGGCTCATGCCGATCCGCGCGCCGTCGTTGAACTGTTCACCTCGCAGGGCTGTTCGTCGTGTCCGCCGGCCGACAAAATCGTCGGCGAACTGGCCAAGGATCCGTCGGTGATCGCGCTGAGCATGCCGGTCGACTACTGGGATTATCTCGGCTGGAAGGACACGCTGGCAGACTCGCGCTTCAGCGCGCGTCAGAAAGCCTATTCGCATGTGCGCGGCGATCGCAACCTCTACACGCCGCAGATGATCGTTAACGGCTCCGCACAAGTGATCGGCAGCGATCGCGCCGCCATCGAAGGCGCCATCAAGACGACCGGCAAGACCGAAGGCGTGATGTCGGTGCCGGTGACGATGACGTTGTCGGGCAAGCTGCTCAATGTCTCGGTCGATGCGAGCAAGGTGTCAACGCCGGGCCGCGGCGAAATCTGGCTCTGCTCCGTCTCGAAGGCGGTACCGATTTCGATCGGGCGCGGCGAGAACCGTGGCCAGCAGATCACCTACTACAACGTGGTGCGCAATCTGGTGAAGGTCGGCGACTGGAACGGAAGCTCGGGAAGCTGGACCATTCCGCTGGAAAATATTTCCCGCGACGGCGTCGACGGTGCGGTCGTCTATGTCCAGGACGGCAGTCGCGACAAGCCGGGCGCGATGCTCGGCGCCGCCTACACCGCGTTGCGCTGATTAACGCTGGCGCTTCCGTAGCCCGGATGGAGCGCAGCGCAATCCGGGACAGCTTTCTCCGCCAGTGATGATCCCCGGATTACGCTGCGCTCCATCCGGGCTACGATGCTGAGGATTTCAAACTGGGTGCTGTGCTGCAGCCGGCGAAGCCAGAGTTGAGCGTGGCATTTACGAAAGCCCGCCCACAAACGAAAAAGGACCAACTCTCGTTGGCCCAGTATCGGGATTAACTCCCTTCTGCGAACAGGCCCGATCCCGACGGCCCCGGGGGGCTGGGGGCTGAGGAATCCGGAACCGAAAGGACCGGGCCAACGCAGGATTGTTTTCTCGCAACCCAGCGGGGCAGGCGGTTGGCGGAAGTGGGGCAGCAATAAGATTCCGCTAACGATCCCGTGAATCCCCGGGGATCGGTATTTCCGTTATTTCGCCGGTTCCATGCGGTTTCCTCGCATTTCCAGCCCCCTTGCGGCTTTTCGCGGTTAGCGCGATCATGTCGGTCGGATGACAGGAGGCGCTCCATGAACCCGATATCGGAGGACACCGATCCAAGCGCGAGCCGCGCAGTGGCGCGCCCCGCCACTGCAGTTCCTCCGCCGAATCGGGTCACGTTCAATCGTCTCGAACTCAACCGTATCCTCAATCTGTATGGCCGCATGGTCGCCGACGGCGAATGGCGCGACTACGCCATCGACTTCATGAAAGACCGCGCGGTGTTTTCGGTGTTTCGCCGCGCTTCCGAAGTCCCGCTTTACCGCATCGAGAAGGACCCGCGGCTCGCGCGCAAGCAGGGCATGTACAGCGTGATCTCGGCGACCGGGCTGATCCTGCGCCGCGGCCACGAGCTCGAACGCGTACTCTTGGTGATCGACCGCAAGCTGGCGTTGGTTTAGGCGGGATCCTGTCGCCCGGATGGAGCCAACGGGTCGCGCGAACGCGCGCCCGATGACATGCTCCGCGAACTCCGGGAAGACCATATCCGCTTGCGAGATCGTCCCGGATTGCGCTGCGCTCCATCCGGGGCTTCTACGAAGCCTTCTCAATCCTTCGGCACCGTCGAGCCGCCTTCGCCGAGCGTGCGCTGCATCATCACGGTGTCGAGCCAGCGGCCGAACTTGAGGCCGACATTGCGATGCGTCCCAATCATCTGGAAACCGCATTTGGTATGAAGGCCGATCGAGCCGGCGTTGGCGGAATCGCCAATCACGGCGATCATTTGCCGGTAGCCGCGGGCCTCGCATTCGGCGATCAGCGGCTGCATCAGCTGCAGGCCGATGCCGCGGCGGTGGGTCGAGGGCTTCAGATAGATTGAGTTCTCCACCGTGAAACGATAGGCAGGCCGCGGCCGATAGGGGCCGGCATAGGCATAGCCGATCACCTCGCCTTCGACGGCGGCGGTGAAATAGGGAAAGCCGCCATCCATCAGGACTTTGAACCGCCGGGTCATCTCGGCGAGATCGGGCGGGATCAGTTCGAACGTCGCGGTGCCGTAGCGCACCGCGTGCTCGTAGATGTCGGTGATGGCAGGAAGGTCGGCCTCGGTGGCGGGCCGGATTTCAGGAGCGGACGTTTCAGAAGCGGGCATGGCAAAAAGATACCAGCAGACAGCTCTGGATCAACGCTCTTTCCGTCATGGCCCGGGTGAGGCCCGGCCATGACGATCACGGATCAAAAGAAAAGCCCCGGCGCGAGGCCGGGGCTTCAACTCGTGAACCTGATCGGGGGCGCTTATTCGCGCTGGCCGAGGAGCTGCAGCAGCAGCGTGAACAGGTTGATGAAGTTCAGATAGAGCGACAGTGCGCCGGTAATCGCCGCCTTGTCCGCTATCTCGCCGCCCTCGGAGGCGTAGCCATAGATGTAGTCGTTCTTCAGCCGCTGGGTATCCCAGGCGGTGAGGCCAGCAAACACCAGCACGCCGACCACCGAGACGATGAACTGCAGCATCGAGCTCGCCAGGAACAGGTTGACCAGGCTCGCGATGATGACGCCGATCAAGCCCATGAACAGGAACGACCCCATGCCGCTCATGTCACGCTTGGTGGTGTAGCCGTAGAGGCTCAGCGCGCCGAAGGTCGCCGCGGTGATGAAGAACACCCGCACGATCGAGGTGTGGGTGTACACCAGGAAGATCGACGACAGCGAAATGCCCATCAGGGCCGCGAACGCCCAGAACAGCAATTGTGCCGTCGCGGGCCGCAGCCGGTTGATGCCGAACGAGATCGCGAACACCATGACCAGCGGCGCGAGGATGAACAGCCACTTCAGCGGGCTGACATACATCGCGTAGCCGAACGGCGTCAGGAAGGCGTTGCCGAACCGGGCGGCGGCGCCGGCCTGGTCGGTGGTCACGGCGGCCATGTAGACGCCGAGCGCCGCAAGGCCGGTGATGGCCAGGCCGATGCTCATGTAGTTGTAGATGCGCAGCATGTAGGCGCGCAGACCGGCATCGACGGCCGCTGCGTCAACGCGTCCGGCGGCCCGGCCGAAAGGAGATACGTAGTTACGGTCTAGGTCCGACATGGTCGAATTCCCGTTGGTTGCCCGGCGGAGCGCAAGGGGTTTGCGGCGCCGGTTAGATTTCTTAGCTCAGATGTCCCGATCTGCCGACGCTAATTTCACGTCATGAACCCGGCCACTGATCTTGGCTGGTATGTGGGAAACTAACACATTCGACGCAAGCTTCCACGCGCGGCTGAATGTCGCTTCTCCCCGCCATTTGCGCGTAAAGCTTGCGTTAACCCGGCTTTCCGCCGCTACAAATTGTCACAAATTCCGCAACACGCTGGCGGGCTTCTGGTTCAGCGCCAGCAACGTCCCGGCGAGCCCCAGCCCCACCGTGACGATCAGGGCGGCTATGACCACGCCAGCCGCGCTGCCGGCTTGCCAGATGAAACTCAACGTCATCAGCCGGGTCACGATCAGCCACGCTGCGATCGAGCCAGCGATGACGCCGAATACCGCGGTGGCAAGGCCGATCATCAGGTATTCCAGTGCGTAGGCGCCGAGCAGCCGTGCCCGGGTTGCGCCCAGCGTCTTCAGGATCACCGCGTCATAGACCCGGTGGCGGTGGCCTGCGGCCAGCGCGCCGCCCAGCACCAGGATCGCCGAGATCAGCGTCACGGCGCTGGCGCCGCGGATGGCGAGCACGAGGTTGGTGACGACGGTGCCGACGGTTTCCAGCGCTTCGCGGACCCGCACGCTGGTCACCATCGGAAAGGCGTCCGCCACCTGCTTGATGATTCGCGCGTCGCCCGCCGGATCCGGGTGGACCTCCGACAGGGTCGCGACATGGCTGTGCGGCGCGCCCTTGAACGCGTTGGGCGAGAACACCAGCACGAAATTGATGCCGAGCCCCTGCCAGTCGACGTTGCGGAGATTGCTGATCCGGGCCGGAATGTCGCGGCCGAGCACGTTGACGACGATCTCGTCGCCTATTCTGAGCTTCAGCCCGTCGGCGATCTTCTTCTCCAGCGAGACCAGCGGCGGCCCCTTATAGTCCGCGCTCCACCATTCGCCTTCGACCACCTTCGAGCCCTTGGGAACTTCGTTGGTGTAGGTCAGGCCGCGGTCGCTCTGCAACACCCACTCGGACTCCTGCGACGGATTGAGCTCGTCTGCCTTGACGCCGCGGGCCGCGACGATGCGTCCTCGCAGCATCGGCACGTCCTCAACCGTCGATTGCGGCGCGACCTGCTTGAGGAAGGCGCCGAAGCGGTCGGCATCGGCAGTCGGGATGTCTATGAAGTAGAACGAGGGCGCGCGTTCCGGCAGCGCGGCCAGGAATTGCCGGCGCAGATTGCCGTCGATCTGGGTGATGGTGACGAGCACCGCGAGCCCGAGGCCGAGCGACATCACGACCGAGGGCGTCAGCGCGCCGGGCCGGTAGACGTTGGCGATCGCCAGCCGCAGCATGGTGATGCGGCTTCGTGGCATTCGGCGTGCCAGCGCCATCAGCCCGGCGGCGACGCCGCGCAGCAGCGCGAATACCGCCACCGAGGATACGACGAACACCGCCGCAACCCGTTTGTCATAGGAAAGCCCGATGGCGACGGCGACCAGCAGCACGATCACCGCGGCCATCAGCGCGAGATAAGCCCAGCGCGGCCGGTGCCATTCGCGCGCGACTTCCTCGCGAAACAGCGCGGCGACCGGCACGTCGTGCACCCGGCCGAGCGGCCATAGTCCGAAGGCGAGCGCGGTGAGCAGGCCGTAGACGAACGACAGCGCCAGTTCGTCCGGATGCAGGGCGGGGATCACCGGCAGCGGGAGCAGCTTGCCGAACACCCCGACGATGAGGAACGGCAGAGCCGCGCCGGCCGCCAGCCCGATCACCGAACCGACCGCGGCGAGCAGGACCACCTGCGTCAGATAGATCGTGAAGACGTCGCGCCCTGTGGCGCCCAGCGCCTTGAACGAGGCAATGACGTCGCGGCGCCGGTCGATATGGCTCTTGACCGCGTTGGCGACGCCGACGCCGCCGACCAGGAGCGCGGCGAGGCCGACCAGCGTCAGGAACTGGCTGAAGCGGCTGATGGTGCGCTCGAGTTGCGGGGAGGCGTTGCTGCTGCTGCGGATCCACCAGCCGGCCTCGGGGAGGGCGCTCCGCGCACTCTCGATCAATTGGGTCGCGGCGCGGTCGTCAGCCGCGTTATTCGGCAGCTTCACACGGTAGATCCAGCGCACCAGGCTGCCGGGCTGCAGCAATCCGCTGGCGCGCAGGCTCGCCTCGCTGACCAGAACGCGTGGGCCCAACCCGACATTGCCGGCCAGCTTGTCCGGCTCGGCGCCAACGATGCTGCGAATCTGGAACGTGGCGTTGCCGATCGTAATACGGTCGCCGAGCTTGAGGTCGAGCCGCGCCAGCAGCGTGGAATCCACCGCCGCCCCGAACGCGCCGTCACGCTCGGCCAGCAGATCTGCCATCGGCATTTTCGGCTCGAGCGTCACCTCTCCGAGCATCGGGTAGTTGCCGTCCACGGCCTTGAGCTCGACCAGCGCCAGCTTGCCGTCATGGCTTCGGGCCATGACGCGCAGCGCGGCCGCCACCGAAACCTGGCCGCGCGCCCGCAGGAAACCGATTTCCTCCGGCTTGGCTTCGCGCTGGATCAGCGAGAAGGCGACGTCGCCGCCCAGCAACGTGCGGCCCTCGCGCGTCAAACCTTCGCCGAGGCTCGCGGCGACCGAGCCGACGCCGGCAATCGCCATGACGCCGAGCGCGATGCAGGCGATGAAGACGTAGAAGCCGCGCAAGCCCCCGCGCAATTCGCGCAGCGCGTAACGCAGGGCCAGCGACGATGCGCGGCTACGGTAGACGGGTTCGGAAACGGTGGTCATGAGTGGCTGTCGATCCGGCCCGAGCGCAGCCGCACCACGCGGTCGCAACGCTGCGCCAGCGAGCTGTCATGTGTCACCAGCACCAAGGTCATGCCGCGCTCGGCATGTTTGGTGAAGAGCATGTCGACGATCTGCTTGCCGGTGGCCTCGTCGAGATTGCCGGTCGGCTCGTCGGCAACGAGAATGGCGGGATCTGGCGCCAGCGCGCGAGCGAGCGCCACGCGCTGCTGTTCGCCGCCGGACAGTTGTGTCGGATAGTGATGCAGGCGTTCGCCGAGGCCGACGGACGCCAGCTCCTTCGCCGCGCGCTCCGCCGCGTCGGGACTGCCGGCGAGCTCCAGCGGTACCGCGACGTTTTCCAGCGCGGTCATGGTCGGGATCAGATGAAACGACTGGAACACGATGCCGACCTGGCGGCCGCGGAAGCGGGCCAGCGCATCCTCGTCGAGGGCATTGAACGGCGTGCCGTTCACCACCACCTCTCCGCTGTCAGGACGTTCCAACCCCGCCATTACCATCAGCAAGGTCGATTTGCCCGAGCCTGAAGGTCCGATCAGGCCGATCGCCTCGCCCGATGCCACACGAAGGCTGATATCTTTCAGGATATGAACGCGGGCCGCGCCGGTGCCGAGCGAGAGGTTGACGTTGGAAATGGAAATGGTGTCCGGCTCGAGGCCGGTCAGCGAAGAGGGTTCGATGAGACTGTCCATGGCTCGGTCATATGGCACTTCCGCCGCTCGGGTCGAGGGCTTGAAACGGATGTTCGCGCACATACGCGTGTTGATTATGGCTTTGATGACGGCCGGGCCGGTTTGGGCTCAGACCCCGGCCACCGCACCCGCCAAACCCGTCAAAGTGGTCGTTCTCGGCGATTCCCTGAGCGCCGGCCTTGGCCTGCAGGCTTCGGCCGCATTCCCCGCCCGCTTGCAAAAAGCGTTAGCTGACAAGGGGATAAAGGTCGACATGACCAACGCCGGGGTGTCCGGCGACACGACTTCCGGCGGCCGCGACCGGCTGGACTGGTCGATCCCGGAGGGAACCGAGGCGGTGATCGTCGAACTCGGCGCCAACGACGCCTTGCGTGGGATCGACCCCGCCGTCACCCGCGCCGCCTTGACCGACATCCTGACCCGGCTGAAGGCGCGCAACATCGCCGTTCTCTTGTGCGGAATGCTGGCGCCGCCCAATTACGGCAGCGACTATGCGGCGCGCTTCAACGCCATCTATCCGGAGCTTGCGAAAGCGTTCGGCGTGCCGCTCTACCCGTTTTTCCTGGAGGGGGTCGCGGCGGAGGCCAAGCTCAACCAGGCCGACGGAATTCACCCGACCGCCGAGGGCGTCGATATCATCGTGAAGAACATTCTGCCTATGGTGGAAGCATTTCTCGGCACGATCTCCGGGCAGCGGAGTTGAAAAAAGGAGCAACTGATAACGTTACCCAAAGGTTTTCCCGTAGCATTGCGGTGTGCTCGCGCCGCGCGCTTCGCAGAGTCACATAAGTCGGGTAGAAAATAACTATCGGTGATTCGTCACCGGGCGCTGTTACAGGACATGGTCCTTTTCAAGGTCATGCCCAAGCATCGGGAGTCATGCGATGCCGCGTTTGTTTGCTGGACTGGAAATTCCGGCCGAGATCGGCCAGAGCCTTTCCAATTTGCGTGGCGGCCTTCCCGGCGCACGCTGGATCGATCCCGAAAATTATCACGTTACCTTGCGCTTCATCGGCGACATCGATGGCATGTCGGCGAATGAAATCGCCTCGATGCTATTTCGGGTCAACCGCAAGCCGTTCGAGGTCAAGGTGCAGGGCCTGCAGAGTTTTGGCGGCAAGAAACCGCGCGCGGTGGTCGCCTCCGTCGAGCCGAGCCGGCCGCTGATCGAGTTGCAGGCCGAGCTCGAACGGCTGATGCAGCGGATCGGTCTCGATCCCGAGGGGCGCAAATTCACGCCGCACGTGACGCTGGCGCGGCTGTATGATGCGTCGAGCCAGGACGTCGCCGATTATCTCTCGGTGCGCGGCTACTTTCCGAGCCGGACATTCATGGCCTCGCGCTTCGTGCTGTTCTCGTCCCGCGCTTCCACCGGCGGCGGGCCCTACGTGGTCGAGGATTCCTACGCGCTGAGTGCGTGAGGCATAGATGTAGTCCGGATGGAGTGAAGCGAAATCCGGGGCAGGTCTATCCGCTTGTCGCAGAACTCCGGATTGCGCTGCGCTCCATTCGGGCTACGTAGCGTCATTTGCATACCCCCAGCACCGATTCTCGGCTTGCAATTTTCGCTCGCTTGAGGCCGAAAGGGGGCCATGCTCTCGACCGATCCCTCCTCGTTCCACGCACAATATCAGGCGCTGGTTTCCTCCGGCGCGATCGAGGCCGATCCCGCGCAGGCCGAGGCCGCCGAGGCGTTTGCCGCGCTCGAGGAGCGGCTGTCGAGCTACAAGCCGGCGCGCAAGCTCAGCCTGCTTGGCCGGCTGTTCGGCGACAAGAGCGAGCCGCCGCCGCGCGGGCTTTATGTTCATGGCGAGGTCGGCCGCGGCAAGACCATGCTGATGGATCTGTTCTTTCAGCACTCGCCGGTCCAGCACAAGCGCCGCGCCCATTTCCACGAATTCATGGCCGAGGCGCATGAGAAGATCTACGCCTATCGCCAGAACATCGCCCGCGGGGAAATCGCGGATAGCGACGTGATCGAGCTGACGGCCAACGCCATCTTCGACGAGGCGTGGCTGCTGTGCTTCGACGAATTCCACGTCACCGACATCGCCGACGCCATGATTCTGGGACGGCTGTTCTCAAAACTGTTCGAACTCGGCACGGTCGTGGTGGCGACCTCGAACGTCGCGCCCGAGGACCTCTACAAGGGCGGCCTCAACCGCGCGCTGTTCCTGCCCTTCATCGCGCAGATCGAAGATCGCATGGATGTGCTGCGGCTCGACGCGCGCACTGATTTTCGCCTCGAAAAACTCGCCGGCGTGAAGATGTGGCTGGTGCCGCCGGATGATGAAGCCGGCGCAGCGCTCGACCGAGCCTGGCGCAAGATGACGGGCAATGCGCCCTGCAAGCCGCGCGATATCGCGATCAAGGGCCGCGTGCTGCGCGTGCCCTGTTCGGCGCACGGCATTGCGCGGTTTTCATTTGCCGACATTTGCGAAAAGCCGCTCGCCGCATCGGATTACCTGCGGCTGGCGCATGATTATCACACCATCCTGATCGACCGCATTCCGGTGATGGATTACGCCGAGCGCAACGCCGCCAAGCGTTTCATCTCGCTGATCGACACGCTCTATGACAACGCCGTGAAGCTGATGGCCTCGGCCGAGGCCGATCCGGTGTCGCTGTATCTGGCGACCGAAGGTATTGAGGCCATGGAGTTCAAGCGAACCGCGTCGCGGCTGATCGAAATGAGTTCGGAGTCCTATCTGGCGCTCCCGCACGGGCGGAAGGACTCTGCGGCGAGCGGGTCGAGTACGGGGTTGGTGGAGACATGATCCGTCATTCCGGGGCGCGCGAAGCGCGAACCCGGAATCTCGAGCCACACTTCTGGATTCCGGGTTCGCGCTGTCGCGCGCCCCGGAATGACGATCGTTGGCATACCTGACCGAATTCAAGGCATGGCCTTAGAATTGGGCTCGCCCCGGCTTGAACCGGTCAATCGAAAGGGATAACCAGCCATCCGGCTGACTAATCCACCCCTCACTCTTCGTCTCAGAAGGACAAATTTCCCATGGCGCGCGACAAGATTGCTTTGATTGGCTCCGGTCAGATCGGCGGAACGCTGGCTCACCTCATCGGCCTGAAGGAGCTTGGTGACGTCGTGCTGTTCGACATCGCCGAAGGCGTTCCCCAGGGCAAGGCGCTCGACATCGCGCAGTCGTCCCCGGTCGACGGTTTCGACTCCAATCTCACCGGCGCCAATTCCTACGAGGCGCTTGATGGCGCCAAGGTCTGCATCGTCACCGCCGGCGTGCCGCGCAAGCCCGGCATGAGCCGCGACGATCTGCTCAGCATTAATCTCAAGGTCATGGAACAGGTCGGCGCCGGCATCAAGAAGTATGCCCCCGACGCGTTCGTCATCTGCATCACCAACCCGCTGGATGCGATGGTGTGGGCGCTGCAGAAGGCTTCCGGCCTGCCGCACAAGAAGGTGGTCGGCATGGCCGGCGTGCTCGATTCCGCGCGTTTCCGCTATTTCCTGGCCGACGAATTCAACGTCTCGGTCGAGGACGTCACCGCTTTCGTGCTCGGCGGCCACGGCGATACCATGGTGCCGCTGACCCGCTATTCCACCGTTGCCGGCATTCCGCTGCCCGACCTCGTCAAGATGGGCTGGACCTCGCAGGCCCGCATCGACGAGATCGTCGACCGTACCCGCAATGGCGGCGCCGAGATCGTCAACCTCCTCAAGACCGGTTCGGCCTTCTACGCGCCCGCCGCCTCCGCAATCGCGATGGCGGAGAGCTACCTCAAGGACAAGAAGCGCGTGCTGCCCTGCGCCGCCTATCTCAACGGCGAATACAACGTGAAGGACATGTATGTCGGCGTTCCCGTCGTGATCGGCTCGAAGGGCGTCGAGCGCGTGGTCGAGATCGAACTCGCCGGCAAGGACCGCGAAGCCTTCGACAAGTCGGTCGGCGCGGTTCAGGGCCTGGTCGACGCCTGCAAGAAGATCGCGCCCGACCTGCTCGGACGTTGATTTTGCACTGCTTTCGCCCCTAGACGGGGCGAAAGCCTTTTTCAGGGTTGCAGTTCTATTGGTATATGGTATGCCAACTACCAATGCCGGTGAACTGTAGAACTCGCCGCTTAAGGGTTTTGGGGAGCGTCCAAGATGAATATCCACGAATACCAGGCCAAGGCTCTGCTGCATGAATTCGGCGTGCCGATTTCGCGCGGCGTGGCTGTGTTGAAGGCCTCGGATTCTGAAGCCGCCGCCAAGCAGCTCCCCGGCCCGATCTGGGTGGTGAAGAGCCAGATCCATGCCGGCGGCCGCGGCAAGGGCAAGTTCAAGGAAGCTTCCGCCGGTGACAAGGGCGGCGTCCGCATCGCCAAGTCCGTCGCCGAGGTCAACGAATTCGCCAAGCAGATGCTGGGCGCGACGCTCGTCACGATCCAGACCGGCGCGCACGGCAAGCAAGTCAACCGCCTCTACATCGAGGAAGGCTCCGACATCGACAAGGAGTTCTATCTCTCGATCCTGGTCGACCGCGAATCTTCCAAAGTGTCGTTCGTGGTTTCGACCGAGGGCGGCGTCAACA
This sequence comes from Bradyrhizobium sp. CCBAU 051011, assembly GCF_009930815.1. NCBI lineage: Bacteria > Pseudomonadati > Pseudomonadota > Alphaproteobacteria > Hyphomicrobiales > Nitrobacteraceae > Bradyrhizobium > Bradyrhizobium sp. CCBAU 051011. The sequence goes on along the minus strand of NZ_CP022222.1, from coordinate 2,043,111 downwards.
TCGAGGAAGTCGCGCACAATAACCCCGAGAAGATCGTGACCTTCTCGGTCGATCCGGCGACCGGCATCATGGGCCATCACGGCCGCACGGTCGCAAAGGCGCTCAACCTCTCCGGCGAGCTCGCCAAGCAGGCCGAGAAGCTGGTGGTGCAGCTCTACAACGCCTTCACCGCCAAGGACATGGCGATGCTGGAAATCAATCCGCTCGTCGTCACCAAGCAGGGCCAGCTCCGCGTGCTCGACGCCAAGGTGTCGTTCGACGACAACGCGATGTTCCGTCATCCGGAAGTGGCCGCGCTGCGCGACGAGACCGAAGAGGACGCCAAGGAAATCGAGGCGTCGAAATACGATCTCAACTATGTCGCGCTCGACGGCACCATCGGCTGCATGGTCAACGGCGCCGGCCTTGCCATGGCGACGATGGACATCATCAAGCTCTATGGCATGGAGCCCGCCAACTTCCTCGACGTCGGCGGCGGCGCCAGCAAGGAGAAGGTCGCGGCGGCCTTCAAGATCATCACCGCCGATCCGAACGTGAAGGGCATCCTCGTCAACATCTTCGGCGGCATCATGAAGTGCGATATCATCGCCGAAGGCGTGGTCGCCGCCGTCAAGGAAGTCGGCCTGAAAGTGCCGCTGGTGGTCCGGCTCGAAGGCACCAATGTCGACGCCGGCAAGAAGATCATCAGCCAGTCCGGGCTCAACGTGGTGTCGGCCGACAATCTCGACGATGCCGCACAGAAGATCGTGAAAGCCGTCAAGGGAGGCTAGCGATGGCTGACCATCTCGCCGCACCGACACCGCTTCCGGAGCATCAGAAACTCGCGGCATTCGCGGGCGAATGGGCCGGCGAGGAAATGGTCTATCCGTCGCGCTGGACCGCGGGCGGTCCTGCAACCTCTCACGTGGTGGCGCGCGTGGATCTCAACGGCTTCTATCTGATCCAGGATACCCGCCAGATCCGCGACGGCAAGGAGAGCTTCGCCACCCACGGCGTGTTCACCTACGACCGCGACGACCGGACCTACAAATTGTTCTGGCACGATTCGCTTGGCTACTATTCGCCGGCGCCGGCCTCCGGCGCCTGGGTCGGCAACAAGCTGACCCTGGTGCGCGGCTCGCTGCGCGGCAACGCGCGGCATGTCTATGAAGTCGTCGACGCCGACAGCTACACCATGAAGATCCAGTTCTCGCCCGATGCCGAAGGCTGGGCCGACGTGCTCACCGGCACGTATAGGCGCATCCATTAACCCCCTCGTTCACGGTCACCGAAGAAAGCGTTCGCAACCATGTCCGTTCTGATCGACAAGAATACCAAAGTCATCTGCCAGGGTTTTACGGGCAAGAACGGCACGTTCCATTCGGAGGCCGCGATCGCGTACGGCACCAAGATGGTCGGCGGCACCTCGCCGGGCAAAGGCGGCTCCAAGCATCTCAATCTGCCTGTCTTCGACACCGTTGCCGAGGCGCGCGAAAAGACCGGCGCGGATGCGTCCGTGATCTACGTGCCGCCGCCGGGTGCTGCGGATGCGATCTGCGAGGCGATCGATGCGGAAATTCCGCTGATCGTCTGCATCACCGAAGGCATCCCGGTGCTCGACATGGTGCGCGTCAAAAGATCGTTGAGCGGATCGAAATCGCGCCTGATCGGGCCGAACTGCCCGGGCGTGATGACCGCGGGCGAGTGCAAGATCGGCATCATGCCGGCCAACATCTTCAAACCGGGCAGCGTCGGGATCGTTTCGCGCTCGGGCACGTTGACCTATGAAGCCGTGTTCCAGACCACCCAGGAGGGCCTCGGCCAGACCACCGCGGTCGGCATCGGCGGTGACCCGGTGAAGGGCACCGAATTCATCGACGTGCTGGAGATGTTCCTCAAGGACGAGAAAACCACCTCCATCATCATGATTGGTGAAATCGGCGGCTCCGCCGAGGAAGACGCGGCGCAGTTCATCAAGGACGAGGCCAAGCGTGGCCGGAAAAAGCCGATGGTCGGCTTTATCGCCGGCGTTACCGCCCCTCCCGGCCGCCGCATGGGCCATGCCGGCGCCATCATCTCCGGCGGCAAGGGCGACGCCGGATCCAAGACGGCGGCGATGGAAGCCGCCGGAATTACGGTATCCCCGTCGCCGGCACGGCTCGGACACACCCTTGCCGAAAAGTTGAAATCTTAATTCAGTCCTTGGTTCTTTTCGGGGCGAAGTTTCGGATTAGATGGGGTAAAGGGTACTTTATCCCGCTGATCCGGTTCCCGGATCGGTCGATGCGCCGTCTACCACGCGCAAACCGAAAATTACCAGGACGCCATCATGTCTCGCCAGGACGCGAACGCAGCATTTGCCCTTTCCTCATTCTTGCAGGGCACCAACGCCACCTACATCGACGAGCTCTATGCCCGCTACGAGCAGGACCCCGGCTCGGTCGACGGCGAGTGGCAGGAATTCTTCAAGAGCCTGAAAGATACCCCGGCCGACGTCCAGAAGAACGCCGAGGGCCCATCCTGGGGCCGCAACAACTGGCCGCTGACGCCGCAGGATGAACTGACCTCGGCGCTGGACGGTAACTGGATCACCGTCGAGAAGGCCGTCGGCGCCAAGCTGGCCGCCAAGGCAAAGGCCCCCGGCGCCGAGCTGTCCCCGGCCGACGTCAATCAGGCGACGCGCGATTCCGTCCGTGCCCTGATGCTGATCCGCGCCTACCGCATGCGCGGTCATTTCCACGCCAAGCTCGATCCGCTCGGCATCGAGGCGCCGCGCGATCGCGAAGAGCTCGACCCGCGCACCTACGGCTTCACCGAGGCCGATTTCGACCGCAAGATCTTCCTCGACCATGTGCTCGGTCTCGAATACGGCACGCTGCGCGAGATCGTCGCGATCTGCGAGCGTACCTATTGCCAGACGCTCGGCGTTGAGTTCATGCACATCTCCAACGCGGCGCAGAAGGCCTGGATTCAGGAGCGTATCGAGGGTCCCGACAAGGAAATCAGCTTCACCCCAGAAGGCCGCCGCGCCATTCTCAACAAGCTGGTCGAGGCCGAAGGCTTCGAGAAGTTCGCCGATCTCAAGTTCACCGGCACCAAGCGCTTCGGTCTTGACGGCGCCGAGTCGCTGATTCCCGCGCTGGAGCAGATCATCAAGCGCGGCGGCAATCTCGGCGTGAAGGAAATCGTGCTCGGCATGCCGCATCGCGGCCGCCTCAACGTTCTGACCCAGGTGATGGGCAAGTCGCACCGTGCGCTGTTCCACGAATTCAAGGGAGGCTCTGCCAATCCCGAGGACGTCGAAGGCTCCGGCGACGTGAAGTATCACCTCGGCGCGTCAAGCGACCGCGAGTTCGACGGCAACAAGATCCATCTGTCGCTGACCGCCAACCCGTCGCATCTGGAAATCGTCGATCCCGTCGTGCTCGGCAAGGTGCGCGCCAAGCAGGACCAGCACGGCGATCCGCCCGACATGCGTATTTCGGTGCTGCCGCTGCTGCTGCACGGCGACGCGGCGTTCGCTGGCCAGGGCGTGGTGGCGGAATGCTTCAGCCTCTCCGACCTGAAGGGCTACCGCACTGGCGGTTCGCTGCATTTCATCGTCAACAACCAGATCGGCTTTACGACGTATCCGCGCTATTCGCGCTCCTCGCCGTATCCCTCCGACGTGGCGAAGATGATCGATGCGCCGATCTTCCACGTGAATGGCGACGATCCGGAAGCCGTGGTGTTCGCCGCCAAGGTCGCGATCGAGTTCCGGCAGAAGTTCCACAAGCCGGTCGTGATCGACATGTTCTGCTATCGCCGTCACGGCCATAACGAGGGCGACGAGCCAGCGTTCACCCAGCCGGTGATGTACAAGCACATCGCCTCGCATCCCTCGACGCTCGAACTCTACGCCAAGCGCCTGGTCGCCGAGGGCGTTTTGACCGAAGGCGAGGTCGAGAAGGCCAAGGCCGACTGGCGCGCGCGGCTCGACGCCGAGCTCGAGGCGGGCTCCGGCTACAAGCCCAACAAAGCCGATTGGCTCGACGGCAAATGGGCCGGCTTCAAGTCCGCCGATCAGGAAGAAGATGCCCGCCGCGGCGTCACCGGCGTCGATATCAGTGTCCTCAAGGACATCGGCCGCAAGATCACCAAGGTGCCGGATGGCTTCCGCGTCCACCGCACCATCCAGCGCTTCCTCGACAACCGCGCCAAGGCGATCGACAACGGCGTCGGCATCGACTGGGCGACCGGCGAGGCGCTGGCGTTCTGCACGCTGATGCAGGAAGGCCATCATGTCCGCCTGTCGGGACAAGACAGTGAGCGCGGCACCTTCTCGCAGCGCCATTCAGTCTTGATCGACCAGGAAGACGAGAGCCGCTACACGCCGTTCAACCATCTCGGCCACGACCAGGGCCATTACGAGGTCATCAACTCACTATTGTCGGAAGAGGCGGTGCTCGGCTTCGAGTACGGCTATTCGCTGGCCGAGCCGAACGCGCTGGCGATGTGGGAAGCGCAGTTCGGCGACTTCGCCAACGGCGCCCAGGTGGTGTTCGACCAGTTCATCTCGTCGGGTGAACGCAAATGGCTGCGCATGTCCGGTCTCGTCTGTCTGCTGCCGCATGGCTATGAAGGGCAGGGGCCGGAGCATTCCTCGGCGCGGCTCGAGCGCTTTTTGCAGATGTGCGCGGAAGACAACATGCAGGTGGTGTATCCGACCACGCCGGCGAATTACTTCCACGTGCTGCGGCGCCAGTTGCATCGCGAGATCCGCAAGCCGTTGATCATGATGACGCCGAAGTCGCTGTTGCGCCACAAGCGCGCGGTTTCGCGGCTCGACGAGCTCGGCAAGGACACGACGTTCCACCGCATCCTGTACGATGACGCGCAGATGCTGCCCGACGAGAAGATCAAGCTGGCGCCGGACGACAAGATCCGCCGCGTCGTGCTGTGCTCGGGCAAGGTCTATTACGATCTCTACGAGGAGCGCGAGAAGCGCGGCATCGACGACATCTACATCCTGCGCGTCGAGCAGCTCTATCCGGTACCGCTGAAGGCGCTGGTGCAGGAACTCATTCGCTTCAAGAACGCTGAAGTCGTGTGGTGCCAGGAAGAGCCGCGCAACATGGGCTCGTGGCACTTCATCGAGCCCTATCTCGAATGGGTGCTGAACCAGATCCATGCGCCGAACCGGCGTCCGCGTTACGCCGGTCGTGCGGCGTCGGCGGCAACCGCCACCGGTCTGATGTCTAAGCACCTGGCACAGCTCAAGGCGATGCTGGACGAGGCGCTGAATTAAGAACCCGTCATGCCCCGCCTTGTGCGCAGTTGCGCACTGGAGCGGGGCATCCAGTACGCCGCGCCGCTGGAATTCAATCATGACCATCCCGGCGTACTGGATCGCCCGCCCAAATGCGCAATCGCGCACAGAGCGGGCGACGACAGCTTTGGAATTTGAGATCTCTTAAGGATACCAAGGAAACCATATCATGACTGAAATTCGTGTTCCGACGCTGGGTGAATCCGTGACGGAAGCCACCATCGGCCGCTGGTTCAAGAAGGCGGGCGACGCAGTGGCGGTGGATGAGCCGTTGGTCGAGCTCGAGACCGACAAGGTCACCATCGAAGTGCCGGCGCCGTCCGCCGGCGTGCTCGGCGAGATCGCGGCCAAGGACGGCGAGACCGTCGCCGTCGGCGCGCTGCTCGGGCAGATCAATGAAGGCGGCGCCGCCAAGCCGGCCGCGGCAGCGCCCGCCAAGGCCGCTGCTCCGGCGGCAGCGCCCGCCGCCGCGCCTGCAGCGGCTCCGAAGGCGGTCGCAGCGGATGCGCCGCTGGCGCCATCGGTTCGCAAGCTCTCCGCCGAGAGCGGCATCGATGCCGCGACCGTGCCTGGCTCCGGCAAGGATGGCCGCGTGACCAAGGGCGACATGCTGGCCGCGATCGAGAAGGCGGCTTCTGCGCCGACGCCGGTGAATCAGCCGGCTGCTTCCGTGCAGGTGCGCGCGCCGTCGCCGGCCGATGACGCCGCGCGCGAAGAGCGCGTGAAGATGACGCGGCTGCGCCAGACCATCGCGCGGCGGCTGAAGGACGTGCAGAACACGGCTGCGATGCTGACGACCTTCAACGAGGTCGACATGAGCCACATCATGGCGATGCGCACGCAGTACAAGGACGTATTCGAGAAGAAGCACGGCTCCAAGCTCGGCTTCATGGGCTTTTTCACCAAGGCGGTGGTGCAGGCGCTAAAGGACATTCCGGCCGTCAACGCCGAGATCGACGGCTCTGACCTGATCTACAAGAACTACTACCACATCGGCGTCGCCGTCGGCACCGACAAGGGCCTGGTCGTGCCCGTGGTGCGCGACTGCGACCACAAGTCGATCTCCGACATCGAAAAGTCGATCGCCGATTTCGGCCGCCGCGCCCGCGATGGCCAGCTCAAGATCGACGAGATGCAGGGCGGCACCTTCACCATCACCAATGGCGGCATCTACGGTTCGCTGATGTCGACGCCGATCCTCAACGCGCCGCAGTCCGGCATTCTCGGCATGCACAAGATCCAGGAGCGGCCGATGGTGGTCGGCGGCAAGATCGAGGTGCGCCCGATGATGTATCTGGCGCTGTCCTACGATCACCGCGTGATCGACGGCAAGGAAGCGGTGACATTCCTGGTCCGCGTCAAGGAAAGCCTGGAAGATCCGGCGCGGCTGGTGCTCGATCTGTGACGGACATCCATGGAAGTGCACCGAACTAGCAAGGGCAAAGCGGGTTTCCCGCTTATCACCAGTGTTGAGCCAGTTATGTTTGGCGTTCTCCGTGTTGTGTTCGATGACGGATACGAAGGTGTTCTGGACCTGCGGTCGGTCATGGGACGGGGGATCTGGCAGAATATTCGTACGAAGGAAGATTTCTTCGAGGTCGAGTTGGAGCAGTTCGGCGGTCACGTGTCCTGGCCGAAGGGACGTGGCGCTACGGAGCTTCCTGCAGACGGCGTTCGCGTGACCTGCGAGCGCCAGGAAACGTTGCTTAGATCGACGCATTGGTAGTTGGAGTGCAGATGGACAAGGTTGTTGTGATCACTGGCGGCAGTCGCGGCATCGGCCGCGCTACCGCACTCGCGGCGGCCGCACGCGGCTATCGCATCGTCGTCGGCTACGCCAGCAACAAGGCGGCGGCCGATGAGGTCGTCGCGCTGATCGAGGCCAGCAACGGCAAGGCCATCGCGGTGAAATGCGATGTCGCCGAGGAAAGCGACATCCTCGAACTGTTCAAGGCGGCGGACAAGTTCGGCACACTCGGTGCGCTCGTCAACAATGGCGGTATTGTAGGCAAGAGCGGCGTGCGCGTCGACGAGATGTCGGCTGAGCGCATCCAGCGTGTCATGGCGGTCAACGTCACAGGCTCCATCCTCTGCGCGCGCGAGGCGGTGAAGCGGATGTCGACCAAGCATGGCGGCAAGGGCGGCGTCATCGTCAACCTGTCGTCGGTTGCTGCCAGGCTCGGCGCACCCAACACTTACGTCGACTATGCCGCCTCCAAGGGCGCGGTCGATTCCTTCACCGTCGGCCTCGGCTATGAGGTCGCCGGCGAAGGCATCCGCGTCGCCGCGATCCGTCCCGGCCTGATCGATACCGAAATCCACGCAGCGGGCGGCGAACCCGATCGCGCGCATCGGCTCGCGCATCTGGTGCCAATGAAGCGCGTCGGCAGCGCGGAAGAAATCGCCAACGCCATCGTCTGGCTGATCTCGGACGAGGCATCCTACGTCACCAGCGCCATCCTCGACGTCTCGGGTGGGCGGTAATACCTGACATCTTTCTCAGCTACAGGACTTCATCATGGCTACCTACGATCTCGTCGTCATCGGCACCGGTCCGGGCGGATATGTCTGCGCGGTGCGCGCGGCGCAACTCGGCATGAAGGTCGCCGTGGTCGAGAAGAACGCCACGCTGGGCGGCACCTGCCTCAATGTCGGCTGCATGCCGTCGAAGGCGTTGTTGCATGCGTCCGAAATGTTCGAGGAAGCCGCGCATTCCTTTGCGAAAATGGGCGTCAGCGTTTCCGCGCCAAAGCTCGATTTGCCGGCGATGATGAACTTCAAGCAGCAGGGCATCGACGGCAACGTCAAGGGCGTCGAGTTCCTGATGAAGAAGAACAAGATCGACGTGCTGAAGGGCGCCGGCAAGATCCTCGGTACCGGCAAGGTTGAAGTCAGCGGCAACGGCAAGACCGAGACGGTTGAGACCAGGAACATCGTCATTGCCACCGGCTCCGATATCACGCGGCTGAAAGGCATCGAGATCGACGAGAAGCGCATCGTATCGTCGACCGGCGCGCTTTCGTTGGAGAAAGTGCCGGAAAAAATGCTGATCATCGGCGCCGGCGTGATCGGACTCGAACTCGGCTCGGTGTGGCGCCGGCTGGGGGCGGAGATCATGGTCGTCGAATTCCTCGACCGCATCCTGCCCGGCATGGATGGCGAAGTGGCGAAACAATTTCAGCGGATGCTCGAAAAGCAGGGCTTTGCATTCAAGCTCGGCTCCAAGGTCACCGGCGTCGATGCGTCGGGCAAGATGTTGAAGGTCAGTGTCGAACCGGCAGCCGGCGGACCGGCGGCGACGCTCGAAACCGATGTGGTGCTGGTCTGCATCGGCCGCGTGCCCTACACCGAAGGGCTGGGCCTCAAAGAAGCCGGCGTCGCGCTCGACAATCGCGGGCGCGTGCAGATCGATTCGCATTTCGCCACCAGCCTGAAGGGCGTCTATGCGATCGGCGACGTGGTGGCGGGGCCGATGCTCGCGCACAAGGCCGAGGACGAAGGCGTCGCCTGCGCCGAGATCATCGCAGGGAAGGCCGGCCACGTGAACTACGATGTTATCCCAGGCGTGGTGTATACCACGCCGGAAGTGTCGTCGGTCGGCAAGACCGAGGAAGAGCTGAAGCAGGCGGGCGTCGCTTACACTTCGGGCAAGTTTCCGTTCACCGCCAACGGCCGTTCCAAGGTCAACCAGACCACCGACGGTTTCGTGAAGATTCTCGCGGATGCGAAGACCGACCGCGTGCTCGGCGTGCATATCGTCGGCCGCGAGGCCGGCGAAATGATCCACGAAGCCTGCGTTCTGATGGAGTTTGGCGGCTCCGCCGAAGATCTCGCGCGCACATGCCATGCTCACCCGACCCGCTCGGAAGCCGTCAAGGAAGCCGCGCTTGCGGTCGGAAAACGCGCCATCCACATGTGATGGGGACCCGGGTATCCGGTTCTCGAAAAGGCCACGCTTTGAACGAAGAGATTGAGCGGAGCGACCAATCAATGAACGTCATTCCGCTCTAGAGACCACGCTCGATGATGCGCCGCCTGTTACAGCCTTTCTGGGTCCTGCTCGCGGTCATCTTCCTGATCGAAGCCTGGCTGTGGGATCATCTCGAGCCGATCGTCGAGCGTATCGTTGCGCTGATCCCGCTACGCGCCTTCAAGCAATGGCTCTCCGATCGCGTCGATACCTTGTCGCCTGCGATGACGCTGATCGTCTTCGCCGTGCCGGTGATCCCGCTGTTTCCGCTCAAGCTGGTCGGTCTCTGGCTGCTGGCGAATGAGTATTGGCTGAGCGCCGCCGTTGTCATCGTGTTCGGGAAACTCGTCGGCGTCGGCGTCACCGCATTCATCTTCGATGTGACGCGGGAGAAGCTGCTGCAGATGGCGTGGTTCAAGACGGTCTATGAATTCATCATGGCGATGCGCGCCAAGGCAGCGGCCCTGGTCCAGCCGATCAAGCAGCGCATCCGGGACGTCCTGCGTGGCGACGGCGACGGCTGGTCATCGCGCATGCTGCGGACCATCGCACGCTTTCGCAAGAGCGTGCACCAGGCGCGGTAGAGGCGCCGACTTCCGCTGATGCTTTTACCTCTCCCGCTTGCGGGGGAGGTCGTATCGCATCGAAAGATGCGATACGGGTGGGGGAAACTCTCTCCACACGAACAGTATGACTCGCGGCGGCACCCCCACCCCGACCCTCCCCCGCAAGCGGGAGAGGGAGTTTATCCGTTCAATGCAAATGCAGCAGATGCGGCGCGTAGAGGCCCAGCGCGGTAATGCCGATGCCCGCGATCGCCAACACGCCTGACACCCAGGCCAGAGCGATCATGCCGGTGATGATGGTGGCCGAGGCCAGCACGATGCCGATCTGGAAGGCGGCCGAGGCGATTTCGTAGTGGTGGTATTTTGCGGTGGCGTCGTCGCGCTGTTTTTCGGCGTGCTTGGCGCGCTTGGCGAGTTCTTCCGAGCCCTCCCCGGTTTCGGGCTCCGAACGGTAACGCGCCGCGGTCTTGTTCCAGTCGTCGATCTGCTTTTGCAAGGCCGCTTTCGCAGCATCGTCGCCGATGGTCCCCAGGCTGAGCTTGGCGTGCTCCGCGGTGGCTTGAACCGTGGTGCGGCGAATGCTCTTGGCCTGGAAGAACGCCCAAAGGTTCGAAGCCTCCACGTTCTTGCTGATGGCCTCGGTCTGCGCGCCCTTGCCCAGCGTTTCCGACAGCGCCAGAAACAGGGCGATCACCGCGATCAGCAACGCGATCTTCTTGTTCGAGCCCGACGCGTGCTCGGCATGCTCCGCATGCTCCATGCTTTCATGTGCGCCCATAATTCCCCTCCTGGCGGTTGACGCGCGCACGATTGCCGAACCGCAATACGAGCGCAAGAGGCAAGCTTAAGAGGCCATCGATGTGACGGGAGTGTGTCGGCGGCGGGCGCCGACGATCAGCCGCGCGGATGCGCGCTGCGATAGACTTCCAGCAGCCGCTCGCTGTCGATGCCGGTATAGATCTGGGTGGTCGAAAGCGAGGCGTGGCCGAGCAGTTCCTGAATCGCGCGCAAATCGCCGCCGCGGCTGAGCAGATGGGTTGCGAAGGAATGCCGCAGCGCGTGGGGCGTGGCGCTGTCGGGAAGTCCGAGCGCGCCGCGCAGCCGCTCCATGGTGAGCTGGATGATTCGCGGGGAAAGCGGCCCGCCGCGCGCGCCGACGAAGATTGGCCCGGCCGGCGGCAATGAATGCGGGCACATCGCAACATAGTCGGCGATCAGCGCCAGCACGTTCTGCAGCACCGGCACCATCCGGGTCTTGTTGCCCTTGCCGGTGACGACGATGACGTCGCCTTCGCCCGGCTTGGGCACATCGCGCCGCTTTAGTCCCAGCGCTTCGGAGATGCGCAGGCCCGATCCGTAGAGCAGCGCCATGACAGCGGCGTCGCGCGCCAGGATCCAGGGCTCGCGTTCCTCGCCGGCACGCTCGTCGGCATCGGCAAAGCGTTTGGCAGCGTCCATCTGGATCGGCTTCGGCAGGCTCTTCGCAATTTTCGGCGCCCGAATCGCCGATAGGGCGCCGACCCTGCCTTTGCCTTCCCGTTCCAGAAAGCGCCCGAACGAGCGCAAGCCCGCCAGCGCTCGCATCAGCGAGCGCCCGGCAATGTCGTCGGCGCGGCGCATCGCCATAAAGGCCCTGACGTCGGTGGCCTCCAGCGCGGCAAACCGTTTCAGCGTAATCTGGCTTCCCCAATGTTCGGCGAGGAACGCAAGGCATTGGCGGAGGTCGCGGGCGTAGGCTTCGAGCGTCTTCGGCGACAGCCGCCGTTCCGCGCGCAGATGCGTCAGCCAGCGCCCGACCTCCCGCGCGAACGCTTCGTCGGCGCAATCGAGCTCGACCGCTTGCAGTGCCGGAACTTCGCTTGCCATCATCTCTGCCTTGGAGACGGGGATTCAACGCATTATATGGCACCTCTTTCGTTTACCGTTCGCTAACTGGCCGGAGCGGCGCTAGCCTCGCTGCGGATTGCCCCAAGCCTGATTCCCTGATGGACCACGCCACCCGCCAAACCAGCTCCTCGGCCTCGTCGACCCGTGTGGTCGACGTGCTGGTGCCGGTCGCGCTCAATCAAAACTATTCCTACCGCGTGCCGCGCGGCATGGAGCTGACGGCGGGCGATGTCGTCTGCGTGCCGCTCGGGCCGCGCGAGGTGGTGGCGGTGGTGTGGGCGGAAAATGCCAATCCCGATCCGCGGCTACACAACCGCCTGAAGGACGTCGGCGAAAAGCTCGACGTGCCGCCGCTGAAGGAAGAACTGCGCAGCCTGGTCGACTGGGTCGCCAACTACACGCTCTCAGCGCGCGGCATGGTGCTGCGCATGGCATTGCGGATGGGCGAAAATCTCGGCCCCGAGCGGATGCGCCTCGGCGTGCGGCTGGTCGGTGAGCCGCCACGGCGGCTGACGCCGGCAAGGCGGCGGCTGATCGAAGTGCTGTCCGATGGCCTCTTGCACGGCAAGTCGGATGCGGCGCGGGAGGCCGGCGTCAGCTCAGGCGTGGTCGACGGGCTGGTCGACGAGGGCACGCTGGCGATCGAGGCGATGCCGCCGCCGCTGGCGCCGCCGCCGCCCGATCCCGCCTTCGCGCAGCCGGAATTCTCCCATCAGCAGCGCGCGGCGGTGGATGCGATGCGCGCGCTCGCCGCCAATGGCACGTTCCATGTCGCGCTGCTCGACGGCGTCACCGGCTCGGGCAAGACCGAAGTCTATTTCGAGGCGATTGCGGAGGTCGTCCGGCGCGGCAAGCAGACGCTGATCCTGATGCCGGAGATCGCGCTGACAGGGCAATTCCTCGACCGTTTTGCCCAGCGTTTTGGCGTGCGCCCGATCGAGTGGCACTCCGAACTGACGCCGCGCACGCGGCAGCGCAATTGGGCCGCGATATCGGCCGGCGAAGCGCCGGTCGTGGTCGGCGCGCGCTCGGCGCTATTTCTGCCTTACGCCGATCTCGGCCTGATCATCGTCGATGAAGAACACGACCAGGCCTACAAGCAGGACGATGGCGCACACTATCACGCCCGCGACATGGCTGTGGTGCGCGCGCATATAGCCAAGATTCCGATCGTGCTGGCGTCCGCGACGCCGTCGGTCGAGACCGAGGTCAATGCGCGCAAGGGGCGCTATCAGCGCGTCGCACTGCCGTCGCGCTTCGGCGGTCAGCACATGCCGCATATCGAGGCGATCGATCTGCGCCGCGCACCACCGCCGCGCGGTCGCTTCATCTCGCCGCCGCTCGCCGAGCAGATTCGCTTCGCGATCGAGAAGCGCGAACAGGCGCTGTTGTTCCTCAACCGCCGTGGCTATGCGCCGCTGACGCTATGCCGCGCCTGCGGCCACCGCTTCGCCTGCACCATTTGCGACGCTTGGCTGGTCGATCATCGCTTCCGCCAGCGGCTGGTCTGCCACCATTGCGGCTTCTCGATGCCGCGCCCGAACATCTGCCCGCATTGCCAGGCCGAGGAATCGCTGGTGGCAGTCGGCCCCGGCGTCGAGCGGCTGCAGGAAGAGGCGGCAGCGCTGTTTCCGGAAGCGCGCACCATGGTGCTGTCGAGTGATCTCATCACCTCGATCGAGACCATGCGCAGCGAACTGAACGAAATCGCTGAAGGCCGCGTCGACATCATTATCGGCACGCAACTGGTGGCGAAGGGACATAACTTTCCGCGGCTCAATTTGGTCGGCGTGGTCGACGCCGATCTGGGCCTCGGCAATGGCGATCCGCGCGCCGCCGAACGCACGTTCCAATTGCTCAACCAGGTGATCGGGCGCGCGGGGCGCGAGCAGGGCCGCGGCATAGGCTTTTTGCAGACCCATCAGCCCGAACATCCCGTGATGAAGGCCCTGGTCGCGAGCGGCCGCGAGGCGTTCTACGCCAGCGAGATCGAGGCGCGCGAGCGCACCGGCTATCCGCCGTTCGGCCGTCTCGCCAGCTTGATCATCTCCGCAGGCGATCGGCCGAGTGCGGAAGGCTTTGCGCGCAGGCTCGCCGCCATAGCCCCGATCGACGAGCGCATCCAGGTACTGGGCCCTGCGGAGGCGCCGCTTGCAGTGATCAAGGGCCGCTACCGGTTCCGGATTTTGGTGAAGTCGCTGCGCAACGTCGATTTGTCGGAGTATTTGCGCGAATGGCTGGCTGCCGGGCCGAAGACCAAGGGCAATCTCAAGCTCGAAGTCGACGTCGATCCGCAGAGCTTTTTGTAGCTGAAGCGAAACCTCTCCGCGTCATTGCGAAGAGCGACGCGACGAAGCAATCCATCGCTCCTCATGCGCGGCGGGATGGATTGCTTCGCGGAGCCTGTCATCGGGCGGCGCTTCGCGCCGACCCGTTGGCTCGCAATGACGTGGAAGAGCTTCGGAACAACAAAAAAAGCCTGCCGTCATTTGCGACGACAGGCCTTTGTTGCCGCGGCAAGCCCCGCGACGGTTACGCAACGCAACGCTTACGGAAAACGGTGCGCGATCGGCGCGCCTTTAGGAGATAACCTCGGCAGTGACGTGGCCGACGCCGGCGCCGGTCAGGCCGATGGCACGGGCCGCGCCCTTGGAGAGGTCGAGCACGCGTCCCTTGATGAAGGGGCCGCGGTCGTTGATCGTGACGATCACGCTCTGGCCGCGATGGGTCACCCGGAGCTTGGTGCCGAACGGCAGCGAGCGGTGGGCTGCGGTCATGGCGTTCTGATTGAAGCGCTGTCCGGAGGCAGTCTTGCTGCCGGATTCATTGCCGTAAAAGGAAGCCTTTCCCGAGAAGCCGCGCCCGGTGCTCTCGGAGCCGATCGAGGCGTTGGCGTTCAGCCAGCTATCGCCGGCCGGCTGAGCCTTGGCGTGGTGGGAATGGTGGTGGTGGCGGTGATGCCTGGATTTGGCGGAAGCTTCGGTGATGCTGCCGCCGACCAGGAGAGTTGCGGCGATCAACGCGAACGCTGTACGCGACCGGGTTAGAGTTCCCGGCACGATCTTATTGGTATGCAACATTAAACTAGTCCCTCAGGTAGTATTGCCACATACGTGACAAATGGAACCCCCGTCCCAGTTTCAGCGGTTGCCGTTTGATCAGCCAATAAGGCATGAATTGGGCAGTAGTTCCTGTTTGTTGGCGGCTGACATATCTTGTTACCGCGTGCAACTAATCAGGTGATGTTCCGTAATCTTGCGCGTTAACCCAATTTTAACTAATTCAATACTGTCTATTACTTGCGAATACAGTTCTCCTCAGGAGGGGAAAGATTTAGGCAAGTAATGGGCAAATGGAGCGGGCCGGCCCGATTCGTTCCGCACGTCTCGGTTCATAGCCGCCATGCAAATACGCTCGGAACCAATTCACCGCTCGGGGAAGGGTGCGGCGTCGCGGGTCGGGAGCGGGCCAAATTCGGGCGTGCGGAGTTGGCTCAAAACAACCTTCAACCGGGCCTGAAAATCGACATGCGACAAGGCATCGCCCGAACGCGCGGTCATGTTGCACCTGCGCGCTTGCTATGTTAGCAAAGCCGCGATTTTAACGATCCCGGCACTTCTCGTGCCGGTCGAAAATCGAAGTCCCGCTTGAATTCCAAGGGCTTGGATCGCTAGGCGCCGCTACCCGTGGCGACGGTTTTTCCCTTGCGAGTTTGACAGCTGAAAAAAGAGCGAGTCTGTGGCTGCAGAAGATCCGTCCGTTTCCGGGGTGTCCGGCCGTTATGCTACGGCCTTGTTCGAGTTGGCGCGCGAGGAGAAATCCATCGACGCAGTGAAGGCCGATCTCGATAAATTCGAGGCCATGCTGAACGAAAGCGCCGATCTCAAGCGTCTCGTCCGCAGCCCGGTCTTCTCGGCAGATGCACAAGCCAAAGCGCTCAATGCCCTGCTCGACAAAGCCGGCATTACCGCTACCTCAGCCAAATTCCTCAAAGTGTTGACCGCCAACCGCCGGCTGTTTGCCGTGGCCGATGTGATCCGCGCCTACCGGGCGCTGGTGGCGAAGTTCAAGGGCGAGGCGACCGCCGACGTTACCGTCGCCGAACAGCTCAATGAAAAGAATCTCGACGCGCTGAAGACCGCACTGAAATCAGTGACGGGCAAGGACGTCGCGCTCAACGTGAAAGTCGATCCCTCCATCATCGGCGGCCTTGTGGTCAAGCTCGGCAGCCGCATGGTGGATAGTTCGCTTCGCACCAAACTCAATTCGATCAAGCACGCGATGAAAGAGGCAGGCTGATGGACATCCGCGCCGCGGAAATTTCCGCGATCCTCAAGGACCAGATCAAGAATTTCGGCCAGGAGGCTGAGGTCACCGAAGTCGGACAGGTGCTGTCCGTCGGCGACGGTATTGCCCGCGTCTACGGTCTGGACAACGTCCAGGCCGGTGAAATGGTCGAGTTCGAGAACGGCACCCGCGGCATGGCGCTCAACCTCGAAACCGACAACGTCGGTATCGTGATCTTCGGCGCCGACCGCGAGATCAAGGAAGGCCAGACCGTCAAGCGCACCCGCGCCATCGTGGACACGCCGGTCGGCAAGGGTCTGCTCGGCCGCGTCGTCGACGCGCTGGGTAACCCGATCGACGGCAAGGGTCCGATCCAGGCCGACAAGCGCATGCGCGTCGACGTCAAGGCGCCCGGCATCATTCCGCGCAAGTCGGTGAGCGAGCCGATGGCGACCGGCCTCAAGGCGATCGATGCGCTGATCCCGGTCGGCCGCGGCCAGCGCGAGCTGATCATCGGCGACCGCCAGACCGGCAAGACCGCGATCGCGCTCGACACCATCCTGAACCAGAAGCCGCTCAACGCGCAGCCCGACGAGAACATCAAGCTGTATTGCGTCTACGTCGCGATCGGCCAGAAGCGTTCGACCGTTGCCCAGTTCGTCAAGGTGCTGGAAGAGCAGGGCGCGCTGGAATATTCGATCATCGTCGCCGCCACCGCATCCGATCCGGCGCCGATGCAGTACATCGCGCCGTTCACCGGCTGCACCATGGGCGAGTACTTCCGCGACAACGGCATGCACGCCGTCATCATCTATGACGACTTGTCCAAGCAGGCCGTCGCTTACCGTCAGATGTCGCTCTTGCTGCGCCGTCCGCCGGGCCGCGAAGCCTATCCGGGCGACGTGTTCTACCTGCACTCCCGCCTGCTCGAGCGCGCGGCGAAGCTCAACAAGGACCAGGGCTCCGGCTCGCTGACGGCGCTGCCGGTCATCGAAACCCAGGCCAACGACGTGTCGGCCTACATCCCGACCAACGTGATTTCGATTACCGACGGCCAGATCTTCCTGGAAACCGACCTGTTCTTCCAGGGCATCCGTCCCGCGGTGAACGTCGGTCTGTCGGTGTCGCGCGTCGGCTCTTCGGCGCAGACCAAGGCGATGAAGAAGGTCGCCGGCAAGATCAAGGGTGAGCTGGCGCAGTACCGCGAAATGGCTGCGTTCGCGCAGTTCGGCTCCGACCTCGACGCCTCGACGCAGCGCCTCCTGAACCGTGGTTCGCGCCTGACCGAACTCCTGAAGCAGCCGCAGTTCTCGCCGCTGAAGATGGAAGAGCAGGTCTGCGTGATCTGGGCCGGCACCAACGGTTATCTCGATGCGCTCCCGCTCAACAAGGTGCGCGCCTTCGAGGACGGCTTGCTGTCGCTGCTGCGCGGCAAGAACGTCGACATTCTCAACGGCATCCGTGACAGCCGCGATCTCTCCGACGATCTCGCCGGCAAGCTGAAGAGCGTGGTCGACGGTTACGCCAAGGCGTTTGCTTGATGATTTGCCGTTGCGGCCCGGCCTTCGGCCGGACCCGACGAAAGAGTGGCTTGCGGTCGGGGCCTGATGGCCGGATCGCCGGGGTGAACTGAGAATGGCTTCACTTAAAGACATGCGGGTCCGCATCGCCTCGACCAAGGCGACGCAGAAGATCACCAAGGCGATGCAGATGGTCGCGGCCTCGAAGCTGCGGCGCGCGCAGAGCGCGGCCGAAGCGGCCCGTCCCTACGCCGAAAAGATGGATGCGGTGATTTCCAATATCGCCGCTGCTGCCGCCAGTTCTCCCGGCGCTCCGGCGCTGCTGGCCGGCACCGGCAGGGACCAGGTGCACCTGCTGCTGGTCTGCACCGGCGAACGCGGCCTGTGCGGCGCGTTCAATTCGGCGATCGTACGTCTGGCGCGTGAGCGCGCGCTCTCCCTGATAAACCAGGGCAAGGACGTCAAGATTTTCTGCGTCGGCCGCAAGGGCTACGACCAGCTTCGCCGCACCTTCGACAAGCAGATTATCGAGCACGTCGATCTGCGCGGGGTTCGCCAGCTCGGTTTCGTCAACGCCGAGGATATCGCCAAGAAGGTCCTGGCACGGTTCGAAGCCGGCGAGTTCGACGTCTGCACGCTGTTCTATTCGCGCTTCAAATCCGTCATCGCGCAGATCCCGACCGCCCAGCAGGTGATTCCGCTGGTGGTCGAAGAGCCGGCCGCCAATGCCGGTCCGTCGACCGCTTACGAATATGAGCCGGAGGAAGACGAGATTCTGACGCGGCTGTTGCCGCGCAATCTTGCGGTGCAGATCTTCCGCGCGCTCTTGGAAAACAACGCCTCTTTCTACGGCGCGCAGATGAGCGCGATGGATAACGCCACCCGCAACGCCGGCGAAATGATCCGCAAGCAAACCCTGGTCTACAACCGAACCCGTCAAGCCCAGATCACCAAGGAGCTGATCGAGATCATCTCCGGCGCCGAGGCGGTCTAGCGCACGAACCAACCGACGGTCGTTCAAGTACAGAATTTCGAAGGAGAGCAATTCATGGCCACAGCAGCTAACCAGATCGGTCGCGTCACCCAAGTCATGGGCGCCGTTGTCGACGTGCAGTTCGAGGGTCATCTGCCGGCCATTCTCAATTCGCTGGAAACCAAGAACGGCGGCAACCGCCTGGTGCTGGAAGTCGCGCAGCACCTCGGTGAATCCACCGTGCGCACGATTGCGATGGACGCTACCGAAGGTCTGGTGCGCGGTCAGGAAGTGACCGACACCGGCGAGCCCATCGCAATTCCGGTCGGTGACGGCACACTGGGGCGCATCATGAACGTCATCGGCGAACCGATCGACGAAGCCGGTCCGATCAAGTTCGAAGGCAAGCGCGCCATCCACCAGGAAGCGCCGTCCTACACCGACCAGTCCACCGAAGCCGAGATTCTCGTGACCGGCATCAAGGTCGTCGACCTGCTCGCGCCCTACGCCAAGGGCGGCAAGATCGGCCTGTTCGGCGGCGCCGGCGTCGGCAAGACCGTGCTGATTCAGGAACTGATCAACAACGTCGCCAAGGCGCACGGTGGTTACTCGGTGTTCGCCGGCGTCGGCGAGCGTACCCGCGAAGGCAACGACCTCTATCACGAGTTCATCGAATCCAAGGTCAACGCCGATCCGCACAATCCGGATCCGAACGTGAAGTCGAAGTGCGCACTGGTGTTCGGCCAGATGAACGAGCCGCCCGGCGCCCGCGCTCGCGTCGGCCTCACCGGTCTGACGGTCGCCGAGCACTTCCGCGACCAGGGCCAGGACGTGCTGTTCTTCGTCGACAACATCTTCCGCTTCACGCAGGCCGGCTCCGAAGTGTCGGCGCTGCTCGGTCGTATTCCTTCAGCGGTGGGTTATCAGCCGACGCTCGCGACCGACATGGGCGCGCTGCAGGAGCGCATCACCACCACGCAGAAGGGCTCGATCACTTCGGTGCAGGCGATCTACGTGCCCGCCGACGACTTGACCGACCCGGCGCCCGCCACCTCGTTCGCCCACTTGGACGCCACCACGGTGCTGAGCCGCGCGATCTCGGAAAAGGGCATCTATCCGGCGGTCGACCCGCTCGACTCCACCTCGCGCATGCTCTCCCCGCTCGTCGTCGGCGAAGAGCACTATCAGACCGCGCGCATGGTTCAGCAGGTGCTGCAGAAGTACAAGTCGCTGCAGGACATCATCGCCATTCTCGGCATGGACGAACTGTCGGAAGAGGACAAGATCACCGTGGCCCGCGCCCGCAAGGTCGAGCGCTTCCTGTCGCAGCCGTTCCACGTTGCCGAAGTCTTCACCGGTTCGCCGGGCAAGTTCGTCGACCTCGCCGACACCATCAAGGGCTTCCGCGGTCTCTGCGAAGGCAAGTACGACCATCTGCCGGAAGCGGCCTTCTACATGGTCGGCACCATCGAAGAAGCCGTCGAGAAGGGCAGGAGGCTGGCTGCCGAAGCGGCCTAAGGGGCGAATGACGAATACGGAGTAGCGGATAGCGCTGCTCCCATTCTTCCCACTCGCTGTTCGCTACTCGCTACTCGCAGGTTCTCCATGGCTACCTTTCATTTCGATCTCGTCTCCCCCGAAAAGCTCGCCTTCTCCGGCGAAGTCGATCAGGTTGACGTTCCCGGTCTGGAAGGCGATTTCGGTGTGCTGGCGGGTCACGCGCCGGTCGTAGCCGCGGTCCGCCCGGGCATCCTGACCATCACCGCCGGCGGCACCCGTGAAAAGGTGATCGTACTCGGCGGACTTGCCGAAATGTCGGAAAACGGCCTCACCGTGCTCGCCGACGTCGCCACCTCGATCGCTGACGTCGACCGCGCGCAGTTCGCCGAGACCATCGCCGAGATGGAAGCCAAGCTAGCCGAGAAGGAAGGCTCCGAGCTCGATCACGCTATCGAGCGGCTGGACCACTTCAAGAGCATTCAGCAAGAGCTCAGCGCCACGGCTATGCACTAAGCCCCGGGGCACTGCTCCGGGGCGCAATGAAGGCCCGGGCTGCATCAGCGCTCGTCACACCGTGACGGGCGCTGCGCTTTTTGCGGCAGTGTTGGTCTTGCAAGGCCGCCCGCCATCGCCCGGAACCGCCATGGTTGCGTCCGGGAACTTCTGGCGGCATGCTGCCGCGGATTGTGGTTCGGGGCTGCTATTCATGAAGCGCAAGATCGCGGCGATTTTTGCGGCCGATATTGCCGGCTATTCCAGACTGGTTGCCGAGGACGAAGAGGAGACGCTGCGCCGGCTGGCCTCCTACCGCCAGGTGACCGACGATTTCATCGCCAAGGGTGGCGGCCGCATTTTCAATACCGCCGGCGACGCCGTGCTCGCCGAATTTCCGAGCGCGGTCGAAGCCGTGCGTTGTGCCATCGATATCCAGGAGAGCCTGCGCACCCGTAATATGGCGTATCCGCCCAGCCGGCAGATGGCCTTTCGCATGGGCATCACGATAGGCGACGTGGTCGAGCGCGACGGCGATCTGCTTGGCGACGGCGTCAACATCGCCGCGCGCCTGGAGGGTCTCGCCGAGGTCGGCGGCATCTGCATCTCGCGCGCGGTTCACGAGCAGGTCGCCAACAAGCTGTCGGTGCAGTTCGCCGATATCGGCGCGCAGGAAGTGAAGAACATCCCGACGCCGGTGCACGCCTATATGGTGGCGATGCGCCGCGACGACGGCACCTACGCCACGCCGCAGGTCAAGAAGTCGGCTAAGCCGCAAGGCGCCACACAGCCGAACTGGATGTGGCCGGTTGCGGTCACGGTGGTCAGCCTCGCGGCGATCGGTGTCGGCGGCTTTCTTTACTTCACCAAGCTGGAGAGCTCGGCGACCAAGGTCGCATCTCCCAGCAGCATGGCACGCCCTGCGCCGGCACCGTCAGCGATCGCGGCGGTGCCAGCGCCGGTGCCCGCAGCCAAAGCCCCGGACAGCCCATCGCCACAACCTCCGTCGCCGTCGCCATCGGTGGTCGCGTCGGTCGACAGGTTTGTTGCGGCAAGTATTCCCTTCATCAGCGACAGGGCCCGCGCCTCATTCGCCACCGACTACGTCCCGGCGGCCGACTTCAAGGCGTTCGCGCTCAATGTCGGCGGGTTCAATGCCTTCGTCACCGCGCAACCGAGCGAGGAAGTGGCGAGGGGCGCTGCGATCGAGCAATGCCAGAAGCGCGCGGAGGCGGCGCAATCGCCGCGCAAATGCGAACTATACGCGGTCGGTGATGCGATCGTGTACGCCCATGGCAAACCGCCGCTGCCGCCATTGCCCTGGATCCGGCGTGACGGCGCGACCGAGCAGCCGTTCGTCGCGAAGAATGTCCCGCTCGCCCGGGACCCCGCCAAGGCCCGCCTCGAAGCGGTCTACGTGCCGGCACGAAGAAACAAAGCGCTCGCGATTGGACCTGGCGGCGGCGTACTGTTCTTTCCCATCGCGCTCGAGACGACGGAGGAGGCGGTGCGACGCGCCCTGGAGTCTTGCGGGGGGATCGCCAGCGTGCCGTGCATCGTCGTTGCCGTCAACGACGATTTCGTGGTGCCGATTCCGACCACGCTGAAGGTCACCGGCTTCTTCAGGGCCACCGGCAGTACGATGATATCAGCTGACGCGCGCGAGGATGTCGCGCGGCGGATTTCGGAAGCGCAGAGTGGTTGGAACGCGGTCGCGGTTGGCGCGGCTGGCCGGCCCGGACTGGCGCTGAAGGCGACGAGCGAACAGGCGGCGATCAACGAAGCGCTGGCCGACTGCGTCAAGCGCGACAGCAATTGCCAGATTATCGGGATTGGCCCGTTTTCGGTCGGGCCGAACTAGTCCAAGAGGGGTTGGCGCCTGCGTCCAGTTCGTCCGACGTCGGGAATATCTCGAGAGTCCGAACCTTAGGTGACCGCCGGCCGATCGCCAGCAGGATGAACAGGTGCCGGTAGCCTTGGTACCTGGCGGCCGGACGGGTGCGTTCCCGCCCGCTGAACATCAGCCTGCCATTCCGGTCATGCACCCGCCATTCGAAGCTCCGGCGGCGCTTGGCTACAGTCACGTCCATCATGAGAGGCAAGACACCGTACAGTGGCGGGTTATTTCAAGGCTGAGCCTTTTAGTCTGCGGCCGACACAAAAAGGTTCGCTGATACCAAACCACCGACGGTATCAGGTGCCTTCTGCGAGCTAGGCCGGCCGAAAACTATTGAGCGACAAAAGGCTGTCAAGCGTCTCGCGTCCCGCGGCTGTGGCGAGACAATCTAACGGGCGAACTCCGCAAATACCTGCGCCACCATCCGGTACACGTCGCGCCGGAACGGCACCACGAGGTCAGCCACGCGCTCCAGCCTTTCCCAGCGCCAGGAATCGAATTCAGCCGGCTGGCCATTGCGCGGCGTCAGCGGGTCGATCTCCTCGTCGCGACCGGTGAACCGCAGCGCGAACCATTTCTGCCGCTGGCCGCGGAACTTCGCCAGGCGATGGTCGGGCGGACCGTCATAGGGCGGAAATTCGTAATTCATCCAATCGGCCTCGCCGAGGTATTCGGCGCTGACCGCCCCGGTCTCTTCCCATAGCTCGCGCATTACGGCATCGCGCGGGTTCTCGTCGGCGTCGATGCCGCCCTGCGGCATCTGCCATTCCAACCCGGGAAGAATGATTTCCGGCCCATCGTCGCGGAAACGGCGGCCGATCAGCACCCGGCCCGAGGCGTTGAACAGCGCAATTCCCACATTGGGCCGATAGGGTTTGTCGGACATTTTCGGTCACCGTCATTCCGGGGCGCGCGGTAGCGCGAACCCGGAATCTCGAGATTCCGGGTTCATGCTTCGCATGCCCCGGAATGACCGGGCACTACTTGGAAGATGCGTCATGCTAACCGCCCGCGAGGCCGGAGAATTCCTTGACCACGCGCTCATAGACCGGCCGCTTGAACGGAACGATCAGGGTCGGGAGATTCTTCATCGGCTCCCAGCGCCAGCTCACGAACTCGGCCTTGTGTCCGCCGCCGCCGGGGCTCGCAACATTGATCTCCGCGTCCTTGCCGGTGAAGCGCACCGCGTACCATTTCTGTCGTTGCCCGCGATAGCGGCCCTTCCAGGCGCGGCCGGCCACCGTGCGGGGAATGTCGTAGATCAGCCAATCCGGGACTTCGCCGAGCTTCTCCACCGAGCGGACGCTGGTTTCCTCATAAAGCTCGCGCTTGGCGGCCTCCCAGGTATCCTCGCCGGGATCGACCCCGCCCTGCGGCATCTGCCAGACATGGGTTTCATCGACATGTTCGATGCCGCCGGCGCGCCGGCCAATGAAGACCAACCCGGCCGCGTTGATCAGCATCATGCCGACGCAGGTCCGGTAAGGCAGGTCCTCGTAGCGCGCCATTTCCGTCAGGACTCCCTTGCCTGCATCAACTCACCCACAATTGGTTGGGCTGGCGCAGTCGGGGAAGCCCGGTTCGCCGCCATCAGCTTGATCTCTAGCCTGATTTTGATTTCAGCATCGCCGTTGTCAATGGCACAAGCATGATGCCGCGGCTGTCCAGCGTCTTGATCCAGGCGGCAAGGCGCTCGATCGAAATTGGCAGGGCCGAGGCGACACCCACTGCCGTTCCGCGTTCCTTGGCGAGCGTTTCCAACTTGACCAGCGTCCGGTCGATCTCGGCCGAGGTCGGCACGGCGTCGATGGTAAAATCGGCCTTGGCAAAGGGCATCGATTGGGCTGCCGTGAGCGATCCGGCGGCGCTGCGCGGCGAGGAGCCGTCATCGAGATAGCCAAGGCCGCGCTTGGCCGCCTCGCGGATGATCGGCTGCATCACGGTATCCGTTGCCGTGAAACGCGCGCCCATGAAGTTGGCGATCCCGGCATAACCCTGAAACCGGCTAAGGTGCCAGTACAGCCGGTCGATGTTCTGCTCGGATGTCAGCGTCGTCAGCAGGGTCTGCGGACCGGGATCGTTATCGGGGTAATCGAACGGCTCCATCGGAACCTGCAGCAGGATCTCGTGGCGCTGCGCCCGGGCCCGTTCGGCCAGTTTGGCGGGATCCGCGCCGTAAGGCGTGAACGCCAGCGTCACGGCCGGCGGCAGTTTCATGATGGCATCGGTGGTCTTGGCGGCGCCGACGCCGAGGCCGCCGACGACGATCGCGATCACCGGCATCTTGGCGGCCTTGGTGCGGTCGGCGTCGGCCGCGTAGACCGTAAAGGGTTTGAGGCCATCGGCCACCACCGGGATCATGCCGTAGCGCGACTTTTCCAGGAGCCGCTGGTCGATGCCGGCCATCGGGCTTGCCGGCGCGGATTCCGCGCCTGCCTTGTCGCCGGCATCGCCGCCGATCACGATGTCCTGGCGCTTGCCGCTGGAGCCGTCGATGATGGTGACGGTCTTGTTGTCGCTGGCCGGGGAATGCTGGGATGCCGATTTCGCAGCTTTCTCGGTGACAGGCTGCTTTTCGTCCGTCGCCGGCGTGCGCAAGGCGACGCGGGCGACGGGCTCGCCTCCCAGCGGGTTGTCGACAAAGAGGGCGACGGTCAGGAAGCCGACCAGGAACAGGCCGAGCAACACCGCCAGCGCTTGCATTGCGGTGAACGGCAGCCGAAACCGGCGTTTTTTGCGCTCGGTTTTCTGCCCGAGCGGCGTGCTCAGCTCGTCGGCCGTTTCCGTCATAGACCTCCCCGAATCAACCACGTCGACGATACCACGATGGGCCGGATTCGAGCGCCTGCACCGGCCCCGCAAAAGCACCGGTCGTCGCCCCCGGAGACGAACTGGCAACGAAAAAGGGGCGGCCGAGAGCCGCCCCTTTTGTTGTGACTAAAATCCCGGTCGCCGGATCAGTTCGCCGCCTTGGTGGCGGGTTTGTCGACTGCCGCCTTGTCTCCGGTCGCCGGCGCGCTCGCCGTCGACTTGATGCCGTGCAGCAGGTCGGCCGCGGTCTTCAGCGCCTTGTCGTCCTTGGCGTCCGGCGGCACGTAGGATTGCGAGCCGGTCTTTTCGTCGCCGTCGTTCTTCAGATGGCCGCGCAGCGAAGCCTCGCCCTTGGTGTCGGTACGCGACTTCAGCTCATCCGGGACATCCTGCAGCACCTCGATGTCGGGCACGATACCCTTGGCCTGGATCGACTTGCCGGACGGCGTGTAATAGCGCGCGGTGGTCAGGCGCAGCGCGCCGTTGCCGCTGCCGAGCGGGATGATGGTCTGCACCGAGCCCTTGCCGAACGAGCGGGTGCCGACCAGCGTCGCACGCTTGTGGTCCTGCAGCGCGCCGGCGACGATTTCAGAGGCTGAGGCCGAGCCGCCATTGACCAGCACGATGATCGGCTTGCCCTTCGTCAGGTCACCCGCATGGGCGGCGCGGCGCTGGGTCTCTTCGGCATTGCGGCCGCGGGTCGAAACGATCTCGCCCTTCTCAAGGAAGGTGTCGGAAACCGTCACCGCTTCCTCCAGCAGACCGCCGGGATTGTTTCTGAGATCGATGATGAAGCCCTTCAGCTTGTCGCCGATCTGATTCGTGAGGCTGCCGATCTCGCGCTTCAGGCCTTCGGTGGTCTGTTCGTTGAAAGTAGTGACGCGGATATAGGCAATGTCGTCCTGCTCGACGCGCGCACGGACCGAGCGGACGCGGATGTTGTCGCGCACCAGTGTCACTTCGATCGGATTGTCCTGGCCCTTGCGGATGATCTTGAGACGGATCTTGGTATTGACCGGTCCGCGCATCTTCTCGACCGCCTGGTTGAGGGTGAGACCCTGTACGGCTTCGTCGTCGAGATTGGTGATGATGTCGTTGGCCATGATGCCGGCCTTCGATGCCGGCGTGTCGTCGATCGGCGAGACGACCTTGATCAGACCGTCTTCCATCGTGACCTCGATGCCGAGTCCGCCGAATTCACCGCGGGTCTGCACCTGCATGTCGCGGAAACTCTTCGCGTCCATGTAGCTGGAATGCGGATCGAGTCCGGCCAGCATGCCTGAGATCGCCGACTCGACCAGCTTGCCGTCGTCAGGCTTCTCGACATAATCGCTGCGCACGCGCTCGAACACGTCGCCGAACAGATTGAGCTGGCGATAGGTGTCCGAGGTTGCGGCACGCGCACTCGATCCCATCAGCACGGAACGAGGCTGCGTGACGAAGAGCGTCAAAGCCGCACCGGTGGCGGCGCTGAGAAGAATTACAGAAGTCTTGCGCATCATCCGCGAACCTTTTCGCCTTCGTTAGCGGCCCACCATGGGCCTGAGTCGATTGGAGTGCCGTCCTTACGGAACTCGACATAGAGCACCGGCTGGCTCGCGGTCGTCGCGAGAATGGATGCGACCTGGGACGTCGTCCCCATGGTCGCGACCGGCTCTCCCGTAAGTACAAACTGGCCGATGTTTACCGAAATGCGCTCCATCCCGGCGATCAGGACATGATACCCGCCCCCGGCATTGAGGATCAAGAGTTGTCCGTAGCTCCGGAAGGGCCCGGCGTAAACAACCCAGCCGTCACACGGTGTTGTGACCTGAGCCCCGGCTCGGGTTGTCAAAGAAATGCCTTTTTCGACGCCACCCGCGCCGTCGGAACCGCCAAAATCGCGAATCTTGCGGCCATTGACCGGAAAGGCGAATAGCCCCTTCGCGGAAGCAAATGCGATCGCGGGGCTGAGCCGGGCGGGATCCTTCAGTGCCCCAAGATTAGGCTTGCCGCCGGGGGCGGGCGGGGTGCCCTTCAGGCTGGCGGTGGCGGCCGCCTTGGCGGCGCTCTTCAGGTCCTGCTCCATTTTCGTGATCAGGCCCTGCAAACTGTCGACCTGCTTGGACAGGTTGATGGCGCGCGCACCTTCGGCCTCCATGTCCTTTTCGATCGCGCTCTGCTTGCGCTGCCGCTCTTCCACCAGCGCGGCCAGCCTGATGGAATCGTCCTTCAGCCTGTCGCGGTCCCGAGCCAGTACGTCGCGCTGGTTGGCGATGTCCTTGCGCAGATTCACAAGTTCGGTGAGGTCGGCCGTAAGTTTTTCCGCGCGGCCGCGCAACTCGGGGACGACGGACCCAAGCAGCATGGCAGTGCGCAGCGACTGCAGCGCGTCCTCGGGCCGCACCAACAACGCGGGCGGGGTGCGCCGTCCGGCCCGCTGCAGCGCCGCCAGCACCTCGACGATTTCGGAGCGGCGTGAATCGAGCGAAGTGCGGATCTGCATCTCGCGACTATCGAGCGGCCGCAGCCGCCCCTCAGTCTCGCCGATGCGGGTCTCGACGTTGCGCACCTGAGCGGCGATGTCGATCACTTGCTGGTTGAGCTTGGAGCGGTCCTGACCGATCGCCGCAATGTCGGCCTTCAGCTTTTGTTGCAACTCGGCCGCCTTGCGCTGCTCCTGGCGGGCGGCCTCCAATTCCTGCTCGCGCTGCTTGAGGGCGTCGGGAGAAGCAGCGGTCGCCTGCTGCGCCGGCGCTGCGGACTGCGCGACCGCTGGCGAAAGCCATGCCGCAGCGAAGCTTGCGGAAAGCAGGATCAGGGGAAGTGAAACGGCGGGCGTCAACGGCGCGCCGCGATTGGCGGTGCCAGGGTATGAATGTATGTCCCGCGTTGAATGCATCCGGCCTATGCTGCGTTGTCTGTGTTCACGTCACCGTGCCTTACGCGCGATGGTAGGGGTGGCCGGCCAGAATGGTGGCGGCCCGGTAAATCTGTTCAAGAAGCATGACGCGGACCATTTGATGCGGCCAGGTCGCCGGGCCGAACGCAATGCGCAATTTAGCCTTGCGCTGCAATTCGGGCGAAAGTCCGTCCGCGCCTCCGATGGCGAAAATTGTGTTGGCGATCCCTTCGTCCCGCCACTGGCCGAGCTGCCGGGCAAACGTCGCGCTATCGATGCTCCTGCCGTGCTCGTCCAGCGCCACCAGCACCGATTTCTCCGGTATCGCCGCCGAAATCGCCGCGGCTTCCTCCGCGATCCGGGTCGCGATGTCGCGCGCGCGGCTTTCGGGAATTTCATGAATCGCAAGGCCGCGGAAGCCCAGCTTGCGGCCGATGTCCTCGAAGCGCTCGCGATAGCGTTCGGCCAGCTCCTGTTCCGGCCCCTGTTTCAGCCGGCCGATCGAGACCACGACAAGGCGCATGATTGCTGTTTCTGGCGTGCACTTTTCGCCACGCGCGCTTCTCGCGCGCGTCAAGCAGACTAAATACGCCTCAGCCGATTCGCATCGGCAGGGCGTTCAGATCGCTGCCGCCGCCGGGTTCTGCGCCCACAACCTTTCGAGGTTGTAGAATTCGCGCACCTCGGGTCTGAATACGTGCACGACCACATCGCCGGAATCGATCAGCACCCAGTCGCAATTGGGCAAGCCCTCGACATGGATGTTCTTGATGCCGGTTTCCTTCAGGGCTTTGGTGACGTTTTCCGCGATCGCGCCGACGTGCCGGTTGGCGCGTCCTGACGTGACGATCATGTAGTCGGAAAAGGCGGATTTGCCGCGAAGGTCGATGGTGACCGTTTCTTCCGCCTTCATATCGTCGAGGCGGGAGAGGATCATATTCAGCGTCTTGTCGGCGTCGGGTTGCGCCTTCAAGGCCGCAGCTTGTGTCGATGTTTTACGCGGGGTCTTGGCAGACTTGCTGGGAACCTTGGGTAAAACAGACTTTGACTTGGACAATACAGATGTGGCCAGGGACCATTCCTTTCACTGTATCGCAAACGCCGAATCCCGGCGTCGCGGACCATATTAGGCATGTGGGGTTAACGGTTTCAATATTCCAGTGTCCCCAACTGCCGGTTCAGACCAGACTGTCACTTCTTTGCCTTCCAGCTACCGTCTGGGTTCCGCAGGCCGGTTGACGACATGTTCAGTTTCAGACCGGTGAGGAAAACCCAGGCGGGAGCGCGTTGATCTGCTAGCCGGGCCGCCTGATTTGCAGGCAACCGATAGCGCGCCAGGGCCTGTGCGGCCGGCGCGGCCAGCGCGCGGAAACTTTCCGGCGGACGGTCGATCACTGCAATCGGCACCTCTGCGGCAATGCGCCGCCAGTTCTGCCAACGATGGAATTGCGCAAGATTGTCGGCGCCCATGATCCAGACGAAATGCACGCCGGAAACGCGGCGGCGCAAGTGGATGATCGTATCGACAGTGTATCGGGTGCCAATGACAGCTTCGAGACAGCTGACGTCGATGCGCGGATCGTCGGCGATATCAAGTGCGGCATTAGCGCGTTCTGCAAAGCCGTGCAGCTGGCCGTTATCCTTGAGCGGATTGCCTGGCGTCAGCAGCCACCAGACGCGATCGAGCTTCAGACGCTTGAGCGCAAACAGGCTGATCGCGCGATGCGCCGCGTGCGGCGGATTGAACGAGCCGCCGAGCAGGCCGATCCGCATACCGTTGGCGTGAAAGGGGATAGCCTGCGCGGCGGATTGCAGTTGCATCAGCCGGGTCACCGCGGGCGCGGGCTCGCGTTCACGGCCGCGTCTGCCCGGTGCCGTGAACGCGGTACTTGAAGGTCGTCAGTTGTTCGGCGCCGACCGGGCCGCGGGCGTGGAATTTGCCGGTGGCGATCCCGATCTCCGCGCCGAAGCCGAACTCGCCGCCATCGGCAAACTGCGTCGAGGCGTTGTGCAGCACGATCGCCGAATCGACCTCGTTGAGGAATTTTTCGGCCGCCTTGGCATCTTCGGCGACGATCGCGTCGGTGTGGCGCGAGCCATGATTCTGGACATGGGCGATCGCCCCATCGACACCGTCGACGACGCGCGCGGCAATGACGGCATCGAGATACTCGGTATCCCAATCCTCATCCGTTGCCGGCTTCACGCGCACATCGATGTTCTGCACGGCGTCGTCGCCGCGCACCTCGCAGCCGGATTCGAGCAACATTTCGACCAGCGGTTTGAGCGTAGTTGCGGCGCCGGCGCGATCGACCAGCAACGTCTCGGCCGCGCCGCAGACGCCGGTGCGGCGCATCTTGGCGTTCAGCACGATCGACTTGGCCATGTCGAGCTTGGCGCTGGCATCGACATAGACGTGGTTGACGCCTTCGAGATGCGCAAACACCGGTACGCGCGCTTCCGCTTCGACCCGCGCCACCAGGCTCTTGCCGCCGCGTGGCACGATCACGTCGATGCCGCCGTTCAGTCCGGACAACATCAGACCGACGGCCGCGCGGTCGCGGGTCGGCACCAGCGTGATCGCGGCTTCCGGCAGGCCGGCCTCGCGCAGGCCCTGCGTGAGGCATTCGTGGATGGCGCGGCACGAGCGAAAGCTGTCGGAGCCGCCGCGCAGGATCACGGCGTTGCCGGACTTCAGGCACAGCACGCCGGCATCCGCCGCGACATTGGGACGGCTTTCGAAGATTACGCCAATCACGCCGAGCGGCACGCGCACGCGCTCGATGGTCATGCCGTTCGGCCGCTGCCAGCTCTCGGTCACGGTGCCGACGGGGTCGGGAATGGCGCGCACCGTGGCGACACCGTCAGCCATGGAATCGATCCGCGCCGGCGTCAGCGTCAGCCGGTCGATGAAAGCCGAGGTCGCGCCGCCGGCCTTCACTTCCACCACGTCTTCGGCATTGGCCGCGAGGATCTTTGCCGCATTGGCGCGGATCGCCCGTTCGATCGCCTCCAGCGCCCGGTCCTTCTGCGCCGGCGGCGCCAGCGCCAGCACCCGCGCGGCAGCGCGCGCTTGCGAAGCGAGCTCGGTCATCAAAGCGGGCAGATCGGCGTTGCCGTCGATTGCCTTCAGGAAGGCGGTCATCGGAGGTCTCGAGTCTGGAGTTAAGGCCATGCCCTAGCACGGAAATCGCGCTTTTGCGAGGTCCGGAACCGGCATGGCTGGTTGGCGAAATCGGAAAACGGTAGCTCGGCCAAAGGCCTAGTTGAATGTCTATTTGACCGGAACGGTCCCGGCCGGCCCCACCACGAGATCATCCCGATGGATCATCTCCGCCCGGCCTGAGATGCCTAGGATCGCCATCACGTCCGGCGAGGAGCGGCCCTTGATCTTTTCGGCGTCCTCGGCGTCGTAGGCGACGAGACCGCGGCCGATTTCGTGGGTATCGGGTCCGCGCACCACCACCGCATCGCCGCGGGCGAACTGGCCGTCGATCCTGATCACCCCGGCCGGCAGCAGGCTCTTGCCTGCACGCAGCGCCGCGACCGCGCCGGCATCGATGGTCAGCGTACCCTTCGGCTCCAGCGAGCCCGCGATCCAGCGTTTTCGCGCGGTGACAGGATTGGCCGGCGTCAGGAACCAGGTGCAGCGTCCGCCGTCCGCAACAGCCTGCAGCGGATGCTCGATCTTGCCCGAGGCGATCAGCATATGCGTGCCTGAGGTGGTCGCAATCTTCGCCGCCTCGATCTTGGTGAACATGCCGCCGCGCGACAATTCGGATTCGGCCGCGCCCGCCATGCCCTCGATCTCCGAGGTGACGGACTCCACGATCGGAATCAGTTTTGCGTTCGGATTGGCGCCGGGCGGCGCGTCGTAAAGCCCGTCGATGTCGGACAGCAGGATCAGCAGATCAGCGCTCGCCATGGTGGCGACGCGTGCGGCGAGACGATCATTGTCGCCATAGCGAATCTCGTTGGTGGCAACCGTATCGTTTTCGTTGATCACGGGCACCGCGCGCCATTCCAAGAGTTTGGCAATGGTCGAGCGGGCGTTGAGGTAGCGACGGCGCTCCTCGGTATCCTGCAGCGTCACCAGGATCTGCCCGGAGCCAATACCGTGCGCGCCAAGCACCTCCGACCAGATCCGCGCCAGCGCAATCTGTCCCACGGCGGCGGCGCCCTGACTCTCTTCGAGCTTCAACGGCCCGCGCGGTAGCTTCAGGCGGCTGCGCCCGAGCGCGATCGAGCCCGACGAGACCACGAGAACGTCGCGGCCTTCACCGTGCAACTTGGCGATATCGGCGACCAGCGCCGATAGCCATTTGGCGCGGACCTCGCCGGCATCAGAATCGACCAGCAGCGAGGAGCCGACCTTGACGACGATGCGGCGGAAGTTTTTGAGCGCGGGGTGTTTCATGGATGTGGTCGAATGAAAGGGATTGTCGGGAAGCAATACGCGCCAGCTCCGCGATTTGGAAGTGGCGCGGCCGCGGCAAAGGCTAAGTTTGAGCTAGCCCTGCGGCGGCGTCACCGGTGCCCACGGCGCCTGCCCACCCTTGGCCTTGAGCGACACCGGGGCCTCGCCGATCACCTCGACCAGCGCGTTGAGCGCTTGCTGCACCCCTTCGCGGGTGGCGGCGGAGAGCAGAAGCGGCGTCTTCTTGGCGGCGCGCTTCAGGCGCTCCTTCTGCTTCTTCAATTCGTCTGGTGCTACCGCATCGATCTTGTTCAGCGCCACGATCTCGATCTTGTCGGCGAGATGCCCCTCATAGGCCTCGAGCTCGGTCCGCACGGTCTTGTAGGCCTTGCCGGCATGCTCGCAGGTCGCATCAATCAGATGCAGCAGCACGCGGCAACGCTCGACATGACCGAGAAAGCGGTCGCCGAGGCCGGCGCCTTCATGCGCGCCCTCGATCAGTCCGGGAATGTCGGCGAGCACGAATTCGCGGCCCTGCGCGTTCACGACGCCGAGCTGCGGATGCAGCGTGGTGAAGGGATAGTCGGCGATCTTCGGTTTCGCCGCGCTGACGACGGAAAGGAAGGTTGATTTGCCGGCATTGGGCAGGCCGACGAGGCCGGCATCCGCAATCAGCTTCAGCCGCAGCCAGATCCAGCGCTCCTCGCCTTCCTGGCCGGGATTGGCGTTGCGCGGCGCGCGGTTGGTCGAGGATTTGAAATGCGCGTTGCCGAAGCCGCCATTGCCGCCCTGCGCCAGCACGAACTTTTCGCCAAGCTCGGTGAAGTCGTGGATCAGCGTTTCGCGGTCCTCATCAAAAATCTGCGTGCCGACCGGCACCTTGAGAACGATCGATTTGCCGTTGGCGCCATGGCGGTCCTTGCCCATGCCATTGGTGCCCTTCTGTGCCTTGAAGTGCTGCTGATAGCGGTAGTCGATCAGCGTGTTCAGCCCGTCGACCACCTCGACGATGACGTCGCCGCCGCGGCCGCCATTGCCGCCGGAGGGTCCACCGAACTCGATGAACTTCTCGCGGCGGAACGCCACGCAGCCGTTGCCGCCGTCGCCGGAGCGGATATAGACCTTTGCCTCGTCAAGGAATTTCATGATTTGTACTAGTTAGGGCAGGGGGCCCCGTGCGGCAACCCTCAAGGCCCGCAACATTGGCGAAAAGCCTTAATTTTCGGGCCTTTTTCGCGGTTCCGAACGGGAGGCCGGGCTTCTTATGAGGGCGGCCGGCGCCGGATCAGGAATTTCTGCATTCCCTCCAGCACCAATTCCTTGCGCTGGTTGAACACGGTCGAGCGCAGCGTCACCACGCCGGTGCTGCGGCCGGGGACAAGTTCGGTCACTTCGAGCGCGGGGTAGATGGTGTCGCCGGCATAGACCGGCTTCAAGAACTTGCTCGACTGTTCGAGGAAGCCGACCAGCGATTCCTCGACGATGTAGGGAAACAGGCCTGCACCTGGCGCGGTGTGGACCAGGGTCTGGAAGCCATGCGCGAGCAGGTCCGGCATGCCGCGGGCGCGGCAATATTCGACGTCGTAATGGATCGGATGGGTGTCGCCGCTCGCGGTCTGGAATGCGGCGAACACCGCCGACGTCTGGGTCCGGCTCGGAATCACGAAGCGTTCGCCGAGCACAAAATCCTCGAACCAGCGCTGTTCGCTCACCATGCGGTGTTGGGCGGGGTCGAAGTCGGTCATGTCGATTTCCTGTGGCGCTTCTTAGAGGCGTACCGGTATCGCAGAGATGGAACTGCGGCAATCAATACGCCTCAATTCGTCATACCCGGGCTTGCCCCGCGCATCCACGCCTTTACAACGTGCTGCACAAAGGA
The DNA here is from genome assembly GCF_009930815.1 of Bradyrhizobium sp. CCBAU 051011. Taxonomy (NCBI): domain Bacteria; kingdom Pseudomonadati; phylum Pseudomonadota; class Alphaproteobacteria; order Hyphomicrobiales; family Nitrobacteraceae; genus Bradyrhizobium; species Bradyrhizobium sp. CCBAU 051011. The sequence continues at coordinate 2,008,744 of NZ_CP022222.1, read as the reverse complement.
CATGGATGGCCGGGGTGCTGGCCATGACGAAGAGCAATAAACAGGAAACGTCATGAGCCTGTTCGCCAAAATTTCCACCTACGACGAGCGTTCGGCGCGGCTGGCCGGCATCGGCTTGATGCTACTGTCGATCTTCATGTTCTCGTTCGGCGACGCGCTCGGAAAATTCATGGTCGCGACCTATTCGGTCGGCCAGTTGTTGTGGCTACGCGCCTGCGCGGCGCTGCTCGTGCTGTTGCCGGTGATCTGGAGTCAGCGCGCCGAGTTCAAGCGCCTCGAACGGCCGTGGCTTCAATTGCTGCGCGTGACGCTTTCGACGCTCGAGGTCGCGGCTTTCTTTCTCGCCACCGTCTATCTGCCGCTCGCCGACGTCATCACCTACTATCTGGCTTCGCCGATCTTCGTCACGGCGTTGTCAGGCATCGTGCTCGGCGAGCGCGTCGGCTGGCGGCGCTGGACTGCGATCCTGATCGGGTTCTGCGGCGTGCTGATTGCGCTGCGTCCGTCGACGCAGACGGTAAGCTGGCCCGCAATGATCGCGCTCGGCGGCAGCCTGTCGTTTGCGTTCCTGATGCTGATCACGCGCTCGCTGCGGGACACGCCGGATATCGTGCTGACGACGTCGCAGTTCGGCGGCACCTTTCTGCTCGGCGCGCTGATGTCGCCGATCGGCTGGGTGACGCCGACGCTTGGCAGTCTCGGCCTGTTTGCCGCGGCGGGCGTGATTTCCGTCTTTGCGCTCTTGTGCATCAACCGTTCGCTGAAGCTGGCGCCGGCCAGCGTCGTGGTGCCGTATCAATATTCGATGATCGTATGGGCCGTGATTTTCGGCTTCGTGGTGTGGGGTGACGTGCCGTCGATCTCGACGCTGATCGGCGCGGCGATCATTATCGGCGCCGGCTTCTATATTTTCCTGCGCGAGCAGAAGTTGGGTCGCGAGGAAGCAGTGGTGAATCCGCCGGCATGAGTCGCGCTCTCGCCGTCATTGCAAAGGAGCAAAGCGACGAAGCAATCCATTCTTTCCTTGCGGCCCGATGGATTGCTTCGCGGAGCCTGTCATCGGGCGCGCATTCGCGCGACCCGTTGGCTCGCAATGACGGGGAGAGTTCAGCGCTATCTCCGCGTCGAGCTTCCCCAGTTCTTCAGCGACGTCCACACGCTGCGCGTCAGGCGAAAGCGGTCGACCGGGGTTGAGGATCCCAGCGCCTCGAAGCGGTGCAGTTCGACGCCGCTCCACTGGAAGCCGCATTTCTCCAGGATGTTGCGCGACGCCGGGTTGGCGACGCGGGCGCCGGAAATCAGGTGCTCGGCATCGAATTCTTCGAAGAAGAAATCGATCACCGCGCGCGCGGCTTCGGTGCCGAAACCCTGGCCCCAATGCGCGACGCCGAGCCAGTAGCCGAGCTCCGGTGCGTCCGGCTCGCTGCCGTCGATGCCGACCATGCCGATCGGCGAATAGTTCTGTTCGATCAGAAACACCGTCTCGCTGTTGTCGGCGGCCTTGGCGCGCACGAACTCGACCGCATGGTCCTGCAGGTAGGGATGCGGCAGGCGGCGGGTATTTTCCGCAATGCGGCGATCATTGGCGAGATGCGCAATCGCTTTTACGTCCGCGAGCGTCGGCCGACGCAACGTCAGCCGTTCGGTCTCGAGGACGCAGCTACTCGCCTGACGCAAGGGCGAGGCTTGGATCGGGATGTCCTGCAACATGTCGGGCTCCTGATTGCGAAAATGCGCAAATTAAAAAGGGGAGGCCGGTATCCCGCCTCCCCTGGAGCCCTTTTCGACTCCGCCGGTTCAACAGGACCCGGCGGACTCGAATTTTGTCCACCGTCTATTCGGCCGCCTCCGTCATCGGAATTACCGATACGAAAGTGCGACCATTGGCTTTTGCACGGAACTCGACATGACCTTCGACCTTGGCAAAGAGAGTATGGTCGGTGCCCATGCCGACATTAAGGCCGGGATGCCAGGTGGTGCCGCGTTGACGCGCGATGATGTTGCCGGGAATCACGCGTTCGCCGCCGTACGCCTTGATGCCAAGGCGCTTGCCCGCTGAATCGCGACCGTTTCGCGATGAACCGCCTGCTTTCTTGTGAGCCATGGCTCGTCTCCGACTTCTCGAATATTTCTAGATCAATTCCTTGACGGAATCATTTCACTTTTTCTCACGCCTCAACTTTTCGTAGAGGCGCCTTACTTCTCGCTCTTGCCCTTCGCGGCGGCCTTCTTGGCCGGGGCCTTCTTTGCCGCAGGCTTCGCCGCAACCTTTTTCGCGGGCGCCTTCTTCTTGGCCGGCGCTTCGTCGCCCTCGGCGGCAGGAGCTGCGACCTTTTCCTTCTTCGGCCGCGGGCCGATCGAAGGCTTCTTGCTATCGGTCAGGATCTCGGTGATGCGAAGCACCGTGATCTCGTCGCGATAGCCGCGCTTGCGGCGCGAATTCTTGCGGCGACGCTTCTTGAACGCGATCACCTTGGGGCCGCGCTTGTGGTCCAGCACTTCGGCTGCGACGGAAGCGCCTGCCACCGTCGGCGTGCCCAGCACCGGCGTGTCACCGCCGACCACCAGAACTTCACCAAGCTGCACGATCGTGCCGACGTCGCCGGCGATCTTGCCTATCTCGAGCACATCATCCGGAACGACGCGGTACTGCCGGCCGCCGGTTTTGATGACTGCGAACATCTTTTTTTCCTTCGTGTTCGATCCCGGCCTCGGACATATTCCCGAAAGGGTTGTCCGGGTCGGCTTTTTGGTCAGTCGTTATGGGTACGATTTTCGCGCGGCCGGGGAGCAAACCCCTTGAGATTTCGCGCAAAAACAAGCGGCGCGAGAAATCCCGCGCCGGATGCGGGGACTTATAGCCTGAGAATGCCGGGAGTCAAGGCGAAACGCCCTGAAAACCCGCCAAAAATGAAGGATTTGGGCCGAAACAGGCGCATGCGAGTGGCGAATAGCGAATAGGGGAGGTCATTTGCCACCTTCCATTCGCGCTCTCTTTGAAACCAAAGGGTTCCCCGTCCGTTGTCGCCCGCAAGATTCGGCAGGGCGAGGGCAATGGCGGAAGACATCATAACAACCACGGGCATCGCCCGCCACGGGGCCACCCGTCTGCCGTCGGTCGAGGTCGACAGCTTCAACGTCGAACTGAAGGACGACGAAGGCTTTCTCGGCGACCGCGCCAGCAAGGGGGCTTTCCGCAAGATACTGGACGGCTTGCGCAAGCCGCTGCAAAAAAACGGCGACGATCCCTTAGGGAAGAAATCTGCGGGCGAGATCCCCAAGGGCGACCTCGATCTGGCTCTGATTGGAGACGACGTCGGCGCCGCAGCCCTGGTGCACGGTGCGATCGAAGAATTCGCCCAGGAATTGGCCTATGTGACGGGGCGGTTCCTGAAGACCAAGGCATGGGCCGATACCGAGCGCATCGTGGTCGGCGGCGGCTTTCGGCAGAGCCGGGTCGGCGAGCTCGCCATCGCCCGCACCGACATCATCCTCAAGGCCGAAGACTTCGACGTCGATCTGGTGCCGATCCGCTTTCATCCCGATGACGCCGGCCTGCTTGGCACGCTGCATCTGGCGCCGTCGTGGATTTTCGAGGGCCATGACAGCATTCTCGCGGTCGATATCGGCGGCACCAACATCCGTTGCGGCGTCGTGGATACGCGCTGGAAGAAGGCGCCCGATCTTTCCAAGGCCGGGGTGTGGAAGTCCGAGTTGTGGCGGCACGCCGACGACGAGCCGACGCGCGAAGGCGCGGTGAAGCGGCTGGTCAAGATGCTGAAGGACCTGATCACGGCGGCCGAGACCGACGGCTTGAAGCTTGCGCCTTTCATCGGCATCGCCTGTCCCGGTGTGATCGACGCGGACGGCTCGATCGAGAAGGGAGCGCAGAACCTGCCGGGCAATTGGGAGAGCAGCAAGTTCAACCTGCCGGCCAGCCTGGTGGAAGCGATCCCGCAGATCGGCGATCACGACACCGCCGTGCTGATGCACAATGACGGCGTGGTGCAGGGCCTTTCGGAAGTGCCCTTCATGCAGGACGTCGAGCACTGGGGCGTGCTGACCATCGGCACCGGCCTCGGCAATGCGCGCTTCACCAACCGGCGGAAAGACAACGGCAAGGACGAGAAAAAGGCCAAGAAGGGCAAAGATTAGCACTTGGATTAACGTTTTGCGCGGGTAGTAAGGTTGACTGGTTAGGTTAAGATCCACTTCGCGTTGCCGTTTCGCCGCGCCTTGCTACCGTCCCCCGCGTCGCTCCGCTGACCGGCGAAGCCGCACTTCCCGGCCAGAATTTCAAAGCAGCGGCACGGGACCGTCAGTTTTTGTCGCGTCTGACGGTCCCACCCATTTTCTTCAGCTCCAGCCGATACGCGTAAAGAACGCCGCGATCTCCGCTGCTGCGCGATCGGGATCCTCGCGATGGGGGAAGTGGCCGACACCCGGAAACATCGCGAGATCGAGATTTGTAAAGGTCTCGCCAAGACGGTCGGTCCATTCATAGGGAAACAGCGGATCATGCTCGGCCCAGCGAACACAGGTCGGCACGCCGATCGGCGTTAACGCCGGCGCTTCACCCTTCATCATCCTGACCCGGCCAGCATGGGCTGCGCGGTAATGCGCGAAGCCACCGGCAAGGTTTCCCGCTTTAAGGAAATTGTCGGTGAAGGCCTCGAGTTGATCGTCAAAGACGTGCTTGCGATGCGACCACGCTTTGAGAAAATGCCCAATATAGAGCCGGCAGCTTTCGCGGCTCGCGCCGATGAGGGCAGGCGCCATCTCCATCTGGTGAAAGGATTGATACCAGATGTTGTTGAGCCGCTCCGGCTCCGCCATGCGGGGCCCGATTCCGGGATAGACAAAATCGAAAAAGAACAGGCCGGCGATGCGCTCCTGCGCCAGCCGCGCCAGCGACTGCATCAATGCACCGCCGACATCGTGACCGATAATGCCGGCCTGCGCGAGGCCAAGCGCATCCATCAATGCCAGCATGTCGGCGGCCTGCTGGTCGGGTCCGAAGGGCCCCTCGGGCTTGTCGCTGTCGCCGAAGCCGCGCAGGTCGGGTGCATGCAGGGCGAAGCGGTCGGCGAGACGCGTCATCACCGGCTCCCAGGTCAGCCAGAATTCGGGCCAGCCATGCAGCAACAGCAGCGGTCGCCCGGCGCCCATGCGGGCGACGTGAAGCGCCGCGCCATTGGCCTGAACCGTCAAATGCTCCATTTTGGGCTCCTTTTTTGTTTCCCAGGGCCGGCACGGATTTCTTGGCCCCGCGCCTTGTCTGGCCCGCCATCCTCGCCTAGAACACGCCCCGACCACAGGGCCGAATCTGGCCCGTCTTGGCGCCTGGAGAGGTGGCAGAGTGGTTGAATGCACCGCACTCGAAATGCGGCATAGGTGCAAGCCTATCGGGGGTTCGAATCCCTCCCTCTCCGCCAGCACACACAGAAATCCAATAAAATCAACAGGTCATTGATTGGCATAGGCTTTTGCCGCCCGGATTGGTACACACGGGTGGTACACGTGACCCTTTCGATGACGCGACCCTGGAAGCATCCCGACAGCGGCTACTACTGGTTCCGGAAACGTGTTCCGGATGATCTCCGCAACCTGATCGGGAAGCGCGAGGAACGCTTTAGTTTGGGGACGCGGGATCCCAGCGAGGCGAAGCGGCTACATGCGCTGAAGCTCGCAGAAGTCGAGGAACGCTGGTCCAATTTGCGGAGTGGCCAACGCCCGTTGTCTTCTGACGAAATTGCGCGACACGCAGCCGCAATTGGCGAGCATCTTTGGCGCCAAGTTGAAGCAGACCCCTATCAGCAGCTGCAATGGAACGTGGAAATCGGAGCAATCCTTTGGAGTGCGCGCAAGGGCGAGCTCTACGTGGACGTCACCCAACCACTGCCCCCAGTTGATCAAACGCGGTTTGATCAACAGAGCGTCTGTTATGGGCTCGTCGACCAGTATTTCGAAGGAAAGGGCTTGTCCCCACCTGCCGAAGATCGCGAGAGGTTGGCTCGCGCAGTCACTATTGAGGTCCAACGGGTCGTTCAAAATCACGAAGCCTATTTGCGTGGCGAGCAAGAGGTGCGCGTCGGTGGATTTGAGCTGCTACAGCCTCGGGCCCCGGCTGCGCCACTGACTTTCGAAAGGATGATTGAGGGCTGGCTTCTTGAGAAGAAGGCAAACAAGAAAACAGAATACTCGTGGCGGGGTGTAATGAGCGAGCTGTCGAGAGTCTTGGGCCATGACGACGCACGCCGGGTTACCGCGGATGACCTTGTGAAGTGGAAGGAAGAACTCCTCGCCAAGCAGCTCGCTGCCAAGACTATTCGCGATAGCAAGCTGGCTCCGGTGCGAGCCATTTTTCAATGGGCGGTTGATAACCGAAAACTCGACATGAATCCCGCGGCTCGCATCAGCATCGATTTGAAGAGCCGGCCTTCGGAGAAGAGACGGGGATATACGGACGACGAAGCCAGGGTCATACTGAGGGCGGCTCGCACAGAAAGGGAGGCCCACAAGCGATGGGTCCCCTGGGTATGCGCCTATACTGGTGCGCGCATTGCGGAGGTCTGCCAGTTGCGCTCGGAGGATGTTAAGCAGATCGACGACATCTGGTGCATCGCCTTCGCCGCCGAAGCCGGCTCGTTGAAAAACGTGAACTCCGAGCGTGTTCTTCCCGTACACCCGGCGTTGATCGACGAAGGATTTCTGAAATTTGTGGCATCTGCGGGCAAGGGACCAATATTTCCAGATCTTGCGCGAGATCGGTTCGGTCGCCCCGGCGGTAACGGGTCAAAAATATTGGGCAGATGGATCAAGTCGATTGGTGTCGTCGACAAGCGGCTCGCTCCAAACCATTCGTGGCGTCATCGCATTAAGACGTTGGGCCGTCGCAATGGGCTTGCAGTTGATATCCTTGATGCGATGACCGGGCATGGCCGAAAAACGGTGGCGGATACTTACGGCGAATTTCCTCCCGACGCGATGCTGCGAGAACTCAGAAAAATCCCAACCCTTAAGCTATGAACGTGGGATAGACATTGAGGATTGTCGGCCTGTCACGCGGGTGCTTGCGATACAGCATCCGTTTATTCGTCGCCCGATTGGCAAGTAGCTCCGGTTTCCTCCACTTCTTGGTTGGTGATTTCGCGAACCACGATTCGGCCGCTTAGAGGGAAGGCAGGTTTCCCGGCATGACCAAGGTGAAATATCGGGTGTTCCAGATGACCTCGGTGAATCGCTTCGGCGTAATCTGCAGGATCAGGATGGTGTTCTTGTTCCTGATCTCATAGGTGAATTCCGGCGCCGGGCCGGATCGCGACGGGCAAGGTCGAAAGCCTGCTGCAGGCCGTCGCGACCGGGCAGACCCAAGTCTCCGGTCTGGCCGCGAACCCGAAGGAGATCGCAACCGTTCCCTTCGTCGTGAACGTCGATCTCGACGATGGCGCGTTCGCGGCGCGGCTGCCGGCGGGCGCCACGGGTAGTGCCGCCGTCTTTACCGACCGCGTCAAGGTCAGCCACGTCATCCGCCGCGTGCTGCTGCGGCAGATCGCGATCCTGAATTACGTCGTCCCGTTCTGAACAGGTGAGCACGATGAACAGCAAGGTTTCCTATAGGGCGCTCGGACTGCTCGGGTTGGCGGTCGCCTCAATGCCCACGCAGGCTTGGGCTGATGCGGGCGGTGTCGGATTTTGGCTGCCCGGCATATTCGGCAGCCTTGCCGCGACGCCGACCGTGCCCGGCTGGGCGTACGCCTCGATCTATCTGCACCTGCAGGCCAACGCCGGGGCCGCGCAGAACTTCGTCACCAGCAACGGCGTCCGCGGCTCCGTCGTCGCCGGCCTCAACGCACATGGCGACGCCCTCGCGCTGGGAATTACCTACGTCTCTCCGACGCCCGTCCTCGGGGGCCAGGCATCTTTCGGGATCGTCACCGCCCCTGGTAATGTCGGCCTCGGAGTGGATGCGACGCTGACCGGGCCGCGCGGGAACGCCATCTCCGGCGCTTTGACCGACAACCGGACGACGCTGTCGGACGTCTACTATCAAGGTGCGCTCAAATGGAACCAGGGCGTCCACAGCGAGATGGTCTACATTACCAGCAACATTCCGAGCGGCACCTACGACCCGAACCGGCTCGCCAACCTCAATCTGGGCTTCGTCGCATGGGTTCGGCGGCGGCTACACGTATTTCGACCCCAAGACCGGGCACGAATTCTCGGCGGTCGCCGGCGTCACCTACAATCTGATGAACCCGTACCTGCAATATCAGAACGGCATCGACTTTCACGTCGACTGGGCGGCTTCGCAGTTCCTGAGCAAAAATTTCCAGATCGGCATTGCCGGCTACTTCTACCAGCAGCTCACCGACGACTCCGGACCGGGCGCCACGCTGGGTGGGTTCCGGGGGCGCGCGATCGGGATTGGCCCCCAAGTCGGCTTCATCATTCCGATGTCGGACGGCTACCAAGGGTACCTCAACATCAAAGGCTACAAGGACGTCGAGGTCGAGAACCGGGCTTCGACGTGGAGCACCTGGGTAACTTTTGCGGTCTCCGCAGCGCCGCCAGAAGCCGCAAGCAGGCCGATGCCGCGCAAGTAGCAGATCTTCCAAGTTCGCACCGGTATGGTTAGTCATCGATGTCGCTTATGGGTCTTGGCTGTGTGTGAAAACGCCAGGAAGCTTGACGGCGAGAGAAGAAGTCATTCGTTTGTGACCGTCTTGTCGATCAAACTAGCAAGCGCATTCAACTTAGAAAACGAATTGAAAAATGTAATTCTAGCCATGCTTCGACTTTCGCCTTTTTTACACAGCCAAGGTCAAAAGCCGAAGTCCTCACATGAGCCGTCAATGTGCGCTCTCGCTTCAACACCTGACGTACCGACAACCTCGGTCGCCCGTACTCCCCTGACGCTCCCCGAAAGACACTTTGAAAGTCAAAAAGCGGCAAACACGGCCGAATTGGTGCGGCGACCTCAACCCTGCATAGGTCAGGGTCGCGCTGAACGCGCGTTGAAGAGGATATCCCGCAGCTGGCAAGCAGCAGTTCAAAGTTGCGAGTCGCTGTCAGGCACATAAATCCTTAGATCTTGCACCTGCGCCGCCTAGCAGACCAGGTCGCTCCGACTTCGAACCGAATTACTCTCGTGAACGGACCCAAGATAAAACGCGACAGCCGGCGCAGCCTTCCATGGGATGTCCGATGTTGAAGGTGAAGCACACGTCTGGCGCGCGCCCAACGAAGTCACAAATTGAACCAACTGAGACACGGGCGGCTCCGGCTTCTTGCAGCGTAAGAGCAAAACATTCCCAGGCTTAGCTCTTGTGTCCACCTATCGGCCAATGGCGGTCGTCAAAGAGCCATAAGATCAGCTTCGCCGTCCTGTGAGGTAGTAGAGTTCCATTGCGCCTTTTCCCTTGATTTCGACCGCGCCGCGGCTTTCGAATTGAAACGCGTCGCCCAACACTCGCTTCGCGTCTTCGGTCACCTGAATCTTGCCAGCAGTGCCATGTGACTCCATTCGGGAAGCAGTGTTCACGGTGTCGCCCCACACATCATAGAATAGCTTCCGAGTGCCGATTACCCCGGCCACGGCTGGACCGGTGTGAATGCCAACACGCACGGTCAACTCGTCTTTTAGCTCGGCGCTCAACCCAATTGTTACTTCCAGCATTTCGAGTGCCATGTTGGCAACGTCCGCCGCGTGCCCAACTCGCGGGTCCGGCATGCCGCCGGCGACCATGTACGCGTCGCCGATGGTCTTGACCTTTTCAAGGCGGTATTTTTCGGCCAGCCGATCGAACCGGGAGAATACCCGATTGAGATATTTTACGACGTCGCGGGGCGGAAACTGGCTGGCGCGAGGGGTAAACCCAACGATGTCGGCGAACAGGATCGTCACCTCGTCAAAGTGATCGGCGATGATCTCATTTGGATTATTCTTCAGCCGCATTGCAATTGAGTTTGGCATCAAATTCAGAAGAAGGTTTTCCGATCGAGCGAATTCACGTTCTAAGGCGGCTTCTGCATTCTCGGCCATGCGGATGGCAAAATATACTGCGACAAAGATAAGGGCCGTAACAGCACTCGCGCACGCAATCCTCATCATCCTCAGCACGACTTGCGAAGCAGGCGCGATCGACGTCTGCGAGGGGAAATACAGTTCGACGAACAGAAACAGGATCAAGACGCATAGGCTGGTGAACGCCGCGATCCGCACGTGTTGAGGACCGAAGAAGACGATCGCGGCAGGTGCTGCAAACAGGAAAAAGTGTATGCCGGCGGTAGTACCGACGATGTAGGCGAAAAGCAGAAGGGTCACGCCGTTAATTGCAGCTATCGACACGATCGCCGCATAGTCGTTCAGGCGATGGAGCAAGGGCGGGATTACGAACAGCGGCATCGTCAGCACGATGGCGAGCACCAACGGCTGCAGCGCCCGCCAATCCAGCGCCGCATAGAACGAAGCGAACACCGCGTACAAGACGACGACAATGCCATTGAAGGCATTGGTCTGCCGAAGCCGCCGGGCGGTCCGCTCGGAGTAGTGCTCTGTACCATAATTTACGACTCGGGTCAGAATAGAAGTGTATTGCGCTGACAAATTGGCCCACACCATCGTTGACCTCCCTGCCAATTCGGATGCGTGATCAGTCTTACCGTCGAAGAAGATCACCTCAACAGTGGATTGTCAGCAGCGGTGCAAATTGCCTCGCAAGCTCTGGGCGCGTGGGCGGGCTAATCGACCGGCGAGGTTGACACAGCGTCGGCGATGTCCGTTTTGGACGTCCTTTGCAGCTCAAAGCTAATCTCGCTGGAATTCGAGGATTCGGTGAGCTCAACCTTCTCAAGGTTAGGTCCCGCGCCGAACATGCTTGGATTTCGCCTTAATTAAGCTCAACAGTCTTCCGATGGGGGAGCGCTCGGGGACGTAAGGCGGCCTTACCCCGCGCCATTTCAGAGGGGGCAGGCCAAGCTTGCCGTGCTGGTACTAGACGGACTTCCGTCCACAATCAACCGGTCCGGAGCACGCGTTCTCGACTGCCTATGACCAGTGCAATTCCGCCAAGGATCGCGAGCGAAGATGCAGACAGTCGAAAGGTGATGACCTCTCCAAGCACCAAAGTGGCCCCCAGCGCAGTAATAACCGGAACGCTCAACTGTACAGACCCGCTTTGCGCGGTGGTCAGCTCCGGGAGAGCGGCGTACCAGATTGTATATCCGAGCCCGGACGCGATTGCGCCAGAAAGGATTGCGCAGACAATCCCAGTAGCGCTGAGGTTCGTGTCGAACACTACGGCGCTTAAAGAAAGACAAGCTGCAATTGGTAAAGAACGCAGGAAATTGCCGGCCGTCGCAGCAAGGGGATCCGCGGTGCCACGACCAAGCAAGGAGTAGACTCCCCATGCAAAGCCAGCGATCAGCATAAGGCACGCGCCCTTCAGAGATGGCGCTGACGCACCAGGAGCAACGAGCACGGCCAGCCCTGCGATGGCAATCGCCAAGCCGAGCCACTGTAAGGTGGACAACCGCTCACCGCGGAGGAGCCCATAGGTGACCATTGTCGCCTGAACCGCCCCAAACAACAAAAGCGCTCCAGCTCCGGCAGGAACGGAGACATATGCAAACGAAAATGCTGCCGCATAAGCGAATAACGCCACAGATGCGGGCCAGGATCCCCCGGCCTTTTTGACCTTCTGGGTGACCAACAGAATAAGCGAAAGCACGCCCGTGCCTGACGCAAGCCGCACAATAGTAAAAGTAGCGGGATCGATCGCGGTCTCGGACAAAGCAACCCTGCAGAGTACCGAATTTGCCGCGAATGCAACCATCGCCAGACCCGTTAAGCCTATTGTCCGCATCTTGGGCATGGAATGGCAACCGAAAGATCAAATGAACGAGATGTCTTATCAGCGAGGAATGAGGGTCGTCATCGCTAGCACCGAGCCCACTATAACTGCGGTGCCAGCGACAACCTAAAAAGCATGCCAGTAACGCAGTGATGGTCCGGTAGGCGCGTCAACCATTACGCGCTGGCTTGCTCCTAACCGGTCGCTGGTGAGAGCGGCATGGTATAGGTTGTAGCGGTACCAACGATACATGGCTCTCCGCTGGCGTTCCGGACAATGGTCTCGAGCTTGCAGATCGGTTTATCATCCCGAACGTCCTCGACCTTTACGCTCGCAGTAATGGTCTCGCCGACGCGAACTGCCTTAACGAAACGCCAGTTCGTTTCAAGAAACACCGTGCCCGGTCCCGGCAAATCCTCAGCGACAACGGCATTCATCAGACCCGTCGTGACCCCGCCTTGGACGATAAGCCCGCCGAAGGGTGAGTTTGTTGCCAGCTCGACATCGTAATGAATGGGATTCTTGTCGCCTGTCATCTCGGTAAACATTTCCACATCGCGCATGGTGGTCGTACGACTTCTTTCCGCGCGCCGGCCCAGCACAGGCCGACCAGCCAGCGTTCGGGTCCATGGTGAAGCTATCGTCATCTTCGTGTTCTCCTATGCTGCTAGAGAGGCGGGTTGGCACGAGTTCGCAATGTGATTGGCCTCGGTCTTCATTGCTGCACTCAGGTCAGCATGAAGTTGCTTGACCTCATCAAAGTCCCATGAGAACGAGGCGATTGCATCAGTGGTACGCATCAGCGGGAAAGACAGTGCGTCGCGTTCGCGTTGATAGATCTCCAATCCGCGGGCACCACCCTCGACGATTCCTCGTGACAACAGTTGCGCATCGCGAAGGGCGTCAGTGATGCCGTGCGCCGTCAGGGGATCCTTGAAATAGCCGGCATCACCGACGAGGGCCCACCCTGCTCCGTGACAATGTCTGAGGTAGCTCTTGGCACCCCCAAAGCTCCGCAGGCGGTCGATCAGTGTCGCTCTCTCAACATTGGCGCGCAGCTCGGGAGAGTTTGACGCGAGAACCTTGAGAAAACCGCCCATCGCGTCGCGGCGAAACGTGCTGACGAATTGCGAAGCCGGAACTGCTGCGAAGACACAGTGCCCTGAGTTCGTCGGAATCACTCCCGCCGCGACGTTCTTTGCGAAATGCCAATGCAGACCTTCGCCCTTCAGATCTGCAAAATAGCCAAATACGATGCCCGAAGCATTGGAGCCTTCGGCCGAGATTTCCGCATTGACGAGTTGCGCGACGGTCGACTGGCGACCGTCCGCACCAACAACGATATCTGATCCGACGGTCATGCACGCACCGCTGCCATCCCTCAGCGAAACACCAATGACTCGGCCGCTCGATGCAAATCGCAGTTCAGAAAGAGCGACGCCGTGGCGAACTACCGCACCCGCTTCACGCGCCGCATCGACGAGCAACGGATCCAGCGTCGTGCGTCGTGGCGCCAGCAGGCTATCGACGCCATGTTCTGGCTTAATGTCTACTTGGACCCCTCGTCGCCGTAATGGAACGTGGTCGATCGAATCGCCGGCGTCCCCACGGCTGCGAGGCGCGGAATTAATCCCCACCGATTGAGCTGCAGAACCGCAGATCGCATCAGCGCGTGCGTCGACATCGTATCAGAGCCGCATTGCTGCCGATCGATCAGGAGGACCTTTGCACCTGACCGCGCCAAAAGAAATGCCGTAGCAGCACCTGCACAGCGAGCACCGACAACAATCACATCATAATGCGAGTCAAGATTGTGGAGACCGTTCATGACAATTCTCTCAAGCGGCAGCACGATCGAGGTTGTGAATTAAGTGAGCAGCAAGATCCGCGGCATCATCGCCGGCTCCGTCAATGAAAGATGATTTGCGTCGCCGCATGAATGGCAGACCCATAACGTACATCCCGGGCGCGGCAACGACCCCGCCTTCGTGTTGGATGCGCCCCTTGCGATCGAACACTGGGGCGGCCAGCCAGGAGTAGTCGGGGCGATAGCCTGTCGCCCAAATCACCGATCCAATTCCGGCACCGACCAGATCCAAGCCGAGCGTGGCTTCGGAATCGACAGCCGTTGGCTCGTAACGATGCGGTTCGAGAAATTGCTGCGCTGTTCCAGACGCGTTGACCCAGTCATCTATGCTGGCGAGAAGCCGATTCATTTTCAGATCCGCAAGCGCGCAATGGTTGGCGAGCGATCCTGAAAACTGTGCCTTGCCATCGCAAAGACCGACCAGGCGGCCCACGAGCTCGACGCCTGCTTTGCGCAGACTGTTAAGATCGACCGTCACGCGCTCCGGCGTTCCGATGAGCTGAAGCGACGGCAACCGTCGCGCCCTTCCAATGTCCTCGATGATGGTGTCGTAGCGAAGATCCATGGCGCCAATGGCGTCCATCCACCATTGGATATCCCGTCCGCGGTAGGTCCGCGGCATCCGGACGTGTTCTCCGACGCAAAGCACCACCCGGCGGCCGGCCGCATTGATTTCCCGGGCGAGCTGAATACCACTCGCCGATGCACCGACGATCATCACGCCGCCGTCCGGCAGGACAGCGGGATTCCTGTACTGCAACGGTGTGAGGCTGGCCACCTTCACCGGCAAACCGGCGCTGGCCGATGGGATCGAGGCAAGATTGCAAGCTCCGGTCGCTATCACGAGCTTGCGGCAGCGCCACGGCCCGTGGTTGGTTTCGACCTCGAAACCACCATCCTTCTGCCTGACTTGCGTGACGCGCGTTCCCGTCCTGATCGGAGCGCCCAAAAGGTTGGCATATCGCTGCAGGAAGCGGACGACCTCCGGCATCGTCATAAAACCATCGGGATCATCGCCGGTGTAGGCATATGCCGGCAGACGCGTCTGCCAGTTGGGCGTTAGGAGGCGAAGCGAGTCCCACCGCTCCGTCGACCATGAGTTAGCCACCTCGCCGCGCTCGAGGACCACGTGGTCGATCGAGCGGGCTGTAAGATGCCAGCTCATGGCCAATCCAGATTGGCCGGCGCCGATAATGATGGCGGTCGCAAACTTCACAACACTCGCTCCTTTTCCTGCTTTACCTTCAGTTGACGCTGACGAAGACGTTCGTCGGATTAGTGACGATGTCGAATACGGCCGATCGCTTCTGCGATTGGGCAACCAGCGCCTTAATGTCGTCCTCATTCGCATCAGCGCGAATGTCGAAGTGAACACGGATACTGCCAAAGCCGTTGCGCACCTCGTCGTCGATGCCGAGAATGCCCTGGATATCCATATCCGCCTCGAGCGACGCCTTTACCGAGCGGAGCTGTATGCCGCGCCGCTGAGCGACGGCGGCAACGCCAGCCGTGAGGCAGCTGGCAAGCCCGGAGAGAACGAGCTCTACCGGGGTCGGAGCCTTGTCTTCGGCGGCGAAGAGTTCAGGATGGTCAGCTTCGACAGTGAACATCTTGCTGCGGGACTGTTCGGCTCCGAGTCCAAAGAAACCGCCTATAGCGGAGCGGCTGTGCGTACCATTGACCCATTCGCAGCTCGCGCGCCACTTGAACTGAGCAGCCTCTGGCGCCTGCTCAAGTGCTTTGCGGGCACCCATCAACGCATCGACGTTAACACCGTTGTTCACGATTGGGTTTGTCGCGTTCGTCATTTTGCATTCTCCTACCTGTTAAAGCCGCTCTCTAACCTGTGCTGGGCTCGGCTTTGCCCGTTCTAATGTGCGATCGTATACGGGCTACGGAACACACGTGCTTGGAGCGGGCCTTCAGAAATCCTTCAGACGTCGTGGATTTTTAAGTCGAGAGGTAGCTTGGCGATCACGTCGCGCTCTCGAATGCGTGATCAACGCATCGCAGAAGAAAGAGAATGAGTTCGATGAACCACCGCCGATGTGATTTGCCGCTACAGATTTTGATCGGCAGCGCCGTTGCTGCAGGCGGCTGTTACGAAGAAGCAGGTTCCAAGTCGAGCGCTCGATGACTCGCTGTAGAGCAACGACGCCTCCATCGGAGGAAGATGTGTCGGCCGATCCATGCCGCGCCGGGCCTTTCTCTATCCTAGGAGGCTAGTCGGCTCACACCGGATTTGCCGCTTTGTTCGCGCACGATGATTCTGCTCTCTAGAGAGAGCGTCTTGTGAGACGGCTCTGGCACATTAGCCCCAGCCCCGCGCCAGAGCCGTCTCATCAAGGTTATGGAAAATCGCAGTATTTGCGTTAGCTACCGCTGCCGTGTGCGAGGCGATTCTTCAAGGGCGGATCAGGGGAAACTGGCGCGCGCGCACATGGGCCACGACTGCGGGTGCCTAAGTAAAAAATGACGCGTGGCGGAGCTGGCTGTTTCCCAATTGGGCCCATTGATCCATCCAGGATAGTATGTCCAAGAAGTTCGTGCGGTGCCGGCAGGAACGAATGCTGACCACCCGCCAATACTTTGGCCGATCAATCAGTGAGGAGATCATAGTCTCGGCGTAAAACGCTCTGGACGTGAATCGCCGCGCGGGCCGCAGTATTGGCATCGGCGCTGCCTGAAGAGAGTACACATGTGGACCAGTTGAAGTCAGCACCTTCCGTAACGCGGTTGATGGCAATTTCTTGAACATTATGACAACCGGGCATCCGCCGGATTTCTGCCAAAACCCGTCGGTGCAGATCTAATAGCGGGAGGCGAATCTTCGACATATTGATCAGGTCGGGATGTTGCTGAGAATGTCGCCAGCGATGCCGTGATTATTTTCTTTGCCGCTGCCGAAGGGAACGAACTCGGCTTCTTATGTCTCTACGATTGCCTCGGATCACCAGGTGGGTCGTTGCCTCGGTCTTTTCGGCTATGCTGCGCCCGGGTTTTGTCTGTTGGCTGTTCCTGCCCTTTCTCATCTAACACGATGCCTTGCTGCGCCGCGCTTCGATCAGGCTTCGACATGCCAGCCTGGCCACCATGCTTGCCGCCCATATCCTGTGGGCCTTCCCAATCACTGGCTTTTGACATTTCGGCCTCCCGCTGAAAATGGGTGCTCTCACGTCTGATCAAGGGTTCACGCTTCTACCGCGTTACGGCGAGCCTAGCTTGTCATATTGGAAAACGGCCCCAGCGGCGGGGCAGCGACTGGGGCCGTCTTTTCATCGGATGCGCTACGGGGGGATAGCAACACCCGGTCGCTCGAACCAAGTGCGACGGTCGGCTTTCGTTCCACCGTATACCTTCCCTAGGAACCAGATAGTCACGCACGGAACAGTACGTGACCGTTCACCTTGTCACAGGTGGAGCGCACCGTATGTTCAATCCTTTGATGTTGCTGGCAGCCGAAGCAAGCGGAGTAATTGCGCTTCGGATGATGAAGCTGATGCTAGGCGGTAGAAGCGCGCGGCGCGAAGCTAATTTAATGGTCAGCGAAAAGATAAAGGCGACTATCGAAGCTACAGCAAGTCTAGCAGCTGGTGCAACCGCGGCGAGATAGTTCATCGATACCGACAGCACATAGCGAAAAATGCAAAACGGCTATCGGGCCGGAGCCGTAAGCGAACACGACGCCGCCGTAAGCGTTGGCCATAAGTAGCGCTGCAGGCATAGACCATCTGGCCAGAAATCAGTCTGGAAAAGGACAGTCGCACGGGAACCTCCATAGCCTGCAGCTTGGAACGTTAACCCGCACGGCCTGTTGTCCTTCCAAATGGGCGGCCGTGATCCCAATCCATTCCATCCTCCGGAGCGTAAGATGAGCAAACGTAAACGGGGTCAAAGCAAGCGCGCAGCCCGAAAATAGCCGCGAAGCGGATCGCCCTGTTAGGAAAGCACTCGAAGGAGCTGATTGAATTAGGTGCCCAAAGGAACAGCGTAAGATGCAGCCATCACCTCGTTGCCGACTTCGGTGCGGCTGCTTTTTGTGCTTCCATGGAGATTGTCGCGTCGTCGTTATGCGCCATTAGCGACGACGGCGGCTGGGCAAAGCAAGGAAAATGATCGCTAGCTTCCCGAAAACTGCAAAATCATTCGTCGCGGTTATAGATGTGCGCGTAATCAAGATAGGCGGCAGGTCAAGAGTAATCCTGCACTAACTTATGGAGGACGCATTGGCTGACAAGACGAATTTTACCAAGGAAGAATGGACGTTGCTGCTGGAGAGCCCCATGATAGCTGGTATGGCTGTCACGGCCGCTGATCCAAGCGGACTTTGGGGACTCCTCAAGGAATCGTTCGCTGGAGGCAGTGCGTTGACCAAAGCGATAGCCGGCGCCGACACCAACGCTCTGGTAAAGGCCGTAGTCACCGATTTTTCTAATAGCGAGGGACGGAGCGCGGCGCGAGACGGTTTAAAAGCAAAGTTTGCGGCTAGTCAGCCATCAGACCTCAAGGTCAAAGCCATCGACTCGCTACGGCAAGTCGCAGGGCTGCTCGATGCTAAGGCCCCAGGGGATGCAGCTGCGTTTAAAGCTTGGCTTCGTCAGATCAGTCAGGCCACCGCTGAAGCGGCCAGCGAGGGCGGTGGTCTGTTCGGAATCGGTGGGGTTCAAGTAAGTGACGCGGAAAAGGCAACGCTTACGGAAATATCAACTGCTTTGGGCGCTTGAGCGGTGGGGCCGACGGGCTGACGTCACTATTCATAACGTGACGATGGTTGAGCTTTTTCAACGATGCAAGCAGCTGAGCGACATTCATGGGAGCCGGGCCAGTGACGAGAAGTGGTCCGAGCAGAAGGGGTCGCTAGCGCCATTCTAAGCGGGCGGATGCCACGCATGTGGTGCACTAAAACCCCGCTGCTTGCAGCGCGGTCTCTGTATTTTGATGAAAATGAGTCTCAGCTCTGTTAGCGTCTCCATGTCTTTGGCACACCACTACGTTATCGTGACGTGAGGTTGTGGCCGCGAGCCGGTTCGAGTGTGATCGCTTGCAACGCCGCGCGCCTCTCGACGATGGCGTGATTGAATAGTTCGAGCACCAGGCCAAAGGCCGATAGTTCCTCTTCCTCGATGGCGCCGTCATCGTAACATTCGAGCGTTTCACATATGATGGCGTCGACCTCGCGTTGCATAGCCAGGAGTCTCTGGTTGGATTCCGCGGTACGGACCCTGGAAACCATGGCCAGGATTCTGTTGCGATGGCTGGTGTTTTCGTCCCTTTCATCCCGATTCAAATAGTGACGTAACCAGGCACCAGCCGAACCAATCCCGGACAATGACAGAAGCGCAAACCAAAAGTAATCGCCATACCTGTCGAGGAAGGTGCGTTCGGTGCCGTCGATCACTGCTGCCGCTCCTCGATGGACCGGCAGCTCGGCGTCTTTTTCGGTGTCCGGCTTGGTGATGTGCGCAGCGCCAGGCACCTCCCTAGCAATCGCCTGACGAACAGCGAATAGCTGCCGAAAAAAAGCCGCAGCCGTCGTTTCAGACAAAGCCTTCCGCGCCATGATCAGGTGGCTGACGCTGATCGTCTCGACCTTGTCATCCGGCCAGGCCGGATTCGCATTGAAGATGCTGGGTGGAACTTCCTCAGATTCATAGCGCGGTTGCTTCAGGGCGATGGCTTCCGATGCCTCGATCGCGAGAAACTTCGGCTCGCCTCGCGACCGGGCCGTTGCGGCGATGGCGTCGGAGGTGATTTTGCTATCGAGCGGACCGACCGCCATGAATGCATCGAGAGTTGGGTCGCGCGCCAGCTCCTCGATTTGGTCCGTGCCAAATTGCGTTTCTACGACCTTATCTGCCTCCACGCCGGAGGCGCTCAGAATGACCCGCATCAACGCGACGTTCGCCGGCGTCAGGCCAATCACGCCAACCCTGTGCCCTGCGAGATCGGCGATCTCCTGGATTTTCGGCGCCGGCTTTTTCTTGGAGCTCTTGTCCGCAAGTCCGGAAGGCGCCCATAGCACAACGAAGTTCTTACGCACGATGGCGACGCTCTGCGCGTCGGTCGGCATCTCCAGATCGCCACGACCGACCGCAAGATCGGCCTTGCCAGCACCAAGCAGGGCGAGGGCTTCGACCGCGCCGTCGGTCGTGATCAGAGACAGCCTGACTGTTCTGCTTTCGCTGGCGAAGGCCCCGGCCGTGGCCTGAATCACTTTGTGATCGTCGCTTCCCGGCGGTCCGACGGCAATCCGAAGAGTTACCGGCTGCAACGCATAATACAGTGCGCCCGCTGCAGCGCCAAAAACAAGAAATCCTATCGCCAAGACCAGTAGTAAGGTGTTGCTCCTTCGGCGTCGTCGGCGGGCTGCGTCACTAGATTCATTTGCACCATCGGATGAGGACATTGCCGTTGCCAGTCGGAGATCAGGAGTAGCCCTTCCTGCCTCGCAGGAATACCACAATTTCAAGAAACAACGTCGCAGCAGCAACCTTGGTTTCAAGAGTGTAATGCCACTTGCGGCCGAATGCGATGGGACGTTTGCCCAACAGGAAAGAGCCATGACCGGAATTGGAGGATGTAATGGGCGCGGAGAGCCTCAACCGGCGCAGGACGCCGTCATTGCCTCCGGGCGGGACAACAACATTCTCCCTAAGAGAGCTCCACCCTGTGAAGGTTAGGATCGAAGTGACAATCGCCTCAAGTAGCTTACATTGATTGGAATATGGATGGGGTCGGGGAGCCATGGGGGAGCCGGCAAGGCGGGCCGGCGCGGACAACCGCAGCTCCTGCTTGGAAGTCGCAGCACGACGGCAGCAGTCGGCTCTAGTCCCGATACTGTTGCAAAAGTCGAAAGTTGCTGGGCTCAAGATTTCTCGCGAAAACACTAAGCAGCGAGCGATTGCTCAGTCGCATGACCTCAATCGCGTTACCGAAGTCGCCTGTGAATTTGCGTGAGGCCGTGAGGTCCCTCACATCTTGTACACGAAAGTCGCGCCCGCGGCCCGCGGAATTTTGGTCATCGGCGAAAATCGACTTTTGCAACACAATCGTCCCAACAGCGGACATCATGGCTATCCTCGCGTTCGTCTGCCTCCCTTGGAGGCTTTCGGACGCTGGCCGCCGAATACGCGGCGCCGTTCCTCAAGCGGCCGGCATCCGAAACCCTTCACACAACCGGACTCTATTCGCTGACTGGCTGTCTAGTGATTACCTCCGTCTATAACGCGGAGAGTCGGTTGACTAGCGGTGAGCGGAACATTGTAGGTGACGACCGGCTGGGTGAGACCCTTCAATGCGAGAGCGCCAATTTGTTCAGTCGCTACGCTTCCGTTGAGCGCCACGTTTACGCGCTTACTGAGCAGAATTTGGCCGTCCTTGGCCTCGCCGCAGAGCCGTGCCGCGACATTGCACACTGTGCCTATCGCAGTGTATCCGGAGCGCTCGGAATATCCGATCTGGCCCAAGGTCGCGTAACCCTGGGCGATGCCAGCACCAAAGCCCAACTCGCGACCTCGCTCGCGCCACGCGGCGATCAGGGTCGACACAGCCTCGCGCATCGCGACGGCCATCTTGACCGCACGTTCGGCCGGGTTGGGGACAGGCACGGGATCGTTGAAGAACACCATGATCCCATCGCCCGAGAATTGGTCGAGCGTCCCCTCGAACTGGCTGATTAGACGCCCCAGCTCGCCGTGATACTCGCGCAGGAAATCCAAAACTTCCTCGGGCTCGGCGGTCTCGGTGAAGGCGGTGTAGCCGCGAAGATCGCAGAATACGACAACGATCTCACGGCGATGACTCTCCAGGATCTTTTCATTGCCCTGCGAGACGATCATTTCGGCAAGCTGTGGCGCAAGGAACCGCTTCAGCCGCCCAACGCGGCCCAGCTCCTCAACCTGCTCCTTGACCCGCGCTTTCAGATCGCGGTTCCAGCCGGCGATCTCCTCGTTGCGCTCGCGTAGTTCGTTCAACAGCCTGGCATTCTCGATCGCGATTACCGCCTGGTCGGCGAAGGTCTTCAGAAGATCCTCCTGGGCCTTAGCGACAGGTCCGGCCTCGGCCCAACCCACCACGATGACGCCGAGCACATCGCGATCGCGCATTATAGGCATTCCCAGCATGCGACGCCAACCCATGGCGCGCGGAAACCGCTGATCGTAGTCTGGATCGGCAAGCGCATCGGCGAGCCGGACCACTGATTGATTAAGCAGTACGCGTCCGGATACCTGAGAATGATCGGGCCGCATCGGGTACGTCGCTCGAAGCATATCGACGTAGCTCGGCCCGACGTTGTGACTGGCGACGAAATGGATGAGGTCTCCATCAAAGCGGAACACGTTCGCGAACAAACTGCCGCAAAGCGCGACGGCGCGGCGCACGATCAACTCGAATACCGGCTGCGGATCGGCCGGCACGGCGCTGATCAGGCGGAGAATCTCCGCGGTAGCCGACTGCTGCTCAAGCGCCTCTTTCAGTTCGCCAGCGAGAGCGCCTACCTGATTCTGTAGGTCGGCGATGGATGCGGCGGCGATGGATACTTTGTGAGCCCTATTCGCGCGCCGACCTTTGACTTGTTGTTTGCTTCCACCGCGTTTTCGCATCTCGCTCCCTCGGGTGGGTCAGGACAAGGAGGGGGATCAATCTTATGCAAATTCTCAGTTTCGCGCCATGGCAGGAAGTCGGCTCCGGAGCGTTGGACCGCGGTAGAGGCCAATGTCCTCTCTGGATCAATCGCGTCGTTTGGCCCTGCGGCCAAGACTTCCGGTCAGCCCTTGCGAGCGGACGTCTTCAGTACTGGTGGGAAGGTCTCAATCGGGCCAAGAAGAGACTCATGCACCGCATCAATTATTCGGTCTGTAATCAGTTGATTTGCCGGCGCAACATTAACCGCACTCAGCGATAAGATTAGCAGAACAAGCCGCCGCCGGGTTAAGAGCGGCGACGGCGTTCGTTACGCGCTCACATGGCCGCGACTATCGCCTGATAAAGAAACAGTCAGCGATAGCGCCAGCTTTCGACGCCATCAATGAGACGACGCTCCTGCTTGCGTAATTCATCAACTAGGCGTTCGAGTAGGGCGGCAGAGGCGAGGCTTCGAGAGCTAAGTCCTGCTGCAATCGGTCACCCACCTCGTCACAGATCGACCGGGCAGTCTTATGTTCGATGTGCTCGGACATTCGCCTGGTTCCATTTCGCGCTATCTCGATTTTCCCCCGATCCACTTAAGTTACAGGCTTGGAAATTGTTTCGCGCGAACGATGGCCATGGTTCCATCTATTGGAACGAAGGCCTTAGAGTAACTGGCTGCTGGCCACAACTCTCCAAGCGCGAAGAGTTCGCTGCCAACGTTCACACTTGGCCGGTCTTTGCAGGCTTTCAGAATGTTGGTTTAGCAGTTGATCATTCCGGGTACCCGCGGCGAGTTGCCCAGCTTCTCGAGGTGCTCGTTGGGACCGGCGGCGTCGACCAGACCCAACCGGCGGGACTGCGGACGGAAGCCCATACAAGCGGCTCACCGGAGACAAATGCCTTGACCACTCGAAACACGCCCTACAGAATGAGAAAAGCCCCAGCTCGTTAGGCAAATGAGCCATGGCGCGCTCAAGCTCGAAGCCTAGGCAAGCTATTCTGGGCGCCGCGGGAGTGCTTGGCGCTGTCGCGGCGACCACGTTATGTCTTTTCGCCGTTGGCGATGGGGAGCGGGCCGTTGTCACGTCCTTCGGCAGGCCGGTGCAGGTAGTCACCACTTCGGGTCTTGGCCTGAAGCTGCCTTACGAAAGCGTGACCAAGTTCGACGGCCGGCTTTTTGTTTACCAGCCCCCACTTAGCGAATTCCTGACGCTTGAGAAGACTGCCGTGACGGCAACGGGCGTCGTCATGTGGCGCATAGCCGAGCCCAAACGTTTCTTTGAGACGGTTCGCAACAAGGCGGGTGCGGAATCGCGCTTGGGCGACATCCTCTCTGCGGAACTTGGCGCCGCCATCGGCCGAAGTCCGCTCGCTGCCTTCGTCTCCGCCGAAGCCTATCGAGCAGAGGCCTTGCTCGCCGAGGTCGCCGCAAAGTGCCGGAATGTTGCGCTTCGGGACTACGGCATCGAGGTCCTTGACGTGGAGCTGTTGCGCTTTGACTTCCCTAAGCGCAACCGGCTCACGGTCTACGCTCGCATGCGCTCCGAGCGCGCCGCAATAAGCATGCGCTACCGCTCTGAGGGCGAGGAGGAAGGCCTCAAGATCCGTTCCGCGGCTCATGGCGAGAAGACGAGCATTCTAGCCGAGGCCTTCAAGGTCGCCCAGCGGCACCGCGGCGCTGGCGAAGCAGAGGCCGCCCGCATCTACGCCGACTCACTTCGCGAGGCACCGCAGTTCTATGCGCTGCGGCGGACGCTCGACGCGTCGCGCAAGTTCGTCAAGGAGGGCACGACGATGGTGTTGCCGGCGAACTCCGCTCTTTTCGGCCTACTGTACGACAGCCGCTTCCATGAGCGCGCCAAGCCGTCGGCAAGCTTGGCCGACAGTGCGAGAAAGGACGCCCATGAGATGACGAGCGGAGATCTTACGCCGCCACCATAGCAACAATCTACGCTGCCAAAAAAGGAGGAATCTATGATTCGAATGAGCGAGCAGTCGGCACGAGCGGCGATCGTGGCTCTATCTTCGGCACTCGTAGTTATTGGAATCGCACCTGCCTCGGCCGCGGAAGTCCGCTATGACCCGGGAGACACTGTTTACTTCACCTATTGCCATGCGCATCCACCTGCGATCCGCATCAAGCCAGGCGACACGGTGATCACAAGGACCAAGGACGCGGCGAACGACGTCTTCCAGCCGACCGACAAGACGGTGTTTCCGAGGCTCGACCTTACCAGAGTCAACCCGCAGACTGGGCCATTCTTCATCGAGGGCGCTGAGCCCGGCGATACGCTCGTCGTGCGTATCGACAGGATCGGGCTCAACAGAGACTGGGGCTGGGGAGCTTCGATCCCCTACTTCGGAGCATTGGCGCCCGAATACAAGACGGCGATGATAACTGACCCGGTGCCGGACCGGCTCTTTATCTGGCGATTCGACAGATCGAGGATGGTCGGTGTGCTCGACCTGCCCAACAGCAAAATCGGCAAAGTCGAGGTCCCATTGCGGCCATTCTTCGGGACAATCGGCACTGCACCTCCTGGCAAGGAATGCATCAGTTCGCTTATACCTGGCCCTCATGGCGCGAACATGGACTTCAATGAGGTCGTTGAGGGTGTGACGATGTCTTTCCCGGTTTTCGAGCCGGGTGCGCTCTTCATGCTGGGCGACGGGCACGCCGCGCAGGGTGACGGCGAGGTGGACGGCGCCGCTATCGAGACCTCGTTTGACGTCACCTTCACGGTGAATCTCATCAAGGGAAAAAAGATCAACTGGCCCCGGCTAGAGAACGACAGAATGATCATGTCGATCGGCAGCACGCGGCCGTTGATCGATGCGCTGCGGATCGCCTGCGTCGATCTCGTCAACTGGCTGGTGCAGGATCACGGCTACGACAAGATCGAGGCGGTTCAGCTTCTAGGCCAAGCAGCGCAGCTCGAGATCGCCAACGTTGTCGATCCAAATTACTCCGTGGCTTGTCAACTCGACAAGCGGTACCTGCCGCGGTGAGGTTGCACTAAATGGAGACTTCAGGAAGCGTAGGGCTCTGAACATGGGCGTAGGCTGTTGCGGAGAAGGCGCCACCTTCGAAGGCTTGTCGGCTGATTACAAGCGGCGACTTTGGATCGTCATTGCAATCAATGCCGCGATGTTCCTGGTGGAAATGGGCGCCGGCGCACTCGCCGGCTCACAAGCGCTGCAGGCCGACGCTCTCGACTTTCTGGGCGACGCGGCGACCTACGGTATCAGCCTCGCGGTCATCGGTGCATCCGTTCGGGTCCGGGCGCGTGCGGCCTTTGTGAAAGGCGTCAGCCTCACGCTGATGGGCTTGTGGGTGTTTGGGGCGACCGCCTATCACGTGCTTGTGCTCGGTGTGCCGCGCGCCGAGATCATGGGCGCCATCGGTTTCCTGGCTCTCGCTGCCAACGTGGCTAGTGTCGTCATCCTCGTGCGCTACAAGGATGGCGACGCCAACGTGCGGTCCGTGTGGCTTTGCTCGCGTAACGATGCGATCGGCAACGTCGCCGTGATGCTCGCTGCGATCGGCGTTTGGGCAACCGCGACCAAGTGGCCCGACCTGATCGTGGCCGCCATCATGGCGGGATTGTTCCTGTGGTCATCCGCTCAAATCCTGCGACAGGCGGTGCGTGAGCTCCGGACCGGGGAAATCTCGCGCCACACGCACGTGCCGCACTCGCACGCGCCGCCGGAGTGGGTCCGGCTGCGCGAGAGGTTTGCGCCCGCGACCCGCGTGTTTGTTACTGACACCCGCGTGAAGATCGGGGCATTGGCAAGCCTGGTCCTCCTCTGGCTCGCAAGCGGCTTCTTTACGATCCAGTCCGGGGAGATCGGCCTGCGCCTCCGGTTTGCTCGCATCGTCGCGGCCGACCTTGGCCCAGGTCTACACTACCGCCTGCCCTGGCCAATCGAGACGCACCGTCTCGTCGAAACCGAACGCACGCGGAGTGCAGAGCTCGGTTTCCGCAGTCAGGCGGACGAGAGCTTGACGACGCGCACACTCGCCCGCGAGCGGCTCACAGTAGGCGGGCCCTCGAATCCAGTGCCGGAGGCGATCAAGGCCAAGGGCTCCTGGTTCCAGCGCGAGGTGCTGGAGGGCGAGTCCTTCCTCCTGACCGGTGATGCCAACCTCATCGATCTTCGGTTAACCGTGCAGTACCGCGTCAGGGATCCGGTGGTCTACGTCACAAACCTGGCGGAGCCTGAGGCGCTCGTCCGGAGCCTTACTCGATCAGCGCTGCGCAGCGTTGTTGCCACTCAGCGAATCGACGCGTTGCTAACAAACGCCAGAGCCGAGGTCGAGGCGCGACTGCATGAGTTCGTTCAGGCGCGCCTAGATCGTCTGAACGCCGGCATCGCGCTCGTCTCGGTGCGCTTGGTCTACGTGCATTCGCCCCAGGAGGCACACGACGCCGAGCGGGACGTGGCTAGTGCACAAGAGGACAAGCTGCGCACGATCAACCGCGCCAAGGGGTTCGCCGCCGAGGAGGTAAACGAAGCGAAAGGAGAGGCCGCGGCGACGGTCGAGGGTGCCCTCGCCGTCCAGGAGGAACAGGTCCGCCGCGCTCGCGGCGAGGCGCTGGCGTTCAGCCTACAGGTCGAGGCATTTCGGCAAGCGCCCGAATTGGCCGCATTCCGCTTGCAGATGGAGACGATCGAGGACGTGTTGCCGAAGGTGCACAAGCTTGTCCGGCCGAAGGCGAGTGCCATCAAAGACCTCGACCTTTGGCTCCTTGATCCTCCGATCAGCGCGGGGGGCAACCGATGAAGGCAGCTCACCCTGGAGTTGGCAGGATGAGCCGCGCGGGCGGCAGACGGAGGGTGGCGCTCCGGGTGCTGACGCCTGCCGCTATCGCCGTGCTGGTTCTGTCGGCCCTTGCGAGCCTCTTCACGTTAGATATCACTGAGAACGGGATGGTCACGCGCTTCGGCCGGATCGTGCAACTCGTTGAAGAGCCGGGCCTAGGCTTCAAACTGCCCTTCGAGCGTGTGCAGCGGTTCGACAAACGCCTCCTATACTTGAGCACTCGGCCCGTTGAGTACGTCACGGCGGACCGGAAGAACGTGTCCGTTGCCACGCTCGCTACCTGGCGCATCGCCGAACCGACGCGCTTCCTCGCGACGCTTGCCACGCGCGACGATGCCGAGCAGCGGCTTACGGAGGCTATCGTCGGTGAAGTCGGTGCAGTGCTCGGCCGCCACAGCTTCGCCTCCCTCATCGCGCCGCATGCTTCGGAGAACCGGTTCGGGGCCATAGTCGCGGAGGTACGAGCCGGTGTTCAGGCTCTTGTTGCGCCCGCCTACGGTATCGAGGTGATCGATCTCGGTGTGCGTGAACTCGCCCTGCCTCAGCTAAACCGGCAGAGCGTCTTCGAGCGGATGAAAGCGGAGCGGGCCCGCATCACCATGCAGCTGCGCTCCGACGGGAAGGCCGAGTCGAGGCGGATCATCGCCGAAGCTGATCGGCAGAAGGCACGCATCCTCGCCGATGCCAACGAACTTGCAAGGCGACTCGACGGCGAAGGCGACGCTGAGGCGATGCGTGTCTACGCGCGCGAGTTTGGCGCTGACCTACCCTTCTTCAAGCTCGTCCGCACGCTCGAGGCCTATGATCGTATCCTCGACGACAAGACGACCCTGTTCCTGCCGGCCGAGTCCGAACTCCTGCAGATGCTGCAGCCTAGCGCATCGGTCGCGCGGGATCTTAGCCCGCCGCCCAAGGCTCGTCCCAGGAACGGCGAGTCCGTGGGCGCTGGTGTGGAAGGTCAGCAGCCACCGTCACGCGGGGAATCGCCATGACGGCCAGCCACGAACATGTGGTGCCACAGGACGGCGCGGAAAGTGCCCCCAGGCAACCGCGGTGGCGCGCTTACGCACTCCGGGGCGGTATCGTCTTCTTGCTCCTGCTGATCGCGGCCTACTTCGCCACGGGCTTCCATCTCGTCGCAACGGACGAGCAAGCTTTGGCGCGCCGCCTCGGCGCGCCCCATGCCCGCCTGGGCCCCGGCATGCACTGGCGTTTCCCCTGGCCCGTCGACCGGGTCGATGTGCTTAAGACCACAAGTGTCTCGAAAGTCGGCGTGGGCTTCGCTTTGCCCGAGGGCGAGCAGGAGACCGTGATTGGAATGGAGCTGCTGACTGGTGACACGAACATCCTAAGCATCGCGCTCGTGCTACAATACGTGATACGCGATCCTGCCGACTTCCTGCTGCATGTGGAAGACACAAGAGCACTGATCGGCGGGCTTGCCGAAAGTGTGCTCACAGAGGTTTTGGCCGGCATGTCGGTTGATGAGGTCTTGACCACAGGCCGGCTTGCCATCCAGGATAGAGTGAAGATACGGACTCAGGAGCTCCTCGATCGCTACCGAAGCGGGGTTCAGATCACGGCTTCCAGCATCATGGCCATGACGCTTGACGCGGCGGTGGCACAGGCCTTTCAAGACGTGGCGGACGCCATGGCCGATCGCGAGCGCTCGCGCAACGAGGCGCGGGTCTATGCGGCCAACCTTCTGCCCAAGGCTCGCGGGGAGGCGCACACACTGGTCCAGGCAGCGCAGAGCCGGCGTGAGCAGCGTATAGCGCAAGCCATAGGCACGACCACTCGCCTCAAAGCTTTGCAGCAAGAGTATGCGAAGGCCCCCGAACTCACGCGCACCCGCCTCTATCTTGAAGCCATGGAGAGGGCTCTGCCCAGAGTGAAAGCTTACATCCTGGATACAGAGGGTGGACAGGCCCCGGTCAACTTGCGAGTGAGAGGCCGGTAGATTCTGTCCAGCACAGCATCACGGGTGCCTTTCGGCCCAGCTCTAGCCGCTCGACCAGAACCGGTCGAGCCCTCCTGCCACAGCTTCAGCGAGGTTGCCAGGCAGCGGTTTAACAGCCTGAGTTCCTGATGCTTCCGCTTAGATATGCTGCGACGGTCTCGATGTGACCTTCTCTGATACGGCCACTATCGCGCGTGCCATCGGCGGACCAAATGAAATTCAGGAGCCATTTCGAGCGACTTGACGTCTTCCCCCGCGGGCTCTTGCCCATCAGCGACGCAATCTGCCGCTTCAATCCCGTCTACGGTCAGGGCATGAGCGTGGCTGCGCTGGAGGCGTGCCTGCTGCAGAGGCTGCTCGAGCTAGGGGAATACAGCAATCCAATCGCTGCGCTGGCGCCCGCTTTCTTCGCCGAGGTGCAGACGTTGATCGAGACGCCGTGGTCGGTGGCCAAACTTGACTTCGTGTTTCCCGATATCCGGGGGCAACGTCCGGCGGATTTTGAGACCACGCTCAAATTCGGGATCGCCCTGACCCGGCTCGCCGACGAAGATCCGGCCGTCCACAAGCTGACCATTGAGGTCCAACATCTATTGAAGCCGCGCAGCGTCTATCGCCATCCCACGCTCGTGCAGCGGGTGCTTACGAAGATGGCCGAGATGTGATCGATGCGGGGGGAGCGCCGGCATTTCTGCCGCCTCCGCGCGTATGGCCGTGCGACACCCTCCTGAATCAGAAAACCGGAATGCTGGCCAACTTCCGCTGTGGGTCCAAAGGCGGAAGGTGCCCAGCGAGCAGATGTTTTTCCGCTTCACCCCTGAAGGCTGACATCCTAGCGGACCACCCTGCGGAGCTTAACCTCCGCAGGGTTGAGCTCGCACCCGAAAAGTCTCAGCAATAATTGTTTTCGCGGGCGTTAAGTGCTCCTCAGGGGAGTCGTCGGGTATTCTTATGAACCAATCCTAGAAATCCTGCTGCTCGGGCTCTATTCTAAAACTCTGCAAGGATGGGGAAATTCAGACCATCCATTCCGAGCGAGCCCACTCCGCAAGTTCCGGGGGCACCGATACAACGCCACGTTGTCGACAAGAAGCGGCTATGTTATGTTTGTACCGAGATACGCGGGCCCTTGCGGACAGTTGATCGTGGAGGCGCCTCATGAGAGTTGCGTCTTACCTACAGGCTGCTTGTGTACTGTTGGCTATCCTGCCGCCAGCCCGCGCCCAAGTCGATGAGGCGCGGCCGCCTCGTGACCGCGGCACTCAACCGGAACGCATATTAGAAACAGGCGGCTCGCAATCGCCTAGCGCGCTACGGGTGGTCGCGCGCTGCAGCGATGTGAATCTCGGAAAGGGAGTAGCGGAGTTCACCTGGGCATCCCCTACGACTGAGGTTCAGGCGCAACGCATCGACATTTCGATGTTCAGAGATGGTTTTCAAACAGAAAGATTTGAGACGGTCGCCCGTGTGCCCAGCGCCCAAAATCGATTGGTTTGGGACGATGCTCGACCCGGCATTAATTACTACTGGCGAGTCCTGGTGCTGACGGCCCAGGGCTGGATTTCTAGCGAAACGGCGCGTTACGAAGCGCCGATCTGTCCAGTCGATTTTGTAGAACCTCCCCGACCGCCCCGATAGATGGAGAGTGACGCCACAGACAGCCGCCACCTGCTGATTGTCTTTTTTGCGATCGATTGAATTAGGAGCGCAGCTATGTGGAGCGATTTTATTGCGAATGTGGGCCATCGAGTCCTTGGCCTTTGGCTGCTTTCCAGTGCATTGATGGCCGGAACTCCTGCTTTCGGCCAAGTTTCGTTCACGGACATCAACCCCAATCAATCAACGCTTCATCCAACGGATCCGGACGGCGCCAGCGGAGGCCGAGTGAACGGACTAGCCTCAGTAGAGCGTGACCCGAATACGTTCTATGCGGCGACAGAGTGGGGCGGCATCTACAAGAGCACAGATCGTGGCCGGACCTGGGCGCGGCTTGATGGCCATCTGCCGGTTGTTACTTGGGATATCGAGGTGTTGCCGGAGCAGCCCCAGCGGGTGATCGCCACTTCGTTCTACGATGGTCGCCTTGGCAGCCGAGCGGGCATCAATGTCAGCAATGATGGCGGTGCGACCTGGACGAGGCCAATCAGCAGCGTTCCCCCAGCGGGTGCCTGCATTCAAGCGCGCAGCGAAGAACCGTCTGCGTTCGGCATCAGCATCGACCGGCGGAATCCGGACCGCGTCTATGCTGGAACGAATTGCGGTCTCGCGATCAGCAATGACGCTGGCTCAACCTGGACCTTTGTCGATCCGACGCCGAATGACCCTGCAACCAACGTGTGGGATGTGGTCGCACACCACGGTCGGGTCGTGGACATCTGCGGGGACGACGGACATTTTCGGTCTTTGGATGCAGGGGTTACGTGGACTGCAGGTAGCGGTTTGCCGTCCGGCCTATGCTCGATAGCAGCCTCTCCGCACGAGCGTGACGTCGTGTTTGCGGCTGTAGGCGCAGACGTGTGGGAGACTGATAACGGCGGAGCCAACTGGGTTCGACTGGGCACTCCTGACTCACGCCGCCAAGGCCGTATTCCCTTTGTGGAGACAAACGCTCGGACGGTGCCTGGCGCTGAGGCCCAGGCTTTCGATCTCTGGTATGGCGATGTGCGGCTTTATCGCGGTGGCTGTCGAAGCAATCCTTCCGGCGGCGGCCTTCGTTGCCCGATGGCAACGACAGGTACTGTGCTGCCGCCGACGCCGCCGACCGGCTGGGATGGTCCCTTTACGCGAAGCGCAGGTGGTCATGACGACGTCGCGGCTATCGCGTTCGCCCCGGGAGTCAACGAAAATGCCTGCCCCGTCCTTTTCTCGTCAGATGGCGGTGTTTACTTCAACACCAGGGAGACGAGCCCGGATTGCCACCGTCCATTCTGGCAGCAACCCAATGTCACTCCGCATGCGCTCTGGCTTTGGGCTTTGGCGGGTGCCGATCAACCCGGCGTGCTCGCCGAAGATCTCTATTTCGGTAATCAAGACAACGGCAGCTTTGGAACAACCAATGCTGGGGCGCCAAGTCCGACCTGGACGAACCGGGATTGTTGCGACGCCTTCGACGACAGCTCCAATCCGGCGCGCGTCCTCTACACTGTCTGCTGTTTCTCTCCTCCTCCTGCGAACCGCCTGTTTCTTCGTAATCCCGGAATGGCAGGAGGAGCCGAAGTAAACACTTATCCGCCGGGGATCATTCCAGGCTTCCGGCCTATCGACGTCGTCGGGACTTTCGGGCCGACCGATTTCGTCGTGGTTACGACGCAAGGCGTGTTCATCACCAACAACGTGACAGCGAATCCGATAGTTTGGACTCAGATCGGAGCAGCTACGTCTCCAGCCGGTGCATGTGGCATCCGCGTTGCCTTGGCCGGCGGACAGCCAACGTTTTTCGTGGAGGCGGGCGCATGCGACGGACGGGCTCCCGATCAATTATGGAGGTATGTCGGAACCAACCCGGCAAGTGCGTGGGTTCGGATCGACAGCAATCTGCCAAGCGGGGGTGTCGGAATCTTTGCTGTCGACCCCGCCAACCCGAACAGGCTCTACGCCTCGAACCTGACCGCAGCCGGGCCGCGCATGATGTTCTCTACTGATGGCGGGACAACTTGGGTCAACGATGCCGGCCTTGATAATGCCATGACAGGTGGAGGGGCCTTTCGGTACCAGAACCGGCGCGGTCCCACCGCGTTTACGGGATTCGGCGGCTATCCCCAACCGACACTCGTCGCCTTCGACCCGCAAGATCCTAATATCCTGGTAGCTGGCGGCGCCGATTCGGGAGTATTTCTCAGCACAGATGGCGGGAGCAGCTGGACGGTGATCACAGATCCGATCTCCTCCGGAATGTCCGGCAAGCCGCATCTGCCCCGTCCATGGTTCGTGCAGTTCGACCACGAGCCGGCCAACCGCGTGAAGCTCTACATTGGCACACAGGGCCGAGGTGTCTGGCGGGCCGAGTTCGAGCCGCCGCAACCGCGTTTCGAGTATGCTGCAAAACTCGTATGCGGGATCCAGGACGATCCAGCCGATCTTCGACTGGCACGTGGGCTGTATGCGACCACCATCAACGTCCACAATCCCAACCCACAAACAGCTGTCTTCAAGAAAAAGCTAGCGCTAACCTTTCCGCCGGCCGAGCAGCGTCCGGGCGAGATCCTACCGATCAGCCATGATAAATTGCGCGAAGATGAGGCTCTGGCAGTAGATTGCCTCGATGTCAAAAAGCGACTCTTTCCCAACGGTTTTCCTGCGTCGTATATAGAGGGCTTTGTGGTCATCCGGAGCATCGTCAGCCTTGATGTAACGGCCGTCTATTCGACCGGCACGGGGGGCAAGGATGAATGTTGCCGAACCTTGAGTGCGACTCCGAGCATCGACGTGGTGCAAATCCGCGAGCGGGCTATTGCGCAGGCACCGGGTCAGCCGGACCTAGTGCCTGTTAATCCAAAGCCGGACGCTGGCAAGTTGGGGTTCTGCCGGCGAGATCCGGCCGGCGGTAAACTTCTGGTCACGGTCAGGAATCAGGGTGTTGCTCCAGCGGGAGCCTCACATACCACGGTGAACTTCCTCACTGGCGGGACGGTGTCGCCCGTCATCGTCAACACGCCCATGATCCTGGCCGGCAATTCTGTTGACGTCGCAGCAACCATTCCATCGGGCTGCTTCACCCCGGACTGCGGGTTCCAGATCATCGTTGATGCAGCAACTGAAGTGCAGGAGTCCAACGAGGCCAATAATGTTGCCGATGGCCTTTGTCGGGGATGAACGGCCGGAGCCATCAGGCGCCTTCGACTTGGAGCTTGGTTCCTGCATGGTGAATGGGAAGCGATGCTCGAGCGCGATGCGTGCTCGCTATCAGCGAGACAAGACCGGCGGGGTGCTCCTTCTGGAGCGATTGGTGGACGGGGCACGACTTAGGCGTCGCGGCCAAGCATTACCGTTCGTTAGTAACGTCGGAGCCAGCTAAGCCCCTTCGATCGTCGAGCCTCCAGAGAACACCGGCGCCGAGCCGCGCCAATGCATTTCGCCGATCGAAATGATATAGAACGGAATCCTGGGCGCGGGCAGCAGATGGTCTGAATATCGAAGCGTCATAGCGCTTAGAGCTTAACCTGCGCAGGGTTGAGCTCCAGGTCTTTAGGCAACAGCGAAGAAGGAATGTTTGCTGGAGCAAGCCCAGTGAGGGGGAGCGCTCGGGGAGCTAGCGTGGTTCAGTTGCGAACGGCGATCGGCGCTCGACTTCAGGGCACAACACTGGTACACACGAGTCAATCGGGCGAACGTCAAGTCATTGATTTTATTGGCGTTGCTGGCGCAGCGCGGCAATCCCTCCCTCTCCGCCAGCTTCTCGAAAGAGCTAATAAATTAAGGCCTTCTTGCTTTGCTCAGCGGCGCTTTGGCCCACGAACTCGTCCGTTTGCCGCACTTGATCCCTGGACCAGTACGGCCGAAGCGCCTTGCATTTGGAGCCCTTGCTCTCCGCGCCGGAGGTCATTCGAGATTCGAGCCGACGATATCGCCTTTGTAGTCGCCTTGCGGGCCTGAATGAGCCCTACCGAACCGCCCGTCAGACACGGTCCATAGTGTCTGGACAATTAAACAAGTGCGAAAACGGCGAAGCCCAAGGCTGGCGCACATTGATCTCCAGTAGCAGCGCAAAATGAGTCTCAGAATGTGAACTAGCTCACCATGAGTTGCCAACGGCAGGTCTATTCTGCAGTGGCGGTAGTGTCGGTGGTTCGAGTGAGGAAGTTCGAATGTCCACCAGGGAACCGCTACCTGGCTTCGATGATCGGGCGCCGAGAGATCGCTATTGCGATCTGATTCTCACCGGTGGCGTCACGAGTTCGATTGCCTATCCGCCGGCCATATTCGCGCTGGCGACTGTCTATCGCTTCAACAGTATCGGCGGAGCGTCGTCAGGCGCCGGCGCTGCAGCATTGGCCGCCGCCGCCGAATACCGGCGTCGGCACGGATCGTCGGACGGCTTCCGGATCATGCTGGAGCGCGCCGATTCTGTCGCCGAGGAAAAAGACGGCAAGACGCGCCTCGCATGGCTTTTCCAACCCGAGAAAGAAAACAAGCGTCTGTTCGATGCGCTGTTGCCCGGCTTCGCCAAGCCAACCGGTAAACTGGCGGCGTTGGTACGCGGCGTCGTTTTCGCCTACGCAAAGTCGTGGATCGTGCTGACGATCTGGATCGCCCTCGCGATCGTCTGGCTCCTCGCGCTCGTGAGCGCCGGACAAGGCGACATCAACTGGCTGTTCGCTTTCCTGATTGGGTTCAGTGCGACGATGCTCGCCCTCATTGTGAGCGTTGCCGCGGTATTCGTGTTAATCGTACGCGACGTCGGACGTATGGTGCGGCACGACTACGGTTTGTGCAGCGGCACGCGCTCGGGGGACGCGCGGCTCCCGCCCTTCACTGACTGGCTGCACAGCCTCATCCAGGAGATTGCCGGGCGGAAAGTAGACGACCGGCCGCTGACCTTCGCAGACCTCGCCGCCGCGCCGGGCTCGCCGCGGGAGACCTTGAACGATCCGAACCCGGTGGGTGCCGCTTCGATCAATCTCCAGATGTTCACCGCCAACGTTACCCACGGGCGTCCATACGTCTTTCCGCAGAATGAAGGCGAAGAGGATGACCGCGAGCTTTACTTTCGCTTGAGCGAGATGCGCCGGCTCTTCCCGCCCGATGTGGTCAGGGACATGGAGGTCGATCCGGTCACGGGCCGGTCAAATGAGTATCGAGGGCTTGCCCGGCCAGCGCCGCCTCGTGCGAAAGCCTTTCCCTCCAGTGGATTCCACTGGCTTTGGTCACTCCTCATGGGCAAATCGCCGGTCGTTGGGAGCAGTGAGGAGCCGATGTATCGGCTGCCGACAAAGCACCTGCCGATCCTGGTGGCCGCGCGCATGAGCATCAGCTTTCCGGTCCTGTTCAGCGCAGTACCGCTCTGGATCCTGGACAAGCGGGACAAGAAGAAGCATGTGTTCAGGCGCTGCCTGTTCTGCGACGGCGGCATCTGTTCGAACTTTCCGATCCATCTCTTCGACAGCCCCATTCCCTCCTGGCCTACTTTCGGCATCTCGCTGCACGAGATTTCCACGAGCAAGGAAGGGACGGCGGAAGCCCCTTCTTCCCCGCCGACGCAAGCGCAGGAAGATTATTACGGTGACGTGTGGTTGCCGAAAGACCACCTCCAGCTGGGGGAGGACCACTGGAACGAGTTCGAGACCGAGCCCGAGCCTATCGAAAGGCTCTACGGCTTCTTCAGTGCGCTTGCATCGACAACGATTAACTGGAGCGACGCCACGCTAGCTCGCCTGCCCGGGGTGCGCGAACGCGTCGTGCAGGTGGGGCTGCGTAGCGGGATCGGCGGCCTGAACATCCTGATGAAGGAGCAGGACATCAGGGGCCTGGCCGATCTGGGGCGGGTGGCGGCACTCAAGCTGATCAAGCGATATGCCTTCCCCGTCGCGCGCAGTTCCGGTGAACTGTCGGACGGCTGGAATGAGCATCGCTGGGTGCGACTCAATGTAATGCGAGACAGCCTGGCGAGGAGCCTGGCCGGTCTGACCTGGGCGGCCTCGCAGCCTGATAACGGCAAGCCGCTTCGCGACCTGATCCGTCAGGCAATCGACGAACCAATACTGAAAAAGGACAAGGATGAAGCCGCGCCGGCAACGGACAACGATTCGCAATTGCTCGCGGCGCAGGCGGCCGCATTGGAGGGCGTGTTGGACGCCCTGATGCAGGCGGAGCGTGCGTTGAACCTGCCGACAGTGGGGCAGCCCTACAAGCCGTTGCCGCGGCCGGTCATGCGGGTGCGGCCGCCACTCTAGCGAACTCAATCGCAAGGATCGGGAACGAGGGGAAGCGCCATGCAGATCGATGTACAGAGCAAATCGAAGAGCTTGAGCTTGTTGGGTGTCAGCGACCTTACCCTGGTGGCAACGATCAAGTCCGGGCTGATCCCGGCGCTGGACTCGCGCACCTACGAAACCCGGGTGCGGCTGCTGCTGAGAACCCTGAATGCGTTGCGTGTTTCGTCGGTGGAGGCGGAACCGACGCCGCTGATCGGCGACGCGGTCGACCGAATCCGGGCGCTTCACTCCTTCCGACTTGCGATTATCGGAGAAGACCCGCCAAGGCGGCTTCTCCTTTCCGTCGCATTCGACGGTGGGTGGGAGCCTTACATGCGCCGCATATGGCGCGATCTGGGGCCACTGTTGGACGTGATCTTCTGCAACTGCGAAGGCTACTTAGACTCCTTCAGCCACGACTACCCCGCGTACGCAGGTTGGGTTCGGTCGGCGCAGGTCGATACTCAGTTCTTCTACAACGCCAGTTCGCTCACAGTGAGCGACCTGCATTATCTTCGGCGCAAGGTCGCGACGGACCTGAATGGGGTGGGCGAGGAGCGGCCGCACGACGTTGCGCTCGACCGTGAGGAAGCCGATCCCAATTTGATTCTGAAGCAGGCACTTCCGGCCCTCACCGCTCTGTATCGCTTGACCGATCTGTATCCGCCGCTTGAAACAGACGGTGACTTTCTGCTGCGCGCCGCAAGGCATCTGCTGGGATACCGCGCTGAGCAACTCAGCGGGACCGCCCCGAAAGAGGGGCGCAATCCTACTGAACGAGCAGCGCTGAGGTGGTTCGCTAAATCGCGGTCGCGCGATCCCTCTGGCCCCGCAGCAGCGGAATTCGGCAAGGACAACGTCCAGGGCGGCATCATCGACCAGTACGAGGGCGCCACCCACGCGTGTCTGTTGCTGGTCGCCCTCAAGGACTCCGCGGCGGCGCGCGATATGCTCGCGTACCTTGAACCGGAAATAAAGCGAACCGCCGCCACACAGGGCGAAGCGAATAAAGTCCCATGGGTTAACCTCGGATTCACGTTCCAGGGACTGGCACGCGCGGGTGTGCCGAACGGTACCCTCGCGCTGCTGCCGTTCGAGTTCCGCGAAGGTATGGCGGCGCGAGCCAGTATTCTCGGCGACCGGCTCTACAATCACCCGACCAGATGGTCTCTCCCTGAACGCAATTGGCCGCGGCCGAACGAGTCCGACCGCGTGGAGCTGACCACGGTCCACGCGATCGTCCAGTACACCTGCGCAGGGCCGTCCGACCGATGGCACGATCTCGCCAACGGCAAGCATCCGCTGGCGGATGCGATCCGCCAGTTCGATCGCGCGCTCTCCGGCAAGGGCGTGCAGATCCTTTCGGTGCAGTGCATGCAGCGCTACCTCAAGCCCCGCGAAGACCGTCCGAGGGGCCACTTCGATTTCGTGGATGGCATCAGCCAACCAACGCTCGGAGCTCCTCCGAAAAGGCGGACCTATTCCGACGAAATCGTGCCT
This sequence comes from Bradyrhizobium sp. CCBAU 051011, assembly GCF_009930815.1. Lineage (NCBI taxonomy): Bacteria > Pseudomonadati > Pseudomonadota > Alphaproteobacteria > Hyphomicrobiales > Nitrobacteraceae > Bradyrhizobium > Bradyrhizobium sp. CCBAU 051011. The sequence goes on along the minus strand of NZ_CP022222.1, from coordinate 1,970,196 downwards.
GGCGACTTGTTGCTGGGATACGGGAACTCGCTCAGCGATCCGCCGCTGACCGGCAAGCTGTGGGATGACAGCACCTTTCTCGTCGTGCGCAAGCTGAAGCAGGACGTCAAAGCGCTGAACGCTATGCTCGAACAAAACAAAGACCCGAAGGGCACAAAGGCGAAGTTTATGGGCCGTACGAGTGACGGCGAAATCCTGATCGATGACAAGACGATCACGGATAGGAAGGGCAACGACTTTGACTATTCGAGAGACCCGGATGGAATGGCATGCCCGTTCCAGTCCCATATGCGGCGCGCCAATCCACGCATCCGCTCCGAGGAGCCTCGGGATGACATTCGCACCGTGCCCCGGATCATGCGACGAGGTATGTCGTATGGTCCACCCTTCGATGGCGCGAACGCCGACGCCGAACGCGGCTTGTTTTTCATGGCCTATAATGCGTCGATCGCCGAGCAGTTCGAGATTATCCAGGCCTGGCTGAGCGGCAGCAACAGCAGCAACCAGAATACGTACTCCGCCATGCGCGACCCGTTCCTCGGTGTGCCGCACGACGGCGACCCGCACAGCTTCGTCTTTTACGATAACGGCGGAGCGAGGGTAGTCGTGAAGCTGGATCCCGAAAGGCCGGTCGTCAAGCTGGAATGGGGTCTCTACGCCTTCGTCCCGTCGATCAAGGCGATCGCCGAACTTAAGTCGATCGCAGACCTGGCTGCGAAGATTGAGGAGGGCGCAGACGACCGCCACCGCAAGACGAAGGAAGATCAGCGCACCTTGCGACTGGCGATGGAGGCGCGCAGGGGTGAGGAGTTCATTGCCAAACTGCGCCGTGCCGAGCAATTCAAGGGCTTTGACGCGGCGGCGGAGCAATGGAAGATCGTGCTGGAGGATTTATCCGCACGTACGTCGGGCATCAGCCAGGTGGTGTGGACGGCTGTACGGGAGTTGCACGGAGGGGTGCTCCGAACGCCATATGGCGTGTTGATATGCAGCAAGGAGTTGGTCAATCGCGTGTTCAATAACCGCGACCGGCACTACACGGTGACGGGCTATGCGGAGCGCATGAAGGCCTCCTTTGGCGAAATCTTCCTGGGCAAGGACGATGACGGGCTGCCCATGTCGAGCTACTGCAAGGAGTCCCGCCCGGCCAACGACGCTCTCATGGGTGTCACCATTCGAGATGGGTTCGAGAGCGCGTTCAAGCATACGCGGGATGCCCTGAATCACCTCGTCCCGGACGGCGCCGAGACAAGACTGGAGGTGAAGGACTTCGTGGACGACGTTCTGGCGCGCATCAGTAACGAGTGGTTCGGCGTGCCGGATGACAAATTTGTCGAGCGCGGGGGGTGGGATTGGCGATCCGCCGGCCCTCCGACCTGCCCCGGCCACTTTCACTCGCCGTCGCGCTACATGTTCCAGCCCAATCCGGGACCGCCGGCGAGCCTGGCAGGACAGCAACATGGCCAACTGCTGAAAGCTGCGATCGGGAGGTTCTTCGAAGCCGGCGGGACACCACAGGGGAAACTCGGGAAGGCGATCTTCGAGGGATATCAAGGGGACCAGCGTACGAGCACGCTGATCGGCGTAATGATGGGATTTCTTCCGACTGTCGACGGCAATATCCGTGGAGCGCTTCTTGAGTGGATCACCGACCGCTCGCTTTGGGACCATCAGCTCGCCTATCTGGCCGATGCAACCGAGGACCGCCTGGAGAGAGCCAGGCAGGTCCTGATGCCGCAATTGGAGGAAACCTTGCTGTTGCGTCCTGTGCCAGAACTCGTGTGGCGTACCGCGCTGGTGCCGCATTTTATCGGGCCAGTTGAGGTCCGTCCGGGCGACCGAATCGTGGTGAGCATCGTCTCCGCGACGCAAGAATGCCTGAGCAAGGGCGACGATGACGGCCTGTACCTCATCTTCGGCGGCAAGCGCAGCGAGAAGGACCACCCCACCCATGCTTGCCCGGCCCACAAGATGGCTATCGGTGTCATGCTAGGCATGCTGGCCGGATTGCTGGAATTCACCCGGCTGCGGCCGACGATGTCGCCCGTGCAACTGACCGTGAGCCTACGTAACGGCGGCTGACGCACGGCGGGCCACTCGAATACCGCGCAAACACCTCCCGTTTCGCGGCTGAACTTCTGCGCTCGCACGCATGTGCAAAAAGGTATAGGTTCGTGGCACTCAATCTGGCGATGCGAGCTTCCGCTGCCAACTGCCGTCCCAAGAGGAAGCCCTTTACGCGGCACAGTGAGTGCGATGACCAATCGAAGACAGGAAGAGGCAAGATCACAGCGTAGATATCTTGCGATCCTCTTTTCGGATTTGTCCGATTCTGCTCGCCTCGCGGCAGGTATGGAGGCCGAAGACTTTTCGGATCTGCTGAATCACCTCCGCCGCGCCTATGAGGACATCATCCCAAGGCATGGTGGAACGATTGTCCAGATTCGGGGGGACGGCCTACTGGCTAGCTTCGGCTATCCGGAAACACATGAGGACGATGGACGCCGAGCGACCGAGGCCGCACTTGATCTTCACGAATTCGTTCGAAGAATTCCACTCGACCTCTCACCCCGCACCTTGCCGCCCCTGTATTTGCATACCGGAATTCACTCCGGCTTGGTACTTCTTGCCGATGGGGATGATCTTCACGGACGACTTGATCTGTTGGGCAACGCTGTAAATGTTGCAGCGCGCCTTTCCGACGTTGCGCAAAGCGACGAGATTATAGTGAGCGAAGAGACGCTAGGTGCTGAAAGCCATTTCTATGCGACCACGCCCAGGCGCTCCCTCAACCTTCAAGGGATAATCCCGCCGATCGCGGTCTACGGAATCCTCGGTCGCGCTGCCGTCGGCACACGATTCGAAGCCAGATCGATGCGGGGGCTAACATCCTTCATAGGCCGTCAAACCGAGCTCCAGGCTCTGAAGGGAAGCCTCTACGACGTCATAAGAGACAAGCCGCAATATGTTGCTATCGTTGGACCAGCAGGCATGGGAAAGACCCGGCTCGTCGAGGAATTTCTCCGCGGCTCGGCAAATTCCGATTGCCGGATACTGCGAGGCTACTGCGAAAGCTATCTAAGCGCTGAACCTTTACAGCCATTCCTCCAGATTCTCCGATCGTTGCTAGGCCTGGATCATGGAATGACAGCTGCGCGCGCCGCTGAGGTGCTCGAGAAAACACTCGGCGAGATCGATCCCGACCTCCTCAACTATCGGCCTGAATTCCTGCGCGCTCTTTCGCTGGATCCCGTGAACAGTCAATTGGAAGCGCGCAATGTTGCTCCGGAAAACACAATTGCCGCAATATGCAAGCTTTTCGATGTGTTGGCCACCTCGAAACCTGTGGTGCTGTTCATCGACGATTGGCAATGGGCGGACGCCGCGTCGCGTCAGGTACTCGAAGCAATAAGACGCCTTGATAATCGGACATTGTTCGTGCTCGTCGCAAGCCGCGAGCTTGGTGCTGGTAATGTGGCAGTCGGTGACGCGACTATCTTGACCCTTGCCCCTTTCAGCGCCGACGAAGCTGAGGAAATCATTCGTCAACTGGTTCCTGGAAGCAATCCTTTCACCGTTACAAAGATTAGGGAGCTCTCTGGTGGCAATCCGCTGTTTATTGAGGAGCTATGCCACTCCGTTGCTCACGACAGTCCACATCACCACCGCATTGGCCGCATTCACATCGGCGAGGCGTGGTTGGACAAGCTCATAGAATCCCGTGTCGAGCGACTGCAGCCCGAGCAGATTGATCTGGTTCGCACGGCAGCCGTCATTGGCAATGTCATTCCCATCTGGCTGCTTGAAAGGCTCACTGGCTGTGGGGGAAATCATCCACTTGTCGCAACGCTCGCTGTGCAAGATATCATTTTTCCTGGCGAGCAATCGGGAACCCTTCGATTCAAGCACGGCATTGCGCGCGATGTGATCTACGACTCAGTCGGTCTGCGCCAGCGCAATGCACTGCATAAACGTATCGCTGACACGCTGAAAGAAGACGGGCCGTCGGGCGCGCAAGAAGAAGCCTGGGAGCTACTTGCATATCACTACGGCGCATGCGGGCAGGTGGTCGAGGCCGCTCAGTACGCTGAGGCCGCGGGAGATAAAGCGGCCGCCGCCTCGGCTTTGGACCGTGCCCAAATACAATATGGTGCTGCTCTCTCTGCTCTCGATCCGGATTCTTCTCAAGAAAACTATGAACGTTGGCTCTCTATCGCGCAACGGCTGGCTTTGGCCTGCGTATTTGATCCGTCAAGGGATCAGCTTCAGTTCCTGCAACGTGCCGTCGTCCTTGCGACTGCTCGCCAGGATCAGCGCGCGCTTGCACGGGCTGAATACTGGGTCGGAAATATCAACTATGCGCTAGGGGAACTGGCTTATGCTACAAGCTGTTTGGAAACCGCGCTTGCGCGTGCCACGGCCGTCGGCGACGAACCGCTTGCTGTGCAAATTCAAGCGGTATTGGGGCAGGCCTGCGCGGCGGCCGCGGAATACGACAAGTCCCTCGTACTGCTTGACGAGGCAATCTCGATAAAGCGCCAATTCCGCAAAAGCGGCCGGCCCGCCGTTGCACTTGCTTATTCGTTGGCTTGCAAAGCATCGGTGCTCGGTGACCGTGGGCTGTTCGAGCAGGCACACGCATGTTTCGAGGAAGCATTGGATGCAGTTCAGAACTCGGGCCATGAGGTTGAGGCATCGGTTTTATGTTTGCGAAGCGCCGTCAGCTTGTGGCAGGGCCGCTGGGAGGACGCGCGAACATCCGCGGTGAAGGGCCAGCATGTCGCGGAGCGGGTGAAGAGCCTGTATTTGTATGCGCAGAGCCTTTCATTGGGCGGATATGCGAGTTGGATGACGCAAAGATCCCAGAAATCGTTGCAGGCGATCGTAGATGCCACGTCATGGCTTGAGAAGCGTAATCGAGGACTGTTTGTCTCGTTGAATCATGGTTGGTTGGCAGACGGCTTGGTTGAAAGTGAACGATGGCAGCAGGCGAGGCATCACGCGGCGCGCGCGGTGTTGCGCAGTCGACAGCATGATCGGTTGGGCGAAGCCATGGCCTATCGCGCGATGGCTCGCGCCTCGGCTGCCGGACACGGCCGGACTTCGCCGGAAATATATCTCGCTCTGGCGATGAAGAACGCTCTTGCCAGAGGAGCGCGCCATGAGATTGCGATCACGCAGCTCTGTGACGCCGAGATGCGCGCTGCTCGCGGAGAACATGAGCACGTAGCCGAACTGCTAGACCAGGCAGAGGGCCTGTTTGAGGCAATGGGGATGTCCTGGCACATCGAAGCAGCCCGTAATTTGCGTCGACGATCAAAGTGAGCGGCAACTTCATGTGCTTGGTGACTATGCCTTGCCGATGAACGGTCCCGTTTCCCGCTTTTGGACGCGCGTGAGTGCTCAAAAAGCGTTCGAAGGATATAGGACCACACGCTATGCCCGACCGCATCCGAACTCGGGATACGCGGCTGGTACACACGCGCAGCAATCGGGCGTACAATAAGTCGCTGATTTTATTTGATTTGTCTGAGCCGCGCGGCAATCGCTCCCTCTCCGCCATCGTCTGTGCTCCAAGTCAAAGTACCCGAAATTAAAGTGCATGAAGCTGGCGAGCAGTGCTGGCGTTTTCTGTGATGCCAAGCCTTTGGCCGGTCAGCACGGGTGAAGAGGTTTTTCGTGTGCCGATGGAGGCGATCGCATGCTGTGACGACCCGTCGCGATCATGGAACGGATAAGCCGGTTCGGGCAACCCGTCGTAGCGGCGTGGTGAGTTCGTGTTGAGTTTGTTGGGACACTTCGTGTCGAGCGCTTCATGCGGCGGCTCTGTGTTGAACTCACCAACCAAGGCGTCGAAGCGATCCGGCGCTGCAGACCGTTGAAGCCGCGTGGACGTGTCGCGTCCTTTTGAGGGTGAGAGTCATGCGCTCGTGACGGCCGATGCGATCAGACAGCTTTGCATACGCAACCTCGCGCATATGAAGCAGTTCACTATCGAAGGAAACTTGCAATCACTAAAAAGATATGAGGTGGTCCATTGTCTTGTCTAACTAAGGTTGTAGGATTGTCAGAAGTATCTCGGTCCTGGCCGCCGACGTTTTTACAGGTGGCGGCGTCCCATTTGTGGACGATCATGCTGATAAGTAATTGCTCGGTATCGAACTGCTTCGGGTCAGTTATTAACTGAGGGTCATGACATGCCTCTGCTGCAGATCAATCTGTTCGGCGGCGTCGAGGTAATGCAGGTCTCCGGCGAGTCGGTATCGATCCCGAGTCGAAAGGCCGCGACGCTTCTAGGCTATGTAGCCCTCAGCTCCCCTCGCGGCATTTCACGCGGCAAGCTCGCTTCGCTGCTGTGGGACGGACACTTTGCAGATCGCGCGCGCGCCAGCCTTCGACAGGCCCTGCTCACATTGCGCCGTGTGCTGCCGCAATACGCCGACGTGATCTCGGTGGATCGCGGTGACATCCGCATCTGTCCGGACGCCGTCAAGACCGATGTCGGGGAATTCGAACAACTCCTGAAGGAAGGGGACCCCGAACGGCTGGCGCGAGCGGCAGCGCTTTATCGCGGCGAACTTCTCGATGGCATCAGCTCAACCTCATGTGCGTTTGAAGCCTGGCTGTCTGCCGAGCGCCAGCGCCTCCGGATGCAAGCCATGCGGGCCGTTGTTGGCCTGCTGGACGCCGGCGGGCGCGAGCGAATGGACATCGCCATCGCCCTTGCGTTGCGTATTCTTGCAATCGATCCACTGCAGGAGGACATGCACCGCATATTGATGCGCTGTTATGCGCAGCAGGGCCGCCGGGCGGACGCTTTGCGTCAGTACGATCTTTGCCGCACGGTGCTGTGGAAGGAAGTTCGCGCTGTGCCGGAAGGGGAAACCGAACAATTGCAGCGCGACATCAGGCGCATGTTCCGCACTGACAATTCGCGTCCGCCTCACTCAACTTGCACGGTGCCATAGACTTTGACGCTACTTTCACGCTCCGCATGACACTTGGATCACGATCATGCGCGTAACATCAGCCTCACCTTCGTACGCGAAGTGATCCAGGTCCTGCACCGTAGGCGCGCGTCGCTTGCGGGCCAGGCAACATATTGAAGGAGGCTTTACTCATGAATGGAACGCAGCAAGGAATTGAAGACTACAGTCAATTGGATCCGCAAGGGATATTCGGCTCCATCCTCGGCGGCGCCGCCGGAAGATTGATCGGCGGCCTGATCGGCGGCAAGACCGGGAAAAATGTCGGTGGTATCGTGGGCAAGGTTGGCGGCGGGTTCCTGCCATTCTCCACCGGACCAGACACGGCTCAACCAACGGACATGGAGCTGCAGAGCTTCTGGAGCGTGCTGAAGAAGATCGGTCAGGGTGCGCAGACCGGCCTGGATATCGGTAAACAACTGGGCATTTTCAGCGCCGGCCAGCCCGGCTTCCAGCCTGCCGCCGCGGAAGCACCGCCGACGGATATGGAGCTGCAGAGCTTCTGGAGCGTGCTGAAGAAGATCGGCCGCGGTGTGCAGACCGGTGTGAATGTCGGTCGCCAGCTCGGCGTCTTCGACGCCGGTCAGCCCGGCTTCCAGCCTGCCGCCGCGGAAGCGCCGCCGACGGATATGGAGCTGCAGAGCTTCTGGAGCGTGCTGAAGAAGATCGGCCGGGGTGTGCAGACCGGCGTGAATGTTGGTCGCCAGCTCGGCGTCTTCGACGCCGGTCAGCCGGGCTTCCAGCCCGCCGCGGAAGCGCCGCCAACGGATATGGAGCTGCAGAGCTTCTGGAGCGTGCTGAAGAAGATCGGTCGGGGTGTGCAGACGGGTGTAAATGTCGGTCGCCAGCTCGGGGTCTTCGACGCCGGTCAGCCCGGCTTCCAGCCCGCCGCCGCGGAAGCACCGCCGACGGACATGGAGCTGCAGAGCTTCTGGAGCGTGCTGAAGAAGATCGGCCGGGGCGTGCAGACCGGTGTGAATGTCGGCCGCCAGCTCGGCGTCTTCGAAGCCGGTCAGCCCGGCTTCCAGCCTGCCGCGGCAACGCCGCCGACGGATATGGAGCTGCAGAGCTTCTGGAGTGTGCTGAAGAAGATCGGTCAGGGTGCGCAGACCGGCCTGGATATCGGTAAACAACTGGGCATTTTCAGCGCCGGTCAGCCCGGCTTCCAGTCTGCCGCGGAAGCGCCGCCGACGGAGATGGAGCTGCAGAGCTTCTGGAGCGTGCTGAAGAAGATCGGCCAGGGTGTGCAGACCGGCGTGAATATCGGTCGGCAAATCGGTGTCTTCGACGCCGGCCAGCCCGGCGGCACGATGCACTAGACCTGACGACGAAGGGCGGACGCAAGTCCGCCCTTCGCGCAGCAGATGTGAATGGAGCCTAGATGGCGGATTCAAACTCGCCGCAGGAATTCATCGTGCAAGGCGAGCCGGTCAAATCCGGTCAGTTTGCCGATTACTTGAAGCGCGAACCCGGCGTCAGACGGGTCGCGCAAATTGCGCCCGACGTCGTCATTCTTTCCATGACGAACACGCAGGCCAATCGCCTCAAATCGGCGTTCACCACCATCGTGGTGGAGCCGAACTCAACGCTGAAGCAATTCGACCCCGATTGATTTTGGTGGGCAAGCCCATAACTCGCAAACCATTAAGGAGGCCGCATATGGCCGCAAGAAGCAAATCAGGAACTCCGGGCCACAGTGATCATGATGAAACGGTAGCAAGCGACGGCGGCGCGCATTCGGAGCAAGCGCCAGCGTCGGCAGCATCGGCGACAAATGGTGGAGCTACGGCAACGCCTCCGTCGGGGCATGAGGCCGCAACAATCGCACCGCGCCCGGCGCAATTCATGATCGCGCCGCAGCAGCAAAGCGGGGTTGCGACCTTCAGTGCCGATTTTGTGACCCAGCAGCTCACCAATAGTCCTGACATCGAGGTGCTGAAGACGGTGCAGCCGCCGCGCCTGTTCGGATTTCAGAGCGCGGAGCTTGGACAAGCGCCGCTCAGTCCGCTGGTGCTCGCCCGCATGGCTCCCGACAAGGCCAAGCTGTTGCAGACCCAGGCGGGAACGCGTCTTGCGGTGGAGCGCGATGAGCGGCTGAGCTACATGCTCGACCCAACCACACCGCAAATGCCAAATCCCGGGGTACTCACGCCGTTGGCTGACGGCTTCTCGGCGACGATCGAGGTGTTGGGCCAGACCGGTCCGCTGCCGGACGCCGAAGTCTATGTGTTCGGCAGCATGTGGCCGACCCAGGGTGTCACCGATGCCGCCGGCCGTGTCACGCTGACCATTCAAGGCGAAAGGCCGGATACCATCCGCTCGATCCTCGTCAAAGCCAAGGTCGACTACTGGACTTTCTGGCTCGATCGCCCGCAGCTCGTTCCCAATAGTGTCAACCGGATTGTCGTGAGAGCCCTCGCTGCGTCACTGCGCGACTTCCCCGGCCGGCAGTTGATGGGGTGGGGTGAGCGCGCGATGGGTCTTGATCGCGTGCCCCCGGGCTATGATGGCGCCGGCGTGAAAATCGCGGTGATCGATTCCGGCGCGGCGCCAACCCATCGCAATCTGCGTGGCGTAACCCGCGGCGCCAGCATCGTCGGCAATGATAAAACGGCCTGGACCGTCGATACGATCGGCCACGGCTCGCATTGCGCCGGAATCATCGCCGGCGGGCCGGTTCCCGGTGGAGGCGGCATCCGCGGCTTCGCGCCCGCGGCGGAGATCCATGTCTGCCGGATCTTCCCCGGCGGTCGGTTCAGCGATCTCGTCCAGGCGCTCGATTACTGCATGGAGCAGGGCATCGACGTCGCCAACATGAGCCTGGGTGGTGGCGAGCCTTCGAAGATCATCGAGGATCGTATCGTTCGGGCCAAACAATTGGGTATGGCCTGTATCATCGCTGCCGGGAATTCCTCGGGGCCGGTACAATTTCCGGCTTCGACACCGCATTGTCTGGCGGTTGCCGCGATGGGCAAATGGGGCGAATTCCCCGAGGACAGCTACCATGCGCAGCAAGCGTTGGATGGTTTCCGGAGCCGCGACGGATATTTTCCGGCAAAGTTCAGTTGCTTCGGGCCGGAGATCGACGTCTGCGCGCCCGGCGTTGGCATCATCTCGTCGCTTCCAGCGGACGGCTTCGGCGCATGGGACGGCACCTCGATGGCGACGCCGCACGTCACAGGCCTGGCCGCGCTTGTGCTGGCGCATCACCCGGACTTCAAGGGGGCGTTCCAGAATCGCGACGGTCGCCGTGTGGAACGGCTGTTCCAGATCCTGAAGGAGACGGCGACGCCGCTGCAATTCGGTGATCCAAACCGTACAGGCGCCGGACTGCCGAACGCGATGCGGGCGCTTGGCCTCGAAACGGGCGTCGCCCCGGGCGCCGCCGCGCCTGGAGCCGATCCCTCGCTGGACACTCTCCGTCGTCTGCTGGGACTGGCGCAAGTCGATGCACCGAGCATGGTTCCGGCCGGTGCAACGGCACCGCAGTCCGTCCATCCGATGCAAAACGGTGCGAGCCACATCGCGCGCGGTCCGGCACAAACGATGGGCGCGACACTTGCGCCAACAATGATGGACCCCAATCCGGCTCAGATTCGGGAGATCATGCACAAGGTCGGATTGCTGTAACGCCAAGGCTTTGGGTGCATGCCGCAACGGGGCACAGCTGCAACAGCAGCTGTGCCTCGCGCATGTCAGCATGAACAAAAGCCGCAACAGCGCGCAGATCAGCACCGCTCGTGCGGGCGCGTTTGCCGAAAACGCCGAGAGCTTCTCCGCCGAGCGAAGCTCGGCAGAGGCTAGACGATTGCGTAAGTGAGCAGCAGCCTCGACGTCTCGTCGACGGCTCCCTATTCAAGCGTGCGAGATTTCACACGGCGCGATGGAAGGTGAAACCAGCTCGGCTCCACCCCGTGCGGTGATCTCGGCGATCTTGCCGTCGACGATGTGGATGCGGCGATCGGCGCGGGCGGCGAGCGCCGGGTCGTGGGTCACCACGACCACGGTCTGGCCGTTGTCGGCGATGTCGCGAAGGATCGAGAACACCTGTTCCGTCGATTTGGTGTCGAGCGCGCCGGTCGGCTCGTCGGCGACGATGATCTCGGGGCGGTTGGCCAGCGCGCGGGCAATCGCAACGCGCTGGCGCTGGCCGCCGGAGAGTTGGTTGGGACGCTTGTTGGCGTGCTCGGCAAGTCCGAGCGAGCCGAGCAGCGCAAGGCCGCGCTCGCGCATCTCGCCTTCGGCCATCACGCCCGCGGCGCGCATCGGCAGCAGCACATTGTCGAGCGAGGTGAACTCCGGCAGCAGGAAGTGAAACTGGAACACGAAGCCGCATTTGGTCAGGCGGACGTCGGCGCGCTCCGATTCCGACAGTTTTGAAGTCGGCTGGCCGCAGATCATCACCTCGCCTTCGCTGGGAGCATCGAGCAGGCCCAACAGATAAAGCAGGGACGATTTGCCCGATCCCGACGGGCCGGTAATGGCGACGAATTCGCCCTTGTTCACCGCAAGATCGATGCCGTTGACGAGGGTGTGTGAAACATCGCCTTCGATGCGACGGATCAGCTCCACCGCCTGCAAAGCAACTTCGGTCATGACGCTCCCCGGATGATTTCAACTGGATGAACCCGCGTCGCCTTGCGTGCCGGGAAATAGGCCGCGCCGGCGCAGCAGAGCAGGGATATGCCACCGGCGACCAGATAGTGCATCGCCGAGTAGTAGATCTGCAGCGGAACGGTCGTGCCGGTCAGCGGATTGAAGATCGTGATCTTCGACCAGCCATAGCAGAGCAGGTAACCGAGGACCCATCCGAACAGGATCCCGACCACGCCGATGATGATGGATTCGATGATGAAAATCCGTCGCACCGCATACTCGCGCATGCCGACCGATTTCATGATCGCGATATCCTGGCGCTTCTCGTGCGTGATCGTCGAGATGATGTTGTAGGTGGCAAAGGACGATGTCAGCAGCATCGCGCCCATCACGGTGAGCACGATGAAATCGCGCACGGTGAAGGTCGACAGCAGGTCGGCATTGGCTTCCTGCCAGGATACCGCCTTGTAGCCGGTCTGCGCCTCGACCTGGGCCGCGACCTTTTGCGCCGCCATGGGATCGTTCAACCGCAGTCGCAGCTGGTTGACGACGCCGCTTTGTCCCATCATGACCTGCGCCGTCCCGGCCAGCGAATAGATCTGGCTCTCGTCGACGCGCTTCAAGCCGGAGCGAAACACCCCGGCCACCGTCGAATTCAACTGGATACCCTGGCCGCCGACCAGGAGGACGGTGTTGCCGGCTTTCACGCCGAGTTTCTCGGCCAGTGCCTCGCCGACGATGATGCCGTTCGGCGCGCGTGAGAGGTCGTCAAGCTTGCCCTCGCGCATTTGCGAGGCGAGTTTCGAGACATGAACCTCGCGGCGGGGGTCGATGCCGGTCAGGGTGATACCGATGCGCGCGCCGCCGTGATCGATGATCGCGGTGGTCTTCACCGAGGGTGCCACGTTGCCGGGTATCCAGGAGCGCAGCGAGCCCATCACCGTCTCAGGATATTTGATGCCGGGACGTTTGCCGACATTGGCGATGTCGGCCATTTGCACCGCTGCATATTCCTGCTCGGCGGGCTGCGTCGGCACGGACCGCCGCTCATCCTCGACCGTGACATGCGGCATGGTGTCGACGAGCTGCCGCAGGAAGTCGATCTGCGACCCCTGCATCAGGCCGGCCATCATGATGGTGAAGCCGACGCCCATGGATACGCCCGCCATGCCCACGAGAGTCTGCCGCACCCGGGTGGTGACATGCGTCCATGCGATGTTGAACAGAAGCTTCACGGCGGCTACCGGCTGTTGCTGATCATGTTGCGACGGGCGTCGTTGACGACAGAGTCGATGTGGGCGGTCATGGCTGCCGAAATCACCGCGTCATCGGGGTCTGACCGACCTGTATTCGCCACGGCTACAGCGGCAGTGGCGGGTGCTGCATCGGGCTGGTCGGCCGGTTCACTCGCGGGCGCAGGCTCCACGGCTCTGGTCAAGCTGTTGTCGATGCGAATCCTGGCGCCGTCAGCAAGGTCCACGCGTGCGGGCGAAAGCACCGGGGTGCCCCTGGATACGTCGCCGATGATCTCGATGTTGCGGTTGCCGCGGATGCCGACTTTCACCGGCACGCGTTTGACCCGGCCGTCATCGACCATCTGCACCGCATCGCCCGCAACGGCTTCTGCCGGCACGACCATGGCCGCCTGCTTCTCGCGGAAGATGATGTTGACCTCAACCGACATGCCGATCCGCAGCGGCGTATCCTGCGGCAGCCGCAGATAGACACGGAAGGTCTTGCGGGTCGGGTCGCCCTTGGGCGTGATCTGGGAGACCGCGGCGCGCAGGGCTCTTCCTGGGAAAGCCTCGCTTCGCAGAAAAGCCTTCTGACCGGCCGCAAGGCGGTTGATTTCCTCCTCATTGATCTCGGCAACGACCTGCATCGGAGCAGGCGGCCCCACCACGAACAAGACATCGGTGGGGCCGGCGATCTCGCCGACCTCGCCGTCGCGCCGCAGCACCATGCCGTCGAGCGGAGCTCTCAGCACCATCGAATCGAGCCGCACCTTCTGCGCGACGATCCGCGATTTTGCTTCCTCGAGCTTGGTCCAGCGCTGCTCGTATTCGGTGCGCGTGGCGTCGTTCTTGTCGCGATCCTTCTCGGCGCGCGCCAGATCGCGCTCGAGCTGGCCCCGATTGATTTCCATCTGGTCCAGCGCGCTGCGCTCCTCGGCGTCGTCCTGGCGGCCGAGGATCTGGCCGGACTTGACCACCTGTCCCTCGCATCGGCACAGCTCGACCAGCCGGCGGCGCTGCAGCGGCACCACCTTGGCCCAGCGCTCGGGCTCGACGATGCCGGTTCCGTAAACGGCTTCGGAAACCGGCGCGAGGCTCGCAATGCTGGTGGTCACCAGTGGCGCATGAAGGAAATGGGAATAGGCGTAATGGCCGACCCCTGCCGCAGTGATAGTCAGAATGCCGGTGGCGATGAGATGTTTCAATTTCATGGCGCGTCCTGTGAGTCAGAAGCCGAACCGCTTGCGCAGGCCCGTGGGAACCTGGTCCATCAGATCACGAACGTCGTCTCTCCTTGCGCTCTTCGCTGGACTTGCCGACGTGACCTTGGGAGATGCCGGCGATACCGTGACGTTGGATGGCGCCGGCTGTGCGATCGCCGCCGCCGGCGCGGCTGCGGGCGCTGGCTGCACGGCCGCGGGTGCAGGTACCGGTACCGGTGAAGGCGCAGCCATCGCGGGTGGGTCCGGCTGGTCGTCTGCAGCTCTTTCGATAATCGAAGCCTTGTTCGAAGCCTTGACCGAATCCCTGATCATGCCGGCGACCCGGACGGCGCGCCAGGCTCTTGCGGCCACCACAGCACGGCCGATTTCGTCGCTCGTCATCTTCTTCATCAGCAGCGACATCAGTTGCCGCGCGCCGTTGCGGTCCTCGTCGAGCTTGCTCGCAGAGGCTACGATATGGGCCCAGCTATAGGCCTTTACATTGTCCTTCGGTGTGCCGCGCCCGCTGGCGTGGAGGCCGGCAACGATCAGCATGGCGTGGGCATGTCCCTGATCGGTCGCGCGTGAGAACCAGCGAAATGCTTCCTGGTCGCTGCGCGAGCGGCCGACGCCCGCTGAATAGAGCGCACCGAGATAGAACTGCGCCTCGTCATCGCCCGCCTGCGCCGCCTGCTCGTAGCGATTGGCCATTTCCCGATCGGACGCGGAGTCGGCAGCAGCAGTGCGGAGGCCGGTCAGCACAGTGAGGCAGCAGGCAACAACGACGACTGTCCGTTTCATGGCCTTCGAAATCGCGTAACGAGATCGTGGCCGCAATGATCGGGTTGCCAACGGGTTAATCGATCGGAAATTGGAGATGCGCTGCATCGTACACGCTTTCAGCTTTGTTGTGTCACGCCGGAAAGTCGTCGAGCGGCTAGCGCGGGACGTCCCCCCACAGCGCCTCTCGTGAAGTGAAGCCTAGCTCACTTGCGCGCGGACAAATGTGCGGCCTGTCACATAATGCGCTTGCTGCCTCCGGAACCCGATTCGCGGCGCGTGCAATCGCCGAGGCCTGGCGGCCCCACGTTCAAGCCGCGCAGAGGGGCCTGCTGCCCTCCGGGCCGCTCGATCGAGACCCTCAGCCCGCTATCGCGCTAACGCCGGGAGGATGTGATAGCGGCCGATCTCATGAGAAAATTCGCCGCGGTTCGCCAGGAGAAGCAACCCGATCCTTCTCCCCGGCACCAGGCCTACATAGGCTGACGCATTGTTGAGGCCGCCCGGTTTGTCGACGATGTCGACTCCGCTAAGAGCAATATTTTCCCAGGCCATCGCTTGGCCGAACTGCTGGTCAATATGGAACGCCTCGCGCTGGGTCATTCGCAAGGCCTCGCGCAACTGCGGGTCGGCCGCGTTGCCGTCGATGCAGGCAGCCATGAAGGTGGCGAGGTCCCGGGCAGTGGAGAACATCTGTCCGGTGCCGGGAAAATCGAAATAGCTCTGCTGGTTTCCGGGAGCGCCGATCGGCGTGCCCTGGTCGGAGTAACCCTGGACGGTTTTCTGCAATCGTTCCGGAGCCATGATCGCACGGTTGTCCCGTCCGCGTTCCGGCATCAGCGTGGAATGCATGCCGAGCGGCGTCAAAATACGGCTTTCGACAAGTTGTCGGATCGGAACACCATAGCGACGCTCGAGTGCCAGCTGGAGCAGGACGTAACCCGCGTGAGTATAGATGCGCTGCTTGCCCGGCTCCTCGCCGGCGTGCGGCGTCCAGGCGTTGAGCATGTCGATGAATTCAGCCTGGGAGTACGAGGCGTTTGGCCACGGCGGATGATCTGTCGCCAGCAAGAGACCGGATGTGTGGGCAGCGAGCTGGCCAAGGGTGACCCGACTGATATAGTCGCCGCGCAATTCGGGGATGAATTTGTTGACGGGGTCGTCCAACCTCAACTCGCCGTGGAGCACGCCGAGCGCGAGCAGTGTGGCCTCAAACAGCTTTCGCACCGACGCGACATTGAACAGCGTGTCCGACGTGACGGGCCGTTTCTCGGCCTCATCAGCAAAGCCGAAATTGAAGAACTGTATTCGACCGGCGACGTAAGCGGCCGCCGCGACGCCGCCTGGATGGTCGGCCGTCGCCAGCGGAGCAAGGTTCTCCGTCACGATCTCTCTAACGTGCGCGTCCATTTCAGGATCCGCGCGAATGACTCGCGCTCCGCCGAACAGAAATAAAAGCGAGAGGCATAGAACTGCGCCTGAGCGGCAAAGCCATGATCTCGTTGAACCCGCCGTCATCCGGACCTGCATGCGAGATTGCCACACGCGGGCAAATCAACCGGCGATATGAAGCTGCCTGTCGGAAGCCCACGCATGGCAAAGCTAGAAAACCGCAGCGCGAGAGCCCAATCACTTCAAACGGCGATCCGTGCACGATTGTTTGATAATGCCGGGCTTCACACGCTTCCTCCGCCAAACTCGCCCGAGCGTTCGGCCCGGGCGAGGTTTTTCTTCGTCTCGAATCAATAGCGGTAGCAGACATTGATCGGGCCGTAGGGGCTCCACTTCCAGCAGCTGTTATAAACGTGGAAGTGAGGGCGGTGGTGGTGGTGATGGTGATGGCCGTGCCCAAAAAAGCCATGGCCATGACCGTGGTGATGACCGTGGTGGCCATGGCCGTGCCCGTGATGGCCATGCCGGTGCCCGCCGGCGAAGGCCTGGCTCGATAAAGTCAGAGACGCCGAGGTCAGCGCCAGGGCAGCAATAGCAGCCGGAATGATTTTCTTGATGCTCGTCATGGGGGTCTCCTGGGTATGCAGCGCGAAATCGCCCTGCGATGCTCCACCCTGGACGCGCCGGTTGCGATAAGATGTGATCAACGTCACTCGGATGGCGTGACCCGACATCTCATTGCGTGGTCCGGTCATTTGCTGGAGTTTGCCAAACCGAAACATGACAGTTGAGGCTATCACCATGCCCATCGGCGAGCTCTTCATCCTCGGCTTCTTCGGCAAGATCGTTCCGGACTGGCTGAAGCAATTCGCGATGCGCTACGGCCTCGGCGGTGTGATCCTGTTCGACTATTCCTGCCAGACGCGAGCATACGACAACAACATCGATTCACCGGGGCAGGTGCAGCGCCTCTGCGCGGAGATATCAGCGCTTCCTTCTGCGCCGATGGTGTTCATCGATCAGGAGGGCGGCCTGGTGCGGCGGTTGAAGGAGGGCCGCGGCTTTGCGCCATTGCCGAGCGCGAAGGAGTTCAACCATCTCGCGCCGGATCGAAAGCGCGCGATCCTCACCACGAGCTTTGCCGAGATGCGGCGGCTCGGCATCCACTATGATTTCGCGCCTGTCATCGACGTCGACTACAACCCCGACAATCCAAATATCGGCAGGATCAAGCGTTCCTATTCCGCAGATATCGCCGAGGTGGAAGCCAATGCGTTGCTGGCGAGCGAGGTGGCGCGGGCGCAGCGCGTCGGCCTGTGCCTCAAGCATTTTCCCGGCATCGGCGGCGCGATGGTGGATTCGCATCAGGAGTTCATGGATATTTCGGATGCGCTGCCACCGGAGCAGGAAGAGCTGTTCTATTCGCTCGCGTCAAAAATGTTCGGCGATGCGGTGCTGGTCAGCCATGCGATCGTCAGGCAATGGGATCGGGAACGCCCGATGACCCTGTCGGCGGCAGGGCTTGGTCGCTTGCGCAAGCGCCTTCCGGATTCGCTCCTGATCACCGACGACATGCAGATGCAGGGATTGCAGAAGGCTCTGGGCACGACAGAAGCCAGCCTGCAATCGCTCAAAGCGGGCATGGACATGCTCTGCATCGGCAACAACCTGCTCGATCAGGAACAGGAGATGGCCGCAGTCGCCGAGTACATCGGTGAAAGCCTGCGCGACGGAATCCTGTCCACGTCGGCGATAGAGCAATCCATCGCGCGGGTTCGCAAGCGGAAGTCGCTGTTGACGGCCTGACGCCTATTGCTGCTGCGCCTTTTCGTGTGCCGCTACGCCGATCGCCTTGTAATCATAGGTCGGATAGAACTCGGTGCGATAGCTGCCCCAGGCGGTGTTCTCGAGGATGCGGTTGACCTCGCGCAGCCGCGACGCCGGCAGCCGCAGCGTCACCACCTGCCCGATGCCCATCATGACGTACCAGCTCACGACTTCGACGCCGTCGGGCGGGAAGGCCTTGTAGTAGCCCTGGCGCTGCAACTGCGCATTGAGCTCGCTTAAGGGGCGCGACTGGTCGTGCTTCAGGAAGACGGTGAGCATCACGGCGTTGTCGGCCGTCGGCGGCGCATTCTCCGCCGGTGCAGGCGCGGTCTGTGCCGCTACGCCCGAGTGAACGCCAGGGCAGCGGCCAGCACGGCCATTCTCATCCACGATCCCTTTGCTTGCGACATCGCCGTCTCCTTTTTGGATTCGTTGCGGGATGATTTTGAGCCTCGATCATTGCGAGGCTGCCGCAGCCTGTAAATTGGAATCGATCAAAATGGAGACCATAAGCAGTGGCTTCGCGGCGCGGTTATGAAGGCCATTCACGCCTGCACGACAGGGCCTGCGCTCATCCGCGACGAAACGTGGCCGCCCCGAGCCGGCGCGGATCTGGGGCGTCGAGAGGTCGGAAAAATCGGGGAAGTCGGTTGTGATCTATTAACAAAGTAAATGCAGCTACCGTGAAAATACGGAGCAGAACGGACGCAATGCTTAACCGCGATTTGTTCGCTTGGGTCAAAAAAAGTCAAGTTCGCTCCCAATTTTGAGCGACTTTCAGCGAATTTCGGCCGGTTATCAGGGTGAGTCGGCGGTTTTCTCCGTATTCTTACCGTGTGCGAAATTAACCATGATAAAGGGTGAAACCGATAAAATAGTTATATGTCAGGACAAGACCATCGAGCCTCTGATTCGCACTTCATGAAGTGGATGGAAAGCGTCACGCCTCTCGACGAGAATCCTGACATCGTCCAACTGTCCGTCGCGCGCGCGCGGGCCGCGGACGAGGCAGGAGCGGCGATTGCCCGGCAGTTGAACGGGCCGCTGACGGCGTTGCTGCTCTACATGAATGAGATCAAGCAGCACAGCCATCAGTTTTCGCAGACCCCCGGCACCCGGCTCTATCTGCAGCAGGTGGTGGAGAACGCGCTTCAGCAAACCGAACGTGTCTGCGCTCTGGTGAAGCAGATATCGGACAGTCATCCAGCGGCGGTCTCCGATGCCCTTTGCAAGCAGGCCGGCGAGGGGCACGCCGGTCGGCCGGCGGATGGCAGCCGAAAGCCGGGCCTGGTGCTCGCCCCGGAGTCCGGCCAGAAGCCGCTGACCAAGCGCGAGCGCGAGGTGCTCAGCCTGATCAGCGAGGGTTGCTCCAACAAGCAGGGCGCCTTGCGCATGAACATCAGCCCAAGGACGTTTGAGAGCCATCGCGCCGAGGCCATGCGCAAGCTTGGCGCCCGCAATACCGCGGATCTGGTTCGCAAGGCGCTGCTGCAGCCCGCCTGATCCTTCCCGAAGCAATATCTGTGATGTGCGGCTGAGCGCGCAGTGTCAAGCTATCGATGTGGGGCCGCGGGCATGCCGGCGATCTTCGCAGGATCGCCCGTTCTGCCGTTCAGCAGAAATCTTCCATGAGGGGTCGACCGCGGGGCGCGGGCCGCATCGAGACCGTCGGCCTCGGCTCTTCCGGGATGATCGTGATGGTCCACGCCGCCGGCACACTCGACTTGCTTTCCACGATGGATCGAACGTGGCCGGTGACTGCCGATCCGCCCGAACGCACGGTGGCGGTTCTGCCATTGAACTGCGCGATACGGAAACGCCGCACTTCTTTCCGATCGCTCGTTTCAAACGTGAACATGAGGGGACTCCCTTGATCCACGCAACTATCCTCAGTCAACGTTATCCGGAGGTGAAAATCTCTAACCGTAGAAGTACGGCCAGCCCGCGCATCCGCGGCGCGGGCCAAGCCGGTCCGGTTGTTGAAAGCAATTCTCGCGAGGAGCGCCGCATGCATGTCGTCGCATCGGGCGTCGAGGAGGATGACCGGAGGCAGGCGCGGCCTTGCGGTTGGCGGCGCCTTTCGGGACGATGTCAGCCGGCGGCGTCCGGGAATACCGCTTCCATCTTGGTCTTCAGCGTCGCGGCGTTGAACGGCTTCACAATGTAATTGTTGACGCCGGCCTTCTTCGCGGCGATGACGTTTTCGGTCTTGGATTCCGCCGTGATCATGATGAAAGGCGTCTTGGAAAATTCAGGGCTGGCGCGGACTTCCTTGAGCAGGTCGTAACCGGTCATCGGCTCCATGTTCCAGTCGGAGATCACGAGGCCGTATCGCTTGGTCTGCATCTTGGCGAGCGCGGCCGATCCATCGCTGGCCTCGTCGACATTCTCGAATCCGAGCTGCTTGAGAAGGTTACGGATGATGCGGATCATGGTGCTGTAGTCATCGACCACCAGGATCGGCATCGACAGGTCAAAAGCCATGTTCGTACTCCGCGCAAGCAACATGCCGCCGAACACAGGTGAATGCGCGTTGCACGCGAAAGAGTCTCGATTGCCTTTTCTCGAACCCGCACCCGTCAGCACCGTGACGACTATCAGGGCTCGTTGAACAGCGCGTTAATTCGAAGCCCGCTGAGAGCCGCAGGGGCGCCATTGGCCGTAGTAATACGGTGAGGTATCGCGGGAATGGCTCAATCATCGCGCGCAACGGTATCGCGATGCGTATCACAGATCGGGCTGCGGCCGTCGTCGATCGCGGAAAGCGGTCATGCGGCTACGCTGTGGGTGCGCGGATGCAGCAGCCTCGTGTACTGCGCCTTGACCGTCCCGTAGCACTCGCAGGACGTCTTGATCAGGCCGTCCACGTTGGTGATTTCGATATGCCCGCGGCTGTAGTGGATGAAGTTAGCCTGCTGCAGGGTGTTGGCCACCAGCGAAACGCTGTTGCGGCGCGCACCGATCATCTGGGCCATCGCTTCCTGGGTTAGGACGATCTTGTCGCTGCCGGAGAGGTCGCGCGTGTGCAACAGGCATCGCGCCAGCCGCGATTCCACCGTGTGCGAGGCGTTGCAGCCTGCAGTCTGCTGGATCTGCGCATAGACGGCGAGGCCGTGCCGCACCAGCGCGGTGCGCAACGTTGTGCTCTGATCTGCGGCAAAACGAAGCTGGTCGAGATCGATCGTCGAGGCGGCGCCGGGCACCATCACCACGGCGCTGTTGAGCGCAACCGCGTCGCCAAGCGCAGCGAATGCACCGAAAATGCTGTCGCGGCCGATCATCGCGACCTGGACATGCTCGCCGCGCGCCAGATTCACGACCAGCGAGATAACGCCCTTGTGCGGAAGATATGCGCGCTTGAGCGTTTCGTCGACTTCGACCAGGACCGTCTCCGGACTGAGGTCCGTGGCACGCAGGTGCGGGCGAATCAATTCAAAATCGTCCGCGGTCAGCGAGGACAAAAAACCATTCGGAGAACGAGGGGCTGAATCCAAAGCAGTCTCCTGCCTTACGGGCCAAGCCGGTCTCTGCTGCGTACTGTCCGAAATGCAGGATGATCCTTGCATATTTCATTGGCAAGAAAAAATTGCCAAAAGGACGCACGGGCTTGGCGCCAATGCCGCGTCGCCAGGGCTGCTCCTGCCGTGACAGGATTTTGGAGGCGCGCCGCTCCTCGCGTCGATGACGCAAAAATCTGCAGCGTCGGCCGCAGCAGGCCGTGCCGATGCCGCGACGGGCGCACGCTCCGTCGCGTGGCATCTTCCCGACAAGGTCGTCGCTATCAAATGATCGCATCGTCGATACGCTGCTGTCGAGCAAACGTAGATTCATGCACGGGCGTTCGTGGACGCAGCGATGCGAACTCCACTGCGAAGAAGACCTGCAAGCAATCGATGCGGAGCGCGCACGTGCGGGTTTGCATCAATGAAAAAGCCCGGGTGTATCGGATCAACAATGGCCTGGGCTGTAGTGCGGCGGGCTGGATACAAGTTTCCGTTTCCGCCGCAAGCGGTGGAACCAGTCTTATACACCGTAAAGGGCAGACAAAGCGGTCCATTTGCCGCGGAAATGCGGTAGCGAGCTGATTCGCCAAGATAAAACGGCCACGCGCTTGGAACCGAAGGTTCCATTGCGGGAACGCAAATCCGGCGCCGGAGCGCGATACCGGCGCAAGCCGTTTCGTCCGGTAACGCTGCTCGGCGTGATCGACGAGTGCCTGTCGGAAGCGGAACAACGTCGAAGACTTACGGCAAGGCTGGCGGCCGCCGGGAGCGCGCCACCGAACATCTCGAGAGTGAGGCTGAGTACGGGCTGAACTGCCAGGGAGAGGCTACGCGGCGGTCGCTGATTTCGTCTGTTACGACGAGGCGGCGGAAGCCGCCGGCACTTCACACCAAACAGAAAACCAGACAGCCCCAATGCGATTCTGACTGAGGATTATTGGACTGAAGGTACATCGTCGGCTGCCGGGGGCTAAACATGACTCGCGTTCTCATCGTCGATGACGATCCCATGGTCTGTACGGCCATCGAGATCTATCTCGAGCGTCACGGCTTTGAGGTGACGATAGCCGACGGCGGCGAAGCCGGGCTTCGCGCGCTGGAAGATTCCTCCTTCGACCTGATGCTCGTCGATATCTTCATGCCGCACATGCGCGGCTTCGAATCGATCAGGATATTCCACGAGCGTGCGCCGAAAATTCCCCTGGTTGCGATGTCGGGATACGCCTTTGCCAATCTCGACTCGCCGGCGCCGGACTTCCTGCGCATGGCGCTCGAACTCGGTGCCGCGCGCTGCCTGCGCAAGCCGTTCACGCCGGGGGCGCTGCTGGCGATCGTCAATGAATGTTTGGCCGAAGCCCGGTCCGGGTTCAGCGGCGCCGTGCAGTCGAGCTAGATCTCGCGGACATCCAGCACCTTATTCATCCAGCACCCAATAATCGCGTGTCCGCGATTGAAGCCGTTGCTGCGACGAGACCCCGCTTTGCGCAGTTAAGACTCTGTTCACCATAAATAAAATTCGTGAAGGTTTTCTTCGCCTTTCGTATTTGTACGGATCGGCGCGTTAACCTGCAGGTAGCGGTGGAGGACCAGTGTGGCAGCATCGCCCAAAGAAGTTTGTGGCGTTGCGTCAATCGTGTTCATCCAGAAGGGTATGAGTTATGTCAGGTATTGTTCTCTCCTCGTCGGTTCGCCAGAACCTCCTCTCGCTGCAGTCGACCGCTGATCTGCTCGCCACCACGCAGAATCGCCTTGCCACGGGCAAGAAGGTCAACACGGCCCTCGACAACCCCACCAACTATTTCACCGCCGCCTCGCTCGACAGCCGCGCCAGCGACATCAACAATCTGCTCGACGGCATCGGCAACGGCGTGCAGGTCCTGCAGGCTGCCAACACCGGCATCACCTCGCTGCAGAAGCTCGTCGACTCCGCCAAGTCTGTCGCCAATCAGGCGCTGCAGACCACGGTCGGCTTCTCGACCAAGTCGTCGTTCACCTCGGTCGTGATCGATGGCGCAACCGCCGACAATCTCGTCGCCGATCAGGCCCCGACCAACGCCGCGTTCACCGGCACTTCCGCTCCGCAGCGCGGTGCGTATACCAGCACCGCGGTGGCCACCCCGGGCGGCCAGCTCGAGACGGCCGGCCCGGTCAACGCGACCCCCTCGTCGCTGCTGTCCCAACTCACCGTTGCGGTTGCTGCTAACGACACGCTGGTCGTCAACGGCAAGACGATCACGTTCCAGGCGGGCGCGAATGGCCTCGTCGGTTCGGGCAACGCCTATACGATGGGTGTCGATACCTCGCTGAGCGATTTGATGACAGCGATCGACACCCTGTCGGGCAACACCACCCCGGCCAACGCCTCGACAGCAACGGGCGGCATCATCACCCTGAGGTCCGGTACGGCCGCCGACCTCGTCGTGACCGGTACCGCGGCCGTCGCGCTCGAAATCAACACTGCCGCTCAAAGCACCGCCACTCGTGGCGGTGGCGCCGTGACGGCCGGCGCTCTGGCCGGCACCACCAAGCTGAGCGTCGGCGACGGCACGGCTGCTTCGATTGCAAACGCCTTCGCCGTGGGTGATACCATCACCGTCAACGGCAAGACGCTGACCTTCGTGGCCGCCACCGCGACCGGCAACGATCCGAACGAAATCAAGGTCGACAGCGACGTCACTGGCCTGCTGGCGAAGATCGACGGTCTGACCGGCTCGACGACGGCTTCGACCATCACCGGCGGCAAGATCACGCTGAACACCGGCACGCTGAGCGACCTCTCGATCACCAGCAGCAACGCCGGCGCTCTCAGCTCGCTCGGTCTGGCCGGCGGCGTAACCCAGGCTCGCACCCAGGTCCTGGGCGTGCTGGAAGGCAAGACCTTGAAGATTGGTGCGACCGGCGGCGGCACTGCCACCGACATCGTGTTCGGCGCCGCCCCCGGCCGTGTCTCCTCGCTCAACCAACTGAACGAGGCTCTCGCCGCCAACAACCTGCAGGCCACTTTCGTGTCCGGCAAGCTGACGATCACCACGACGAACGAAGCGGCTTCGGCCACGATCGGTGCCATCACCGGTTCCGCGGTTGGCGCCGGCCAGGCGTTCGCTGCCGGCACCACGGCTCCGGCTCCGGTCGTTGACGCAGACGCCAAGCTGGCCCGTGACAACCTGGTCACCCAGTACAACAACATCATCAATCAGATCACCACCACCACGCAGGACGCGTCCTTCAACGGCATCAACCTGCTCGGCGGCGACACCCTGAAGCTGACGTTCAACGAAACCGGCAAGTCCACGCTGAGCATCCAGGGCGTGAACTTCAACCCGGCCGGCCTCGGCCTCGACGTTCTGAGTTCGGGCGCCTTCAAGGACAACGCTGCGATCAACGAGATCGTGACGGCGCTTAACGGCGCGTCGTCCACGCTCCGCTCGCAGGCTTCGGCCTTCGGTTCGAACCTTTCGATCGTGCAGATCCGTCAGGATTTCTCGAAGAACCTGATCAACGTGCTGCAGACCGGCTCGTCGAACCTGACGCTGGCTGACACCAACGAGGAAGCGGCGAACAGCCAGGCGCTGTCGACCCGCCAGTCGATCGCGGTGTCCGCGCTGGCGCTGGCCAACCAGAGCCAGCAGAGCGTGCTGCAGCTCCTGCGCTAAGCGGGACGGCGACGTCAACGATCAAGGCGGCGGGGAAAACCCCGCCGCCACCATCGATCCAGATTTCCTGAATATTGTCTGGCGGCGTATCCGCCGCGCATTTGCACGAACGATGTTTCGCAAACGTCGTGAGCCCTGCCGCTCACGCGTCTTCGAACGGGGGACGATTGTGCCGCTACGCGTTGAACTGAAGCCATTTGAACGGATCGTTATCGGGGAAACCGTTCTCGTCAATTCCGGCATCCGCACCTCGTTCCTGATCGACGGTGAGGCGCCAATCCTGCGCGAGCGGGACACCATCAATGCGGAGACAGCCAATACGCCCGCAAAGCGGCTCTATCTCTGCATTCAGACCATGTATCTGAAGAACGACATCCCGCGTTACCGGACCGCCTATCAAGGTTACTTGCGCGAACTGCGCGATGCCAGGCCGGGCGACCGCCTCACAATCGACGCCGCCAATAACCATGTGGCCGCAGGCGCACTCTACAAAGCGCTCAAGGAAATCAGGAAGCTGGTGAAGCGCGAAGACGAACTGCTCGCAGCCTGATCCGCTCGACCTTCGCGCACGTTTTGTTTCCAGGTCGTCATCCGGTGCGCTGGCCGTTTGTCGCCGCGGCTTGCAAATGTCGTCGACCGTCTCGACGGACCGCCGTCCCCAACCGTTCATCACGACATATTCACCATATCCGTATTAGCACGGACTGTGAAATTAACGTAGCCGTGAAATCCGAAGGGTTATTTCTGGAGAAGGCCAGTATCCGGATTTTTTGAAGGCGTGCTCATATGGATGACCTGTTACGGGAGTTCCTGACAGAGACCAGCGAGAGCCTGGATACGGTCGACAATCAGTTGGTGCGGTTCGAGCAGGACCCGAGCGACGCGAAGATTCTGGATAACATCTTCCGCCTGGTCCACACCATCAAGGGCACCTGCGGCTTTCTGGGGCTGCCGCGGCTGGAAGCGCTCGCCCATGCCGGCGAGACCTTGATGGGCAAATTCCGCGACGGCATGCCGGTCAAGGCCGAAGCCGTGACGCTGATCCTGTCCTCGATCGACCGCATCAAGGAAATCCTCGCCGGGCTTGAGGCCACCGAGACCGAGCCCGAAGGCACCGACGAAGACCTGATCGAAAAGCTGCACGCGATGGCCGAAGGCGGCCATCATGCCGAGGCCGCAGCGCCGCCCGCACCCGCGCCCGCGCCGGCCCCCGTAGCGCCGCCGGCTCCGCCCGCGATGACCAAGGGCACGCTGGTCGAGCAGGTGCTGGAACGCCCGTTGCGTCCGGGCGAAGTCTCGCTCGACGACCTCGAGCGCGCCTTCCGCGAGACCGAGACCGAAGTTGCAGCCGCGCCGGCGCCCGTCGCCAAGGCCGCGCCCGAAGTCAAGGAAGCCGCGAAGGAAGCCAAGGCCAAACCGGCCAAGCGTGCCGCCGCTGTCGAGGCCGATGGCGAGGTCGCCGACAAGATCGCCAACCAGTCGATCCGCGTCAACGTCGACACCCTCGAACACCTGATGACCATGGTCTCCGAGCTGGTGTTGACCCGCAACCAGCTTCTGGAAATCTCCCGCCGCAACGAGGACACCGAGTTCAAGGTGCCGCTGCAGCGGCTCTCCAACGTCACCGCCGAGCTGCAGGAAGGCGTCATGAAGACGCGGATGCAGCCGATCGGCAACGCCTGGCAGAAGCTGCCGCGGATCGTCCGCGACCTCTCCGGCGAACTCGGCAAGCAGATCGAACTGGAGATGCACGGCGCCGACACCGAGCTCGACCGCCAGGTGCTCGACCTGATCAAGGATCCGCTGACGCACATGGTGCGCAACTCCGCCGACCACGGCCTGGAGACCCCGGCCGAGCGGCTGGCTAGCGGCAAGGGCGAGCAGGGCACCATCCGGCTGTCCGCCTATCACGAGGGCGGCCACATCATCATCTGCATCGCCGACAATGGCCGCGGTCTCAACACCGAGCGGATCAAGGCCAAAGCACTGCAGAACGGTCTCGTCACCGAGGCCGAGCTGGAGAAGATGACCGAAGCCCAGATCCACAAGTTCATCTTCGCGCCGGGCTTCTCGACCGCTGCCACCGTCACCTCGGTCTCCGGCCGCGGCGTCGGCATGGACGTGGTGCGCACCAATATCGACCAGATCGGCGGCACCATCGACATCAAGTCGGTCGCCGGCGAGGGCTCGTCCGTCACCATCAAGATCCCGCTGACGCTCGCCATCGTCTCGGCCCTGATCGTCGAAGCCGGCGGTGACCGCTTTGCGATCCCGCAGCTCTCGGTGGTCGAGCTGGTCCGGGCGCGGGCCAACTCCGAACACCGCATCGAGCGCATCAAGGACACCGCGGTCTTGCGGCTGCGCAACAAGCTGCTGCCGCTGATGCACCTGAAGAAGCTGCTGAAGATCGACGACGGCTCCTCCAGCGACCCCGAGAACGGCTTCATCGTGGTGACGCAAGTGGGCAGCCAGACCTTCGGCATCGTGGTCGACGGCGTGTTCCACACCGAAGAAATCGTGGTCAAGCCGATGTCGACCAAACTGCGGCACATCGACATGTTCTCCGGCAACACCATTCTGGGCGATGGCGCCGTCATCATGATCATCGACCCCAACGGCATTGCCAAGGCGCTCGGCGCCTCCGGCGCCTCGGCCCATGAGATGGCCGATGAAGCCTCGGCCGCGCATGCGATCGGCGGCGAACAGCTGACCTCGCTGCTGGTGTTCCGCGCCGGCTCCAGCCAGCCCAAGGCGGTGCCGCTCGGCCTCGTCACCCGGCTCGAGGAGATCGCCACCGACAAGATCGAGCTCTCGAACGGCCGCCACATGGTGCAGTACCGCGAGCAGCTGATGCCCTTGGTGCAGATGAACGGGGTCAGCGTCCAGACCTCGGGCTCGCAGCCGATCCTGGTGTTCGCCGACGACGGCCGCTCGATGGGGCTCGTGGTCGACGAGATCATCGACATCGTCGAGGAGCGGCTGCACATCGAGGTCGCCGGCCAGCAGGAGGGCATTTTGGGCTCGGCCGTGATCAAGGGCCAAGCCACCGAGGTGATCGACGTCGGCCACTTCCTGCCGATGGCGTTTGCCGACTGGTTCTCGCGCAAGGAGATGCGGGCCTCATCGACGGCGCAGTCGGTGCTGCTGGTCGATGACTCCGCGTTCTTCCGCAACATGCTGGCCCCGGTCTTGAAGGCCGCCGGCTACAAGGTGCGGGTCGCCGTCAACGCCCAGGAAGGCCTTTCTGCGCTGCGCTCGGGTTACAACTTCGACGTGGTGCTGACCGACATCGAAATGCCGGACATGAACGGCTTCGAGTTCGCCGAGACGATCCGCGCCGACCACAATCTGGGCCAACTGCCGATCATCGCGTTGTCCTCGCTGGTGTCGCCGGCGGCGATCGAGCGCGGGCGGCAGGCCGGCTTCCACGATTATGTCGCCAAGTTCGACCGTCCCGGCCTGATCGCGGCGCTGAAGGAACAGACCGCCGACGACAGGCGCGCGGCATGAACAAGTTCAGCCCGGCATGAACAAGTTCAGCCGCACGGCCTAAGGAACCCAGCACATGACAACAACCAAGACCGACACCATCGACGGCACCGTGGCCGAATACGTCACCGCCGTGATCGGGGGACAATTGTTCGGCCTGCCGATCTCGCGGGTGCAGGACGTGTTCATGCCGGAACGGCTGACGCGGGTGCCGCTGGCATCCGCCGAGATCGCCGGCGTGCTCAATCTGCGCGGCCGCATCGTCACCGTGGTCGACATGCGCGCCCGGCTCGGGCTGCCCAGGAACGACGACGGCAAGCCGCCGATGGCGGTCGGCGTCGACCTGCGCGGCGAGTCCTACGGCCTCTTGATCGACCAGATCGGCGAGGTGCTGCGGCTGCCCGACGCCAGCTGCGAGGAAAACCCCGTCAACCTCGATCCCCGCATGGCCAAGCTCGCCGGCGGCGTGCACCGCCTCGACGGCCAGCTCATGGTCGTCCTCGACGTCGATCGCGTTCTCGAAATCGTGCCGAAAACAGCCCTCGCAGCTTAGCGCCGCGCATCAAGCAAGGAGGCCAACATGAAAACCTGTCTGGTCGTCGATGATTCCAGCGTGGTGCGAAAGATCGCGCGCCGCATCCTGGAAGAAATGGACTTTCAGATCGTCGAGGCCGAGGACGGCGAGCAGGCGCTGGAAGCCTGCAAGAACGCCATGCCCACCGCCGTCCTGCTCGATTGGAATATGCCGGTCATGGACGGCTACGAATTCCTCGGCCATCTGCGCCGCATGCCCGGTGGCGACGCGCCCAAGGTGGTTTTCTGCACCACCGAGAACGGCATGGACCATATTTCGCGCGCGCTGCATGCCGGCGCCAACGAGTACATCATGAAGCCGTTCGACAAGGACATCGTCGCCGCGAAGTTCCAGGAAGTCGGCTTGGTCGAGCTGGTCGACCAGAGCTCGATCTGAATCTTATCCGCTTGCCCTTGAGAGGCCACCGTGACCCCGCCAGACTATGAGTATCTGCGTAAGCTCTTGAAGGATCATTCCGGTCTCGACCTGTCCGCAGACAAGCAATATCTGATCGAGAGCCGTCTGCTTCCGCTATCGCGCAAATGTGGCGTGGCGGGCATCGGCGAACTCGTGCAGAAAATGAAGGGCGGATCGTCGACGATCATCGCTCAGGTGGTCGAAGCCATGACCACCAACGAGACCTTCTTCTTCCGCGACAAGATTCCGTTCGAGCATTTCCGCGATACGATCGTGCCGGAGATGTTGAAGGCGCGCGCCGGCCGCAAGAGCATCAGGATATGGTGCGCCGCCGGCTCGACCGGCCAGGAGCCGTATTCGCTTGCGATGTCGCTGAAGGAAATGGGCCCGGCGCTCGCCGGCTGGCGGACCGAGATCATCGCCACCGACCTGTCGCAGGAAGTGCTGGAGAAATCGAAATCGGGCATCTACAGCCAGTTCGAGGTCCAGCGCGGTCTTCCGATTCAGCTGCTCGTCAAATATTTCAAGCAGAACGGAGAATTGTGGCAGATCAGCCCGGAGCTGCGCGGCATGGTGCAGCATCGCCAGCTCAATCTGCTGCACGATTTCTCCCTGCTCGGCAATTTCGACGTCGTCTTCTGCCGCAACGTGCTGATCTATTTCGATCAGGAAACCAAGATCAATATCTTCGGCCGTCTTGCCAAGGCGATGGAAGGCGATGGCTTCCTGGTGCTCGGCGCGGCGGAAACGGTCGTCGGCCTGACCGATGTCTTCAAGCCGTTCCCGGACAAGCGCGGCCTCTATCGGCCGAGCGGCGCGCGGGCGGCATCCCCGCAGGCCGGCGCGTCGATGCCAAGAATCGCCGCGATGGCGGGACGGTGAGCGATGACGGATGACGGCAAGGGCGCGGAGCGGGTCACGTTCAGCCGGGGCTATGATGTCTGCCTCATGGCGATCGACGGCACCTGGCGCAGGGACTGCCAACTCAACGCGATCTCGGACACCGACGCCACGCTGACCGTGGAAGGCTCCATTCAAGGCCTTAATCTCAAGGAGTTCTTCCTGCTCTTGTCCTCGACCGGCCTCGCCTATCGCCGCTGCGAGCTCGTTCGCGTCAACGGCACGGAAATGGACATCCGCTTCCTGCGCGGCAAGCACGGCAAGAAAAAGTCGGGTGCTTCGTCAAAGGCCGAAGCTGACGCCTAAGGTGGTGTAGCGGCCCCTTCCAGCGCCAACATCAGGCTAATTCATCGCCGTGATGTTCTCGCGCCCTCATCCGTATTGCCCGAGATCGCGATAGGCCGTGCCCGCCGCCTTGCGCGCTTCGAGCATTTCATCGAGCGTGCATCCGACGCGCAGGCGGTCGGGCGCCAGCCTTGTACATTTTTACATAGCGATCGTTCCACAGCAGCAGGCGGTTGTCCGGCCCGAGCATGCAAAGGCCGTGGCTCATATTGTTGAGCGCCGCGTCGAGCTTCTCCATCGTCGTCGCGGCATCCGGGTCAGACGGTGCGCCGATGGCATGCCGGACGCCAGGCAGCGATCGCAGCAGGTGGTTAACGGCCCGGGAAAGTTGGCGAGAAAATTGCGGCGAGGGAACTTCGTAGGCTCCAGCAGGTCGGCGCCGTGTCGCCTTACGCCCCGACGACCGCAAGCGCCGGCAGGCAGGCGGCGCTTGGATCGTCTGCGCCGGAGTCGAGCAGGGAACGCAGGGCGATGCCGAGATTGACGTCGCAGGCCTGCACCGCGGCGGCCGCCTTCATGTAGCGAGGCGACACGTCGTCCAGCACGATGGCACCAGTGGAACTCTCGGGGCCGCCGGGCGAGGTTTCCCTGGCGATCGTCTCTTCAATCCGCGCAGGCCGCTCTGGACGTGCTCGATCAGGCCGACGAGGTCCAAAATCACGGCGCGGGTGGGCGGCATCCGGGTCGTGGGGCACCTGTGCGACGCCGTCGCTAGCTGCGTTCTGCATGAGTGCACTCCTTAGTTACTTTTTAAAGAGCGCGTTGCTACTTGTGCGTTAAGCCGTGGTCCCGTACAAATACGGTCCGGTATGGAGTTGAATACCGTTATCCGAGTGTGAGTCACATTCAACCACGCATGGACGATGGAACATGGCTGAAAAGGCCCCCTCCCGTGGGGAGATTTTCGTAGTCGATGACGACCCTGCCGTTCGCGACACGCTTTCGATGGTCCTGACGGCAGGCGGCTATCAGGTCATCTGTTTCGCCGACGGCGCTGCCCTGCTGGCGATTGCACGAACGCGGACGCCAGCCTGCATCCTTCTCGATGTGCATATCCCCGGTAAGTCCGGTCTCGACATTCTGCGAGAGCTGCATGGCGAGGACTACCCCGCGCCGATCTTCATGATCTCAGGGCAGGGCGATATCGCCATGGCGGTCAGCGCCATCAAGAACGGCGCGCTGGATTTCATCGAAAAGCCGTTCCGCGGCAGCGAAATCGTAGCAAGGCTCGATGACGCGATCGAGGCTTACGCCCGCCGGCAGGCGCAAAACGCCCCGTCGCGCATTGCGACCCTGCATTTTCCGGGACGGGAACCGCTCACGCGGCGCGAGCGCGAGGTGCTGGAGCAGTTCACCGCCGGCGCTTCCAACAAGGAAGCGGGGCGGCATCTCGGGATCAGCCCGCGCACGATCGAGGATCACCGCGCCAATATCATGAAGAAGCTTGGCGCTCGGAATGCCGCCGACCTGGTCCGCATCGTGATGACCACCCAGCGTCAGGGCCAGATCTGATCGCAGGCGCAGTGGCCTGATCGCAGACAAACCGCTGCACCCAGCGCAGATCTGCGCGTGCGGCGTTCAATCGGCGAGCGCTTTCCGGATCATGATCGCCATGTCGGATTTCCGATAGGGCTTGGCGAGCAGCATCACACCTTCATCCAGCCGACCGTGATGGATGATGGCGTTCTCGGTATAGCCCGACGTGAACAATACCTTTAGCTCGGGCCTCACTTTCAATATCTCGTTCGCGAGCTGGCGGCCGTTCATGCCGGGCATGATCACGTCGGTGAACAGAAGGTCGAAGGGGTGACCGGTGTGGACGAGCGCGAGAGCTTCGGTCGCGTTCGCCGCATCCAGCGTGACGTAACCGAGTGAGTGGAGTTGCGCCAATACATAGTCGCGCACCAGCTTGTCGTCTTCCACCACCAGGATGGTCTCGTGGCCGCCCGTGACGGCCGGCGCCAGCGGCGCCTCGGCCGCCGGCAATGTGCCCATGGCGGGCGGCAGGTACATCTTGATCGTCGTGCCATGGCCCTCTTCGCTGTAGATCATGATGTGGCCGGCCGATTGCTTGACGAAGCCGTACACCATGCTGAGCCCAAGGCCGGTGCCCTTGCCGGGCCCCTTCGAGGTGAAGAACGGATTGAATACCTTGTCGAGCACCGCAGCCGGGATGCCGGTGCCGGTATCGCTGACCGCGATCATGGCGTAGCGGCCCGGCCGGACGTCGCTGTGCATCCTCGCATAATTCTCGTCGAGCACGACGAAGCCGGTCTCGATGATCAGCTTGCCGCCATCGGGCATGGCGTCGCGGGCGTTGAGGGCCAGATTGAGAATCGCGGTGGCGAGCTGATTGGGATCGACGATCGCCGGGCACGTCTCGTCCTCGAACACGGATTCGATCTCGACGTGCTCGCCGAGTGTTCGCTGCAACAGTTTCGCGGTGTCGATGATCAGCGTGTTGACGTCGGTTACCTTCGGCTCGAGCGGCTGCTTGCGCGCGAAGGCGAGCAGGTGCTGGGTGAGGTCGGCGCCGCGCGAGGCCGCCTCGTCGATCATTCGCGTGATGGCGGCAAGCTGCGGCTCACCCTTGACGGCATCCGCAAGAATTTCGATCGTTCCGGTGATCACCGTCAGGATGTTGTTGAAGTCGTGCGCGATGCCGCCGGTGAGCTGTCCCATCGCCTCCATCTTCTCGGCCTGCCGGATCCTGTCCTCGGCGGCGATCTTGTCGGTGAGGTCGCGGACGAATGCGTTGAATACGAAGCCACCGCGCGTCCTCAGCGCGGCGATGCTCAGCTCCACCGTGATCTCCTTCCCATCTCTCCGCCTGATCTGAAGCTCGCGTCGGGGCTGACGGACCGCCTCGCTGCCGGAAAGCAGGAATGCTTGCAGGGCTTTCTTGAGAGGGCCTTGCCCGTCCGGCTGGCCCATCAGGTCGAACACATTCTTTCCGAATGCTTCATCGCGCGGCCAGCCGAAGATATTTTCTGCCTGCGCATTCCAGTCCCGGATGAATCCCTGCTCGTCGACCTGGACGAAGGCGTCGAGCGCCGTGTCGACGATACCGCGGGCAAGTTGCTCGCTTTCGCGCAGCGCTTCCTGTGCCAGCCGGCTCTCGGTCATGTCGCGGCCGACGAAGAAGAATCGCTTGGCCGGCTCGGACCATGTACCGAGCCAGGACAGCCAGACGTAATGTCCATCCTTGTGAATGCAGCGCGTGTCGGACATCTTCGGGCGTTGCCCGCGCCGCGACGCCCGCATTTCCGCACGGGAATTTTCCAGATGGTCGGGATGAATAAAGTCCTCCCCGCTATGGCCGATCATTTCCTCCGGCCGGTAGCCCAGGATGGCCTCGCAGCTCGGGCTGATCTGAACCAGAACCCCCCCGGAATCCATCACCATGATCAGATCCTGCGAGGTCTCGAAGATGCGGCGAAGCTCTTCGGTCTGCCGTCGCAGCACCTGCCTGGTCTTGTTGGTTTCGGTGATGTCGCGCGCCACATTCGAGATGCCGATGGTCGCTCCCGAGGGCGACTTGATCGGGGAAATGCCGAGCGAGACTTCGATGCGTCTTCCGTCCTTATGCACGCGCACCGATTCATTGTGCTCGATGCTTTCACCCCAGCCGATCCGGCGCAGCGCGTCCTGCAACTCCGGCAGCCGGTCTTTGGGCACCAGCAGGGTGATGTTCTTGCCCGCGGCTTCCGCGGCGGTGTAACCGAACAGCCGCTCCGCCGCCGAGTTCCAGCCGGTAATGGTGCCGTCAAGCGACGTCGTGATGATGGCGTCGTTGGACGATTCGACCGCAGCGCTGAACAGCCGTTCCCGTTCGGCATGATGGTCGCGCGCGGCCACGGTGCGGCGATGCTCCTGCACCTCCCGCTCGAGAGCAGCAGTCTTTGCATTCACTTCGTCGATCGCCTGCGCAAACGCGCGCGCAAGTACGCCGGTCTCGCCGCGTGCTTCGACCGGAATGGCGATCTTCTTGTTACTGGCCACGCCCTGCACGGCTTCGGTCAACTGGACGATCGGGCGGGTCAGCGATCTCGCGACCAGCAGCGCCAGCACTACCGCGCCCGACATCGCAATGCCACCGACAAGAAGGGAAGCATTCCTGATGCTCGCGGCCGGCGCCATGATGACGGAGTTGGGCGTCGTTTCAATGACGCCAGCCCATTCGACCCCGGCCAGAAGCGCGGGCGCGAAGGCTATCCCGCCCGGCCGTCCGGCTTGATCCGGAACGATGTCAGCGCTGGCTTGCGTTGCCCCGGCCTGCGACGCCAGATGCGGGAAGTCGGCTTTCCAGTTGTTCGGCTTGCCGAGCAACGCGCCGAATTCGCGTGAACGATCTGGATGAATGAGATAGTCGCCCTGCTTGTTAACGACGTAGATGGTCTCGCCAGGCAACACCGACGACCTGATGCGGTCGAACGCGCGCCGCATGTCGACATTGATCATGAAAATGCCGAACAGCTTGCCGTCGTCTGCGAAGATCGGCGTCGCGATGCGAAGCGTCGGCCTGTGTACCGCCTCGATCAGCCCGTTGCGGCGCCCCAGATCGAGCGACGAGACGTAGATTTGTCCGGGGCCCAGCCGGATCGTTTCCGGGAAGTAGCTGCGAGTGTTTCTCTTCAGCAATCCCTCTTCGGGTACGATCCGAACTGTGTCATTCGGTCCCGCGCGGTCGACGCGGACGAGCTCACGGCCATCATCATCGATCCCTATGACCCGAAGCATCGCATAGGCGGGCTTGGCTTCGAGTTCGGCCACGAAACGTGATGCCAGCCGGTCGCGCCACGTCTTTTCGGAGACGCCATCGATTGGATCGATGCCTCCGGCTTTGCGGGCGCGCATCAGTCCCTGCAGCGACACCGCGGAACGAGAGGCCGCAACATCGCCGGTCGCGCTGGCCGCGTAATATTCGAGGTCGGTGGCCAGTTGCCGCGAATGCGTCTCGATGCGGTCGCGAGCGCGCAGCAGGAGCGCCTGTTCCAGGTTGCGATAGCTCAGCCATCCGACCGCGGAAACCGCGATCGCGACCAACGCAATCATCGCGATGGCAAGCCTCGTTGTGAGCGTCATGTCGGTGTCCGCTCGTCCTCCCGCTGCGGCCGGCAAGTCCGCCGGACGAACCCGATGCTATGGCGCATTATGGGGAGGAAGCAACACCGCCGGCAGGGCGTGGCGGCAAGTCACGATCAGCGGCCTCCAGGCAGCCCGCGACGGCAGCCAGAAGGTCGGCTGGCCGGAACGGCTTCTGCAGACTGGAAACCGCGCCGAGCTTGGTCGCCATGGTCAGGAAGTCCGGGGCCAAGTCCGATTCCGGCGAGACCGGCCGGCCGGAGATGACGATGATCGGGATTTGCGACCGCTGCTGACGAACCATCCGCATGGTTTCAAATCCGTCCATTCCTGGCATAAAAATGTCGAGGAACAACAGATCGAAATTTCCGGTCTGACACAGTGCGAGGCCTTTTCGGCCGTCACTCGCCGTGACCACGCTGTGGCCGGCACGCTCCAGCAGCAGGCGGATGGTCAACTGGACCGCCGCATCGTCATCCACGACCAATATTCGTGCCAAAGTAAAAGTTCTCCGGGCCCCGCTGGGATCAAGCGCACGGCGATCGAGTTTTGTCGAATCCCCATATTGCTGCAACTGGTTCCACGGCGGCGACGTTCCGGCTGCGCCGTCAAAAAGTGCCTTATAAAGTACCCTTATGCGCATGATGTCAGGCAGACAGACGCCGGCGCAGCCGACTGGGAGGGTGATTCGCGGGCACGAATGCATGCGGCGGGGCCGCTTATCGTCAATTGCTGAGATATTCGGGGTAGCGCGAACGAATCTGTGCGAGTTCGCTGAGCGTGCCTGACAAATGGGTGCGCAGGTGCTTCTGCGCTTCTTCGGGTTCGCCGGCGTCGATCGCCTTCGCAATCAGCTTGTGATGCCGCACGATATCCTGCGCCTTGCCGGGGGAGGGCAGATGCATCCGGCGCAGCCGGTCGATATGTCCGCTACGGCTGCGCACCAGCGACCAGATGTCCTGCTTGTCGGTGGCGGCATAGAGCTGGGCGTGGAACTCGTTGTCGGCGGCCATGAATTTTTCGAAGTCGCCGGCCTTTGCGAATTGCTGCTGGCGGGCGATCGTCGCATTGAGTGCGGCGGGCAGCGCTTCGTCGTGCTGGATTGCCAGCCCGCGCACGATTTCGAGCTCGACCGCCTGGCGCAGGAAATGCGCTTGCTGTGCCAGCCGCACGTCGACCCGGCTGACCACGGTGGCGTATTGCGGGAACACGTCGACCAGCCCCTCCTCCTCGAGCCGCATCAGCGCATCGCGGATCGGCGTCGAACTGACGCCGAACTGTCCGGCCAGCGCGGCGCGCGACAACGGCGATCCAGGCGGCAGCTCCAGTGAAATGATCATGCCGCGCAAGCGCTCAAACACCTGCGGTGCCGCCTGACGGTCGCGATCGAGCCGGTCAGCGGAACGCGGGGGAGCGCGACGGGGAGCGACTTGCGGTGGTGCCATTCGAGCCGGTCGTTCCAGAAGGGCTTGCTTCAAATGCACTAATACATTAGTGCATCTCCCCCAGGGACGTCAACGATAGACCGGAGGAGACGCACAATGAAAAACAGGATGTGGAGCGCCTGCGCGGGCGCCGCTATGGTTCTCGCCATGGTGCTGCCGGGCTCGCCGGCTGTGGCCCAGCAGAAATCAGAGATTTCGCTGTCGCGGCAGCCGGGCATTTTCTACATGCCCTCGCACATCATGGAAAAGCACAAGCTGATCGAGAAGCACGCAGCCTCTCTCGGCGTATCAGGCGTCACCACGAAATGGATCAATCTGAGCGGCGGCGGCGCTCAGACCGATGCGCTCTTGGCCGGCAGCGTCGACATCCTCAATACCGGAACCGGCAATCTTCTGCTGCTGTGGGACCGCACCCGCGGCGGCGTCAAGGGCATCGTCGCCACCTCTGCGCAGCCGATGACGCTGATCAGCCGCGATCCGCACATCAAGTCGATCAAGGATTTCGGCCCGAACGACAAGATCGCGGTGCCGACGGTCAAGGTCTCGACCCAGGCGATCGTGCTGCAGATCGCAGCCGCCGAAGCCCTTGGCGCCGACCAGTGGTCGAAACTCGACGCCAATACGGTGCAGCTCGGCCATCCCGATGCCTATGTCGCGATGACCAACGCCCAGCACGAGGTACGCAATCACTTTGCCATTCCGCCGTTTACCTTCCTCGAATTGAAGAACGTGCCCGGCGCGCATGTGGTGCTGTCCTCGCCCGACGTGATGGGCGGTCCGCTCAGCCAGGCGCAATTCTTCACCACGACCAAATTCGCCGACGCCAATCCGAAGATCGTGCAGGCGGTGCGCGACGCCACCAAGGAAGCGCAGGACTTGATCCGCAGCGACACCAAGGCCGCGGTCGAGATCTACAAGGAGGTGACCGGCGACAAGACCAGCGTCGAGGAACTGCTGGCGTGGCTCAAGGAGCCCGGCATGATGGAATGGAACCTGCAGCCGCAGGGCACCATGAAATTCGCCGCCCATCTGCACAAGGTCGGCACGCTGAAGACCATGCCCAAGGCGTTCACTGATTACTACCTGCCGGTCTCCCACGACCTGAATGGCAATTGATCGACATGGCCGCGCTTCTCGATGTCAGTGACGTAACGCTGCGCTACAA
The DNA here is from genome assembly GCF_009930815.1 of Bradyrhizobium sp. CCBAU 051011. Taxonomy (NCBI): domain Bacteria; kingdom Pseudomonadati; phylum Pseudomonadota; class Alphaproteobacteria; order Hyphomicrobiales; family Nitrobacteraceae; genus Bradyrhizobium; species Bradyrhizobium sp. CCBAU 051011. The sequence goes on along the minus strand of NZ_CP022222.1, from coordinate 1,931,602 downwards.
GACTTCGAGCGCGGTCGTGACCGCGACCGAGCGGGTCAGCTTCACGGTCGATCGTTCCGATCGCTTCGTGCTGCTAGGCCCTTCCGGTTGCGGCAAGTCGACGCTGTTGAAGGCGGTCGGCGGATATATGACGCCGAGCGAAGGGAAAATGCGGATTTCGGGCCGCGAAATATCCGAGCCCGGCGCCGACCGCATGATGATCTTCCAGGAGTTCGACCAGTTGCTGCCGTGGAAGACGGTGCTGGAAAACGTGATGTTCCCGCTGCTGATGACGCGCCGGCTGCCGCGCAGGGACGCGGAGATGCGTGCGCGGGCCTATATCGAGAAGGTCAGCCTCACCCGCGTCGTCGACGCCTATCCGCATACGCTGTCCGGTGGCATGAAGCAGCGCGTCGCGATCGCGCGCGGCATGGCGATGGAGCCGGACATTCTCCTGATGGACGAGCCGTTCGCGGCGCTCGACGCGCTGACGCGGCGTACCTGCCAGGACGAATTGCTGCAGCTCTGGGCGGAAACCAAGTTCACCGTGCTGTTCGTTACCCATTCGATCGCAGAGGCGATCAAGATCGGCAACCGCATTCTGCTGCTATCGCCGCATCCCGGACGGGTCAAGGCCGAGGTGATCGACGTCGACAAGGTCAACGGCGAGGACGGCAGCGCCGCGCGGCTGGAAAAGCAGATCCACGATCTGCTGTTCGCCGATAACGCTACGGCACATTGAAGGGAGCGCGCGATGGGTGAGGCAAAAATCCTGCTGCGCGATGCCGCCGATCTCACGGCGGCGGTGCCGGCAGAAGTCGAGCGCAAGCTCTCGGTGCTGGAGCTATTGTGGAACGACGGCTTCGTCCGCAAATCCGTGATCATCATCTTCCTCGCCGCGGCATGGGAGACCTACGGCACCATCCTCAACAATCCGCTGCTGTTTCCGACCTTCCACGACACCATCGTCACCATGTTCGAGAAGGTGCGCGACGGCACCATTCCCATGCGTGCCTGGGCATCGCTGAAAGTGCTGTTCATGGGCTATGCCGCCGGCATCGCACTGGCCGCCATCTTCACCATTCTCGCGATCTCGACCCGGATCGGCACCGACTTTCTCGAAACCATCACGGCGATGTTCAATCCCTTGCCGGCGATCGCGCTGTTGCCGCTGGCGCTGATCTGGTTCGGGCTCGGCAATGGCAGTCTTGTGTTCGTGCTAATCCATTCGGTGCTGTGGCCGGTCGCGCTCAACACCCATTCCGGATTCAAGAGCGTGTCGAACACGCTGCGCATGGTCGGCCGCAACTATGGCCTGCGCGGGCTGCCTTATGTGTTCCGCATCCTGATCCCAGCCGCCTTCGCTTCGATCCTCACCGGGTTGAAGATCGGCTGGGCTTTCGCCTGGCGCACGCTGATCGCCGCCGAGCTGGTGTTCGGCGTGTCCTCGGGGCAGGGCGGTCTCGGCTGGTTCATCTTCGAGAACCGTAATCTGCTGGACATTCCCGCCGTGTTCGCCGGCCTGTTGACCGTGATCGTGATTGGTCTGATCGTGGAGAACCTGATCTTCCGCACGATCGAACGCAACACCGTCCAGAAATGGGGTACCCAGTCATGAGCAACAGGAAGAACCCCGCCGACCTCCGCAGCGCGCGCTGGTTCGCGCCTGACGATCTCCGTGCCTTCGGCCATCGCTCGCGCGCAATGCAGATGGGTTACGCGCCGGAGGAGTGGAAGGGCCGGCCGGTCATCGCGATCCTCAACACCTGGTCGGACGCGCAGCCCTGCCACATGCACTTCAAGAGCCGCGTCGACGACGTCAAGCGCGGCATCCTGATGGCCGGCGGCTTCCCGATGGAGCTGCCGGCGCTGTCGCTGTCGGAATCGTTTCTGAAACCGACCACCATGCTCTATCGCAACATGCTGGCGATGGACGCCGAGGAATTGCTGCGCGGCCATCCCGTCGACGGCGTGGTGCTGATGGGCGGCTGCGACAAGACCACGCCGGGCCTGCTGCTGGGTGCCACCAGCATGAACCTTCCGACCATCTATCTTCCTGCCGGGCCGATGCTGCGCGGTAACTGGAAGGGCAAGACGCTCGGCTCGGGCTCGGACGCCTGGAAGTACTGGGACGAGCGGCGCGCCGGAAAAATCTCCGACAAGGACTGGGTCGATGTCGAGGCCGGCATCGCCCGCAGCTACGGCACCTGCATGACGATGGGCACGGCGTCCACCATGACGGCGATCGCGGAATCGATCGGCATGACGCTGCCGGGCGCGTCCTCGATCCCCGCCGCCGACGCCGGCCATATCCGCATGGCTTCCGAATGCGGCCGCCGCATCGTCGAGATGGTGTGGGAGGACCTGACGCCGGAGAAGATCCAGACCCGAAAAGCTTTCGAGAACGCGATCACGGTGGCGATGGCGATGGGCTGCTCGACCAATGCGATCATCCATCTGATCGCGCAGGCGCGCCGCGCCGGCCAGGATATCGGGCTCGACGATTTCGAGAAGGCGAGCCGCAAGGTGCCTGTGATCGCCAATGTGCGGCCGAGCGGCGACAAATATCTGATGGAGGACTTCTTCTACGCCGGCGGGCTGCCGGGGCTGATGAGCCGCATCAGGGAGCATCTGCATCTCGATGTCATGACCGTCACCGGCCATACGCTCGGCGACAACATCGCCCGCGCCGAAGTGTATAATGACGACGTCATCCGTACCGTGAAGGACCCGATCTATGCCGAGGGCGCGCTGGCCGTGCTCAAGGGCAATCTCGCGCCCGACGGCTGCGTGATCAAGCCGAGCGCCTGCGAGCCGCGCTTCCTCAAGCACACCGGACCGGCGCTGGTGTTCGACGATTACCCCTCGATGAAGAAGGCGATCGACGATCCGAATCTGGATGTTACCGCCGATCACGTCCTGATCCTCCGCAATGCCGGACCGCAGGGCGGACCGGGAATGCCGGAATGGGGCATGCTGCCGATCCCCACAAAACTGGTGAAGCAGGGCGTGCGCGACATGGTGCGGTTGTCGGATGCGCGGATGAGCGGCACCAGCTATGGCGCCTGCATCCTGCATGTGTCGCCGGAATCCTATATCGGCGGTCCGCTGGCGCTGGTGCGCAACGGCGACCAGATCACGCTCGATGTCAGCGCCCGCACCATCAACCTCGATGTGCCCCAAGCGGAGCTGGCAAAGCGCCGCGCCGAGTGGAAGGCGCCGGAGCCGCGCTACGAGCGCGGCTATGGCTGGATGTTCACCCGCCACATCAAGCAGGCCAATGAAGGCTGCGACTTCGATTTCCTGGAGACCGGGTTTGGGAAGCCGGTGGAGGAGCCGTCGATTTATTAGCCGTCGTCGTTCCGGGGCGCGAAGCGAACCCGGAACCTCGAGATTCCGGGTTCGATGCTTCGCATCGCCCCGGAATGACCGCCAAACAAAAACATCGCAGGGGAGGACGACAAATGAATATGAGCCGACGCAATCTAATCGCAGGCGCAGGCACCGCTGCCGCTTCCACGCTTCTTTCCCGTGCAGCCGGCGCACAATCGTTTCCGTTCACGCCGAACCAGCGTTATCCCGATCCGGCGGTGCAGATCCTCGATCCGAGCTTCGCAAAATACCGGATCTATTCGTCGACGGTCGAGCAGGTCGCCACCGGCATGCGCTGGGCAGAAGGGCCGGCCTACTTCCCCGAAGGCGGCTATCTCCTGTTCTCCGACATTCCCAACAACCGCATCATGAAGTTCGACGAGAAGACCAACCAGACTTCGGTCTTCCGCGCCAACGCCAACTATGCCAACGGCAACGCCCGCGACCGGCAGGGCCGTCTCGTCACCTGCGAGCATTCGGTCACCCGCCGCGTCACCCGCACCGAGAAGGACGGCAAGATCACGGTGCTGGTCGACAAGTTCGAGGGCAAGCGGCTGAACGCGCCGAACGACATCGTGGTCAAGTCCGACGACACTATCTGGTTCACCGATCCCTTGTTCGGCATCAATGGCGAGTGGGAAGGCAAGAAGGAAAAGCCGGAACAGGCCACCACCAACGTCTATCGCCTGACCAAGGACGGCAAGCTCTCGGCGGTTATCACCGACATCTTCAATCCCAACGGCCTCGCCTTCTCGCCGGACGAGAAGAAGCTCTATGTGGTGGAGTGGAAGGGCACGCCGAACCGCAGCATCTGGAGCTTTGACGTCAACGATGACGGCACGGTCGGCAACAAGACCAAGCTGATCGATGCCGCCGATCAGGGCGCGCTCGATGGTTTCCGCGTCGACCGCGACGGCAATCTGTGGTGCGGCTGGGGCTCCAACGGCGCGCTGCAATCCGAGCCGACCGAGGTCGGCGGCCGAAAGGTGTTCCAGCTCAAGGGCAAGTCGGAAGATCTCGACGGCGTGATGGTGTTCAGCCCCGCCGGGAAGCCGCTCGCCCACATCCGCTTGCCGGAGCGTTGCGCCAACCTCACCTTCGGCGGCCCGAAGAACAACCGCCTCTACATGACGAGCTGCCACTCGGTCTACGCGCTGTATGTGGAAGCGCACGGGGCGGTGTGAGTGTTGTTGTCATTCCGGGATGGTCCGAAGGACCAGACCCGGAATCTCGAGATTCCGGATTCGCTCGCTGACGCGAGCGCTCCGGAATGACGGATGAAAGGAATGCGAAGGACCATGACAAAACTGAGCGACGCCACCCGCAACAAACTCAAGACCGTCTCCACCGCCACCGTCGCCACCGCGCTGTTCAAGCGCGGCTTCCGCATCCAGATGATCCAGGATGTGCATCCCATCGGCCCGAACCAGCCGGTGCTGGTCGGCGAGGCCTTTACGCTGCGCTACATGCCGGCGCGCGAGGACCTCAACAAGATCGACGTGTTTCGTGATCGCGCCCATCCGCAGCGCAAGGCAGTCGAGGATTGCCCGCCGGGCGCGGTGCTGGTGATGGACAGCCGCAAGGACGCGCGTGCCGCGTCGGCCGGCGCCATCCTGGTGACGCGGCTGATGCAGCGCGGCTGTGCCGGCGTGATCACCGATGGCGGCTTCCGTGATTCCGCTGAAATCGCGGCTCTCGGCTTTCCCGCCTATCACCACCGCCCGAGCGCGCCGACCAATCTGACGCTGCATCAGGCGATCGAGATCAACGTGCCGATCGGCTGCGGTGACGCGCCGGTGTTTCCCGGCGACGTCATCCTGGGTGATGCGGACGGCGTCATCGTGATCCCCGCACACCTCGCCGACGAAATCGCGGATGAAGCGGTCGAGATGACGGCGTTCGAGGATTTTGTTACCGAGGAGGTGCGCAAGGGCCGCTCGATTCTCGGCCTCTATCCCGCAACCGACGAGCAGACGTCGAAGGATTTTGCTGCTTGGCGCAAGGCCAACGGACGATAGTCTTCTATTCCCGCCGGACGCGGGATCCAAAAACGACGTAACAGTGGAGAGACCACCATGCTGATGTTCAACAATCTGATCGACGGCGAATGGTTGTCCGATGGCGCTCGCGCGCCGAACGTCAATCCATCCGATACCAAGGACATCGTCGGCGAAGCCGTGCGCGGCACGCGTGCGCAAGCCGAGGCTGCGATTGCGGCTGCCAAAGCGGCGTTTCCGGCATGGTCGCGATCGACGCCGCAAGCGCGCTACGACATCCTGAAAAAGGCGTCGGACGAAATCCTGGCCCGCAAGGACGAACTGGGCCGGCTGTTGTCACGCGAGGAAGGCAAGACGCTGCCGGAAGGCGTCGGCGAAGTCGCGCGCGCCGGCCAGATCTTTGCGTTCTTTGCCGGCGAATGCCTGCGGATGGCCGGTGAGAAACTGGCTTCCGTGCGCCCCGACATCGACATCGAGATTACACGCGAAGCGCTGGGTGTTGTCGGCCTGATCACGCCGTGGAATTTCCCGATCGCCATTCCGGCCTGGAAGATCGCCCCGGCTTTGGCCTATGGCAATACCGTGGTGATCAAGCCTGCAGATCTTGTTCCGGGCTCGACCTGGGCGCTGGTCGATATCCTGCATCGCGCCGGCCTGCCCAAGGGCGTGCTCAACCTTGTGATCGGGCGCGGCTCGGAAGTCGGCGCGGTCCTGCTTGAGCATCCCGATGTTGCCGCGATCAGCTTCACCGGCTCGGTGGCCACCGGCCAGAAGGTGGCTGCGGCCTGCATCGCCTCGCGGCCGATGAAGAAGTTTCAGCTCGAAATGGGTGGTAAGAATCCGCTGGTCGTGCTCGACGACGCGGATCTGAAGGTCGCCGTGGAATGCGCCGCCAACAGCGCGTTCTTTTCCACCGGCCAGCGCTGCACCGCCGCCTCGCGGCTGATCGTCACATCAGGCATTCACGACAAATTCGTCGAGGCCCTAACCGAGCGGATGCGCGGCCTGAAGGTTGATGACGCGGTGAAGGCCGGCACCGATATCGGCCCCGTCGTCGATCAGAGCCAGCTCGATCAGGACCTCAAATATATCAGCATCGGCAAGGACGAAGGCGCCAAGCTCGCCTTCGGCGGCGAGCGGCTCAACCGCGAGGCGCCCGGCTTCTACCTGCAGCCGGCGTTGTTCACCGATGTGAGCAACAAGATGCGGATTGCGCGCGAGGAGATCTTTGGGCCGGTGGCCGCGGTCATCCGGGTCAAGGATTATGCCGAAGCGCTGGCGACCGCGAACGACACCGATTTCGGCCTGTCATCCGGCATCTGCACCACCAGCCTGAAATACGCCAGCGACTACAAGCGCAATTCCGAAGCCGGCATGGTGATGGTCAATCTGCCGATCGCCGGCGTCGATTACCACGTGCCGTTCGGTGGCCGAAAAGGCTCCAGCTTCGGCGCCCGCGAGCAGGGCCGCTATGCCGCCGAATTTTATACGACGGTGAAGACGGCCTACACGATGCCGTGAGGCGATGATTCAGGTCGTCGCTATAGGCGCGTGGCCAGCCACGCGCCTTCATGCCTAATGAAGTCCCGTCTGATCGTACCCAGATAATCCTCAGTCCATCGGGATCAATTTAGACCTTCGCCTTCTCCGCCAATCCCACCGCCCACAGCGCGAACGCATAGGCGATCGCGACTTCATCCAGCCGGTTGAAGCGCCCGGATGCGCCACCGTGGCCGGCGCCCATGTTGGTGCGCAGCAGCACCGGGCCGCCGCCGCTCATCGTGGCGCGCAGCCGCGCGATCCATTTCGCCGGCTCCCAATAGGTGACGCGCGGATCGGTCAGTCCGCCCATCGCAAGGATCGCCGGATAGTCCTTGGCCTGAAGGTTATCGTAGGGCGAATAGGACAAAATGGTGCGGAAATCCTTCTCACTCTCGATCGGGTTGCCCCATTCCGGCCATTCCGGCGGCGTCAGCGGCAGCGTGTCGTCGAGCATCGTATTCAGCACGTCGACGAACGGCACCTCCGCGACGATGCCGGCGAACAACTCGCCTGATCGGTTGGCGACCGCGCCCATCAGCATACCGCCCGCGCTGCCGCCATGGCCGACGATACGTTTTGCATTCGTGTATTTCGCCTCGATCAGCGCGCGGCCCGCGGCGGCGAAATCATCGAACGAATTCGTCTTCTTCTCGCGCTTGCCATCGAGATACCAGCCCCAACCCTTGTCCGCGCCGCCGCGGATATGCGCGATCGCGTAGACAAAACCACGATCGACCAGCGACAGCCGATTGGCTGCAAACGACGCCGGCATCGCCATCCCGTAGGAGCCGTAGCCGTAGAGCAATAGCGGCGCGCTTCCGTCGCGCACCAGGTCCTTGCGGTGCAGGATCGAGACCGGCACCTGCGCGCCGTCATGCGAGGTCGCCATGATGCGCGTGGTGACGTAGTCGGCCGGGTTGTGGCCCGACGGGATTTCCTGCCGCTTGCGCAATACGCGCGCCCGCGTCGCCATGTCGTAGTCATAGACTTCAGCCGGCGTCGTCATCGACGAATAAGAAAATCGCAAATTCGTTGTCTCGAATTCGTAGCTGCCCATGGTGTCGAGCGAGTAGGCCGCTTCATCGAAGGCGATGGCGTGCTCTTCTCCGGTCGCCAGATCCCGGATGATGATCGCGGGCAGCGCATTGGCGCGCTCCAGCCGCACCATGTGGCCGGCATAGAGCTCGACATCGAGCACGTAAACGCCCTCACGATACGGGATCAGGTCGCGCCAGTTGGCACGTTCTGGCGAGGCGAGCGGCGCGGTGACGACCTTGAAGTCGATGGCATCGTCCGCATTGGTGAGGATGAACAGTTCATCGCCGCGGTCGGCAATCGAATATTGCACGCCTTCCTCGCGCGCGGCGACCAGCCGCGGCGGCGCTTCGGGGTTGGCGAGATCGATCAGCCGCTGCTCCGAGGTTTCGTGGTCGCCGCCTGCGATCACGCAAAAGCGCCCGGACGAGCTTTCATGCAGATGGGTGAACCAGCCGGAATCCTGCTCTTCATAAACAAGCGTATCGTCGGCCTGCTTCGTGCCAAGCCGGTGCCGCCACACCTGCATCGGCCGATGGTTGTCGTCGAGCTTCACATAGAAGAAGCTCTGGCAATCCTTGCTCCAGACGATGCCGCCGTCGGTCTCCTCGACGAGATCGTCGCGATCGGTACCCGTGGCCCAGTCGCGCACGCGGATCGAGAAATATTCCGAGCCCTTGGTGTCGGCGCTCCATGCCTGGAGCTTATGGTCATGCGAATGCCGCGCGCTGCCGAACTTGAAATATTCATGATCCTTGGCCAGCGCATCGCCGTCGAGCACGATCTCCACATCGCCGCCATCGCGCGGCGTGCGGCCAAACATCTCGTGCTGCCCGCCCTCACGGAACTTTCGCAAGTATGCAAACGGACCGTCCGGCGCCGGCACGCTGGAATCGTCTTCCTTGATCCGTCCGCGCATCTCCGCGACCAGCTTCTTCTGCAACGGCGCGGTATGGCCGAGCAGGCTCTCGGTGTAGTCGTTTTCGGCTTCCAGATATTTTCTGATATCCGGATCCAGGATCGAGGGATCGCGCAGCACTTCCTGCCATCGGGCGTCTTTCAGCCAGGCGTAATCGTCCGTCACCGCGATGCCGTGCGTGGTGAAGGTATACGGGCGGCGCGAGGCGATGGGCGGCGATAGGGCAGGCTTTTTGGTGGCGGCTTGGGTCACGCGGTTCCTCGTCAGGCTCAATGATTGGGCCTTATATCGGGGTGAATGTGGCGGATTACTAGATGCCTGCAGGCCGTCATTGCGAGCGAAGCGAAGCAATCCATCGCGCAGCATAACGGATAGATGGATTGCTTCGTCGCTTCGCTCCTCGCAATGACTGGTAGACAGCCTAACTATTCCTTAACCTCGCCCCCGCGCCGCCACCGAACATCGGGATCCGGTTCACGGCCAGCACCACCGTGAATGTGATCACCAGCATCGCGATGCCGAGCACCGCAATCGCGGCCAGGTCGCCGCTTTCATTGAGGTCGTAGATTAGAACCGACAGCACCTTGGTCTGCGAGGTGAACAGCACGATCGCGGCGGATAGTTCGCGCATCACGCCGATGAAGATGAAGCACCAGGTCGCGATCACGCCGGTACGGAGCAGCGGCGCCGTGATCTGGCGTAGCGCCTGCAGCCGTGTCGCGCCGAGGATGCGGCTGGCGTCTTCCAGTTCGGGGTGGATGGTCGCAAACGCTGCCTGCAATTGCTGATAGGCCGAGGGCAGGTTGATGGTGAGAAACGCCAGCAGCAGGATCCACAGCGTGCCGTAGAGCACGAAGGGCGGGCGCGTGTAACTTAAGAACAATCCGACGCCGAGCACGATACCGGGCACGGCGACCGGGGCGGTCGCGAGAAAGCCGAGCATGCGATGGCTCGCGATCACGCGGCGGGTGGTGACATAGGCGACCACGAGCGCGAGGATTGTGCCGACGGTCGCCGTCGATGCGCCAAGGATCACCGTGTTCTTCAGTGCGAGCTGGGTCGACGACAATTCGGTGAACACAAACACGATATTGTGCAGCGTGGCCGTCGATGGCGTCACCAGCGTGGTCGCGTTCGGGGAGAATGCCGCGTTGAGCAGCGCGAAATAGGGCAGGAACACAGGATTGAGCAGCACGAGGAGGCAGAACGCCAGCGCCACCCAGCGCCATCCTCCCATCTCGATCGGCCGCGGCGCGCCATACTTGCCGCCGACCACGGAAAAGCCGCGGCGGCCGAGCAGGAATTTTTGGCCCTGCAGCAGCAGGATCGTCAGCAGCAATAAAGGCACGGCGGCGGCTGCAGCCAATTCGAGCTTGGGCGGATACTGGAACAGGCTCCAGATCTTCGTCGTCATGGTGTGGAAGCCGGCAGGCAGTGCCAGGATCGCAGGCGATCCGAACAGCGTCATCGCCTGCAGGAAGGCGATCAGCGCACCGGCGACCAGCGCGGGCAGTGCCAAGGGAATCGTGACGCGCCGCGCCGTGGTCCACGCCTTGCCGCCGAGAATGGCGGAAGCGTCTTCCAGTTCGCCCGGCATGTTGTCGAGCGCGTTGGCGACCAGCACGAACACGAACGGAAAGGTGTAGCAGGAGATCACGAAGATCAGCCCGGTCAGCGAATAGATATCGAACAGGGGATCTTCGGCGCCGGTGAGGTAGCGATAGAGCTGGTTCAGCATGCCGCTGTTCGGCGCCGCCAGCAGTTCCCAGGCGACCGCGCCGAGAAACGGTGGCGTCACGAACGAGGCCGTCACCAGCGCGCGGATGATCTGCCGCCCCGGCATGTCGGTGCGCGACACCAGCCAGCCGATCGGGGCGGCGACCAGGCAGCAGATCGCCGCCGACGTGGTGGCGATGATCGCGGTCGTCAGCAAGGGATCGAGAAAGGCGGGGTCGGTGAACAGCGTGACGAAATTCTGCAGCGTCGGCCGCCGCGCCTTGTCGGTGAAGGCGTAGACCATCAGCCACGACAGCGGCAGCACGATCAGCAGGATCATGAACGCGGCGAACAGCCACAACACGGGGCGCGTGACGTCGATGCGGGATTTTGGCGCGTCGGTGCTGGTGATGGTGGTCATGCGAAGTTTCTCTCCGTCATTCCGGGGCGATGCGAAGCATCGAACCCGGAATCTCGAGATTCCGGGTCTGGTCCTTCGGACCATCCCGGAATGACGGCGGTGTTCGTGACGGACAGCATCCTCAAACCCTGAACAGGCGCGCATAGCGCGTCTTGATTTCTTCGGTCATCTTCTCGACGCCCTCTGCATCTTCCTTCATCAGCTTGATGTCCGAAATCTTCCGGCCCGGCTTCGACTGCACCTGCGCATGAACCGAATATTGCGCGCTGAAGTCGACAAAGAACTGTTGCGTCTCGCGGGTATGCAGCCAGGCCTGGAACAGCTTTGCGGCGTTGGGGTGCTGCGCGGTCTTGAAGATGCCGGTCGGCCCCGAAATCGTCGGCGTGCCCTCGGTCGGATAGACCGGCTCGACCGGCTGGCCGGCTTCCTTCAGAAGCACGATGCCGTATTCGTTGCCGTCGGCCATCACGGCGCGTTCGCCGAGCGACAGCTTCTTCGGCGGATCGGTCGACGACTGCACCTGCATCACGCGCTGCTTGGCGAGCTTTTCCATGTATTCCCAGCCGAGCTCGCGCACCATCTGGAACGTCGCGGTCATGATGGTGCCGCTATAGGCCGGATGTCCCTTCACCATCTTGCCCGACCATTTGGGATCGAGCAGGTCGGCAAAGCTCTTCGGCGCGTCCTCCGGCTTTATCAGGTTGGTGTTGTAGGCGATCGACGACAGCCACACCCGCGAGGTAGCGAACAGGCCGTCGGGATCGCGATAGCTTTGCGGAAAATGCTTGGCGACATCCTCCGGCACGAACGGCATCAGCCAGCCGTTCTTCTTCCAACTGATGAAGTGCGAGGCATCGGAGGAGTTGACGATATCGGCGGCGCGAATGTTGCTGGCAAACTCCTGGTCGATCCGCTGAAACAGCCGCTCCGAGCCGGAACGCTCGATCTGAATGGTGATGCCGGGAAAGGCCGCTTCGAATGCCTTGCCGAGCTTTTCGCCGACCGGCAGATCCATCGAGGAATAAAAGATCAGCTTGCCTTCCTTCTTCGCCGCCTCCACCAGTGCCGGCGTGACCGCAACCGGCTCCGGCGCCTGGGCGCGCAAGGGGGAAGCGAACACGGTTCCTGCGGCAAGCGCAACTGAGCCTTGCAGGATTTCGCGTCTCGAAAGCTTTTGTCTTCTCATCGCGTCCTCCCGGGTTGTTGTTTCTTGTTATCGGCTGAGTGCCCGGCAACGCTCGGGTGGGAGTGTCAGCCAGACCTCGCTGCCCTTTGGCACATTGGTTTCGGTTGGCGTGGTGGCGCGCAGGCTGGTGCCGTCGGCGACCTCGACCATGTAGTCGCGCGCCGCGCCGAGATAGACCTGCCGCGTGACGACCGCCTTGATCGCATTCTCCGGTGACGCCGGCGCCTGCGTTGACAGGCCGATATCGTGCTGACGGATCGTGACCACGGCGCTTTGGCCCGCTGTGAGCGGCGCGCCGACCACCTTCAACGTCGCGCCCGCGAAGGAGACATGGTTGGCGTCGCGCGCGGTGCCCTTGATCACGTTACTGGCGCCGATGAAGCGCGCGACGAATTCGGATTCCGGCCGCGCGTAAATATCTTCAGGCGTACCGAGCTGGTCGATCCGGCCGCCGTTCATGACAGCGATCAGGTCGGCCGTGGTCATGGCCTCGGACTGGTCGTGGGTGACATAGACCGTCGTGTAGCGATATTCGTCATGCAGCCGGCGAATCTCGAACCGCATCTCTTCGCGCAAATTCGCGTCGAGATTGGAGAGCGGCTCGTCGAGCAGCAGCGTCTCCGGTTCGACGATCAGCGCGCGCGCCAACGCCACGCGCTGCTGCTGCCCGCCGGAGAGTTCGCCGGGATAGCGCTGCGACAGCGCCTCGAGTTTTGTCGTAGCCAGGATCGCCGCCAGTTTCTTGGCGATGGTGTCGCGGTCGAGCTTGCGCAGGCGCAGGCCGTAGACGATGTTTTCCGTCGCCGTCATGTGCGGCCACAGCGCGTAGCTCTGAAAGATCATCGACATGTTGCGCTGCTCGGGCGGCAGCGTGCGCGCGCGTGAAGACACCAGCCGGTCCCCGACATGGATCTCGCCGTCGGAAGGTTCCAGGAAGCCGGCGATCAGCCGCAGCGTCGTGGTCTTGCCGCAGCCGGACGGGCCGAGCAGGCAGACCAGTTGCCCGTGATCGATTTTCAGCGAGACGTTATCGACCACCGCAAGCGTGCCAAATCGCTTGGTCAGACCGCGCAAATCAACGGACGCCAATCGCCTCACTCCCACTCTTTGTTCTTGCACGGATCAGCGCCCGGCTTGGTATGCCAGTATACGCACTAATACGTGTTGGGAAAGAGTAGGATGGATGGAGCGAAGCGATACCCATTATTTAGATGCGGCTGAGAGGCACGGGAGACGCGGCCTCTCTCACCATGTGAAATGGTGACCACGAGTCGCCGCGTTTCGCAGAGCCGACAGTGCGTAGGATGGGTGGAGCGCGGCGATACCCATCAATCGGACTAAATCGCTGATGGGTATCGCTCCGCTCCACCCATCCTACCAAAGATCGGACTTACGCCCCGACGTTCTCGCCGAGATATTCGATCGCGGCTTCGGTTCCGCCCTTGCCGTGGGGAATGCCGAGCGCGGTGAGGCCGACTTCGACCACGCCGAGCGTGCCCAAAATCATCGGTGCATTCACATGGCCCATATGGGCGATGCGAAAAGCCTGTCCCGACAAATCGCCGATCCCGGTGCCGAGCACCACGCCGCATTTCTCCTTGCAGTAGCGCTGCAGCGCCATGGGATCGTGACCGTTCATGGTCACCGTCGTCACCGTGTTGGAGCGCTCACTGGCCTCGGTGATGTTGAAGCCGAGCACCTGGCCCTCGCTCCAGACCGCTACCGCGCGGCGCACCGCTTCGCCGAGCAGACGGTGGCGCTCAAAGGCATTTTCCAGCCCTTCGGTCTGCAACATGTCGATCGCCTTGCGCAGCGCGAACAGCAAATGTACCGGCGCGGTGCCGGCATATTTGCGGTAGTGCTCGCTGCCTTCGCGCTCGGTCCAGTCCCAGTAGGGAGTCCGCAGATTGGCCTTCTTGTGGGCCTGCCGCGCGCGCTCATTGGCGGCGACGAAGCCTAAGCCCGGCGGCGTCATCAGGCCCTTTTGCGAGCCGGACATCGCGACATCGATGCCCCATTTGTCCATCTCGAACGGCATGCAGCCGAGGGAGGCCACGGTGTCGACCATGAACAGCGCCGGATGTCCCGTCGATTTGATCGCCTTGCCGATCGCCTCGATATCGTTATAGGCGCCGGAAGCCGTATCGACCTGCACGGCGACGATCGCCTTGATGCTGTGATCCTTGTCCTGTCTCAGCCGCGCCTCGACCTCGCCCGCACGGACCGCGCGACGCCAGTCGCCCTTAAGCACCTCGACCTCGGCGCCCATCGCGGCCGCAGCCTGGCCCCAGCCGATCGCAAAGCGTCCGCTTTCCAGCACCAGCACCTTGTCGCCGCGCGACAGCACGTTGGAGAGTGTGGCCTCCCAGGCGCCATGGCCGTTGGCGATGTAGATGTAGGATTTCCCTTTGGTCGCGAACAGTTTTGATAGATCGGCGAGCAGGCTTTCGGTCAACTGCACCATCTGATCGGAATAGATGTCGAGCGCCGGGCGATGCATCGCCTGCAGCACCTCGTCGGGCATGGTGGTGGGTCCCGGGATGGCCAGAAACTCCCGGCCCGCGCGAACGGTCATTGTTGGTTTTCCTTATGGGCAAGCACGCGGAATCGAGGCGTGAGGTTCGGCCAGATAATATTCGATCGGAGCCGTCATTGCGAGCGCAGCGAAGCAATCCAGAGTAGCAAAAAAGATCAAATTGCTCTGATTGCTCCGCGCCTCGCACTTGCTCGGCACGTTATTTTCCCACCGCGTCCGCGATCGCGCGCCAGATCTGGTCCTTCAATGCGGTCGCCGGTGGGCTTGGGATCGTCACCGCGGGTCCCTCGCGCTTCTTGCAGGCTTCCACCAGCCGCAGCACCCAGATTTCGCCGTCGGTGTAATAGGGGTCGCCGCCGCCATTGCGCCCCGCGAGTGTCGGCCCGATGCCCGTGACCTGGTATTTCGCCTCCACCATGCCGGCATTTTCCAAATCAGCCGCAAGCAATGCGCGCTCGGCGTCGAGATCGGGGCTGATGTGATGCGTGACCGCGCCGGTATATCGGCTGACGCCGACGCCGCGATCTTCCGTTGCGGCGCCGAGCCAGACCGGGCGCTTCTCCTCGCCGCTCTCCAGCACTTTCCAGTAGCGCACATGATTGCGGCGGTCGGCGCTGGTCCCGATCGGTTTTTCAAAGGCCAAGTCCTCGCGGCGGCCGAGATAATAGAGATTGCTCACCGGCGCCTCCTTGTAGGGACGATCGAGCAGCACGCTGCCGATGATCTCGATCGAGGATTTCAGTGTGATCCGGTCGGCCGGATACCAGCCGGCCGCATGCATCGCGCAGACGACTTCGCCGAGCTCGCCGATCAACCCGACATTCATGGGATCGCCGGGAATACCTTGCGCCGTGCGCGTCACCATCGGCATCTCGGCGAGCCCGCGCTGATGCTCGTAGTGTGTCCAGAAACCCGGCAGCACCAGATAGGCGAGCAGACCGTAGCCGCCGAGGATGACGAGGGCGAGCAACAAGGCGCGCCGCCATCCGCCGCGTTTCTTCAACGGCGGTCGCGATTGTTGATCGGTTGGATTATCCGGCACTCCAGTTCGTTCTCCCTCTCCCCGCTCTTCGCGGGGAGAGGGTCGGCGTGAGGGGCTCTCTCCGCGAATTCTGATGCCAATGGACAGACCTGTACCCCCTCACCCGGATCACATCTGTCGATGTGATCCGACCTCTCCCCGCAAGCGGGGCGAGGTAAGAAAAAAACTACCGCCGCGTCTCGCGACAGCCGGCGGCTTCGGCCTCCTCAACCGAGCAGAACCAGCGCGTGCCCTTTGAAATCTTCATCTCGATCTTCGCATACCAGCGGCTGGTCGGCTGATGATAGATACATTCGCCGGAGCGGTTGACGTTGCCCTTGATGGTGCAGTCCGGCGATGGCGCGACCGGGCCGGATGCCGATGCCAGCAGGACCGCCCTGGCATTTTCCGGCGGTGTAACGGCGCCGAGAATGGCGGTCTTCTTGTTGCGGATGCGCCAATCCCACGGCGCGATGAACGCGCCTTGCCACATCCCGACCTTGGCTTCGCGCGCGGCCTTTTCGTCCGCCTCGTAATCGCGCGAGATCCGCGTCAGCGCCAGCGCCCAGCCGTTCGACACCAGCCATTTCTGGATGTCCTCGCCGTCCGCCTGGCAGCGCGCCACGATGCGGCCGCGGCGATCGACCGCGCCCCTGGTCTGGCAGGTCCAGCTCTTGTTGCCGAAGTGTTTTGTCAGCTCGTCGCGTGCCGCCGCGCCGCAGGTCCAGCGCTCGGCCTTGGTATTGAGGCAGAGCTGATCGACGGCCGGCGCGTCGATGCCGCCGAGGCGGATGCGGTGGTTGCCGATCTGGAGCTGATCGCCTTCACGGATTTTCGGAACGCCGGTGATGTCGGCCGCGTGGGAGACGGCAGGGAGCGAGAGCAGCACGATGGCAGCAAGCAACGTCCATAGTTTCATCGGCAATCCCGGCAAAGCAATGATGCGGATTGTGCGGACAATGGGGCCAGCTTGCCAGTGCAGGGACGTCGCATCGCTTTCAACTTCCCGTCATCGGAATGTAGGGGGGGTTAGCGAAGCGTAACCCACCGAAACTTGCACCGCGCCTGAGGTGGTGGGCTACGGCTTCGCCTAACCCACCCTACGACTACGACTTCTTCGCCATCGCCCTTTTCGCCAGCGCCAGGCCCATCAGCACGAACGCTGACGTCACTTCGGGGCCGCCGACCAGAATCCGCGTCGGCGTCTTCATCTTGTTCCATTCATAGGCGCGGTACGGCCCGTGTCGGCCGCCTTCGCCGAACTGGGCAACGATGCAGTTGAGCGCCGGCGCAAACGTCGAGACGTCGGCGCCGAGATGCGCCAGCGCCATCAGCGCCAGCGCGGCGTCGAACGGGTTCATCTCGCGCGCGATCAGCTCAGTCTCGACATAGTCGAGCACCTTGCCCCGGATGAATTCGAACGCGCCGTTCGGATCGATCGCCCGCCGCGCGGCCTCGGGCAATGCCATGAACGCGGCATGGCAGCGGCCGAAATAGGCGGAGTACAATTCCGGCAGGTAATAGATGTGCGAGCGCGGCTCGGCGAAGGCGCCGCTTTCGGCGAGCCGCCGCTGGAAGCCGAGGATGCGATGCACGGTCTCCAGCCGCTGCGGCGTCTCCAGGATCTTCCAGCGCTTGAGATTGCGGAAAGAGACTTCGAGAATGTCGAGATTGAGCGTGGGATCGAGGTCGTTGCCGTAGGGGCGCTCGCCCTTGATATTGTCGATCCAGGTGACGACGCCGCCCTCGTAATCGATATTGTCGTTGAGGGGCACGGTGACGCGCGGCTCGTTGGCGCCCTCGCGCACCTGGTAGCCGCGGTAGAAGTCCAGGAGTGGCTGGTCGAGGATCGGATCGGTCGAGCCCGCCTGCGTTGCTGCCGAGAACGAGCACGCGGTGGTGTCGCAATCCGGTACGTAGATGCCGAAGCCTAAGTCCTGCTTGATCTGGGCGAAGAAGCGCGAGAAGCGCGGGTGCGGCAATGGCGCCAGCGCGGTGATCACCCGCACCGTCGAGCCGTCATGCGAGGGCACTTCCTCGGCCGAGGTCTTCAGGCAGAAATCCACCATCTCGTCGATGGCGCGCTTTGAGGCCGCGGTCTCTTCGGCAGACGCCAGCCCGGTCTCGAGGTAGCTCAGCAGCGCTTCGGTGAAGAAGGCATCATAATAGGCCGAGCGATGGCGGATCTGCACCGGTTCCCACATCGGCTCGGCGATCCCCCGCCAGGGCGGGTTGATCAGCGCGCGCGCCGGCGAATGTGCGATGAAGATCCGCGCCAGGCTGAACAAGAGCGTCGAGTTCTTGTAGCCGCGCGAATTCAGCCCGGTCAGCGCCATCAGCATTTCGCGCCCGCCCATGTCAGGGTCGCCGATCAGGTTGAAGGCGGCATAGGTCGGGATGAAGCCGTTCCTGGCGAACGAGCGCAGCAAATGCGCGCCGCAGCGGCGGATCACCCGGTCGATCTCGCCGGCATCGGGCATCTGCGCCGGCGCCTTCAGGTGGGGCGGGGAAGGGTGGCGGACGTCGATGTCGGCCATCAGCTCGGCGATCGGCTGCCCAACCGCGGCCCAGTCCGGCTCGGCATCGTCGCGCGCCCGGACCAGCGCCTCGCGCAAGGCGCCGAGCCGCTTCTCATCGCGTAAGGAGGGTAACCCGGTCCGCCGTAGCAGCGGCCGCAGCGCCGGGTTGCCGAGCGCGGTACGATAGAACTTCCCCAGATGCGGGTCGCCGCCGCGGTATTTCAGCAGCACGGGATCGCAGACGTCGTAGAGCGACGGGCCGTCTTTCCGCGCGGTCAGCGCCCGAAATGCGGCGCCGGCGATGGTGTGAAAACCCATGCAGTTTCTTTCCGCCGGAACGGTGAAGGGAGGGCCGCGTTGAGCATGGCAAATAGCTTAACGCGGCCACCGCCGGCCGGATCGGGCCTGCAAGCCCTTGAAAACTATACAAATCCGCAGAAAACACAAACGGTGATGTAGGTCACATAGGAAATCTTAACCTTTATCCATAGTCTGTCGCGGGCGGCTCCATGCATCAAATGAGGTTGTTCGGGAGGGGCTGACAGGCTAAAAGCCGGGTTGTTGCGGTGCCGCAAATTGAGCGCAATTGGACGGCACACACCTTGCAACCCCTTCAAACCTGAATGCTGCTCACGCGACTAACTGGCGCGGTCTTGCTTGGCGCCTTCAGACAGAAACTTGGGAATGGTAACGCGATGAACCTCGGTCAGCTCCACATTTCCCGCCGCAGCGTCACCATTGCCGTGGCGTTCGTCGGCCTGGTGTCGCTGGCGATCGGCGCCCATGCCGCGCTGAACAAGCGTTCGCTCGACGTTGCCAAGGCGATCGGCACCGAGCAGACCGGCTCGATCGGCACCACCGGCAACCGCGTCGCGCTGGTGATCGGCAACGGCCATTATCCGGATGCGTCAGCGCCGTTGTCCCAGCCCATCAACGACGCTCGCGGCCTCACGGCTGCGCTGCGTGCCAAGGGTTTCGACGTCGACGTGGTCGAGGACGCCACCAAGGACGACATGGCCCGCGCCGTCGCCCGCCTGAAAGACAAGATCAAGCCGGACACCGTGGCGATGCTGTTCTTCGGCGGCTACGGCGTCCAGGTCGGCCGCGAGAGCTTTATGATCCCGGTCGATGCCGCGATCTGGAAGGAAGGCGACGTTCGCCGCGACGGCGTCAGCATCGAGCAGGTGCTTGATACGATGACCGAGAAGGGCGCCAAGGCCAAGCTCGTCGTCGTCGATGCTTCCCGCCGCAACCCCTATGAGCGCCGCTTCCGCTCCTACTCGCATGGCCTCGCGCCGATCTCGGCGCCGGAGAACGCGCTGATCCTGACCTCGGCCACGCCGGGCAAGGTCGCCGACGACGGCAAGGGCCAGTACAGCGTGCTGGTGACCGAGCTGCTCAACAATCTGAATTCGCAGTCCGGCGCGGCCAGCGCCTTCAACAAGACCCGCATCTCCGTCTCCCGCGCCTCCGACGGCGAGCAGGTGCCGCAGGTTTCCTCGTCCCTGCTGGAAGACGTCCGCATCGGCGGGTAACGGCGACATCGCGCGCGCCTCCGTCCCCGATGTCCCTGCTTTCGCAGCGGCGACGGATGGAGTGGCGCCCCGGCGCCGAATATGCCTTCGCGCCGAACTGGTCGGTCAAGGCCGAATACGATTACATCAGGATGTTCGCGCAGCAGGTCCAGTTCAACGGGATCGCTTCGGGCGGGGGGGTTCGGCGCCGGCACCCAGCTCAACGCGACGGCCAGCAAGATCAACTAGGACCTGCACCTCGTGAAGTTCGGCGTGAACTACCACTTCACCCCGCAGCCGCTCGTCGCCGCGCGCTACTGAGCGGGGGGGGGGGCATCATCTCACTGCGAAACGAGCCGCTGCCGCAAAGCAGGTGCTCTCCCTCTCCCGCCTGCGAGCCCGCAAGCGGGAGAGGGAGCGCACCGGCATTCGCCGGCTTTACTGAGAGCAATCGATTATCGACCCGCCTACTTCGCGTCCGCGCTCGCCGTCACTGCCCGCACCGGATCGCCCTCGCGCAAGAGCGCGCCGGCGCGCGCCACCACGATGTCGCCTTCCTGCAGGCCAGAGGTGATCTCGACCTGGCCGGCCGCCATCAGCCCGGTTTCCACCCGCCGCGTTTCGACGCGGGCGCGCCGCACCACCTGCACCACGGTGCCGGCGCTGCCGTAGAGGATCGCGGTCAGCGGCACCGCGACGCCGCAGCTCTGCCCGGTCTTGATCTGCGCGCGGCCCGATGAATTGACCAGCAGGCGGCGGTTGGTGGTGACGCCGACGAACACCTGCGCGAGCTGGCTGTTCGGCTCCACCGTGGTCGACAGCCGCCGCACCTTGCCGTCGACCTCGCCGGCGCCGATCACCTTGATGCGCGCGGTCTGGTTCACCTGCAGCTTTTGGATATCGCGCGTCGGCACCATGCCGACCAGGTCGAACTCGCCGCGCGCGATGATCGAGAACAGCGCCTCGCCCTTGGCTGATGCCATCGCGCCGACCGACGCGGTGGACGCCGAGATCACCCCCGCCACCGGCGCCTGCACCGAGATCGACCCGCCCTCCGGCGGGCTCAGCTTCGCCATCACCTGGCCCGCGCTGACGCTGTCGCCCGCATCCACCATCACCTCGGTCACCTTCAGCCCCATCCGCTCGGGCCGCACTTGCGTCTCCTCGCGCGGAATGATGGTGCCGGAGACCTCGACGATATTGGCGAAACAGGATTTCGCGGCCTTGAGCACGGTGACGGCGGCGCCTTTCGGGGCGGCGTCCTCGTCGGCGGCGAGCAGGGGGGTGGTGGAAAGACAGATCATGCCCGCGGTAATCAGGGCAGTGAGTTTCGGTGCAAGGTCGCGCGCGGCAAAGGCGGGCATCGGCAATTCCCTCTCAAATTCAGGGTGTTGGAATATCAGAAAGCGCGCCTCGCAGCCAAGCGCCAAGAATGTCACCCTTCCGCCAGGCTGGCAGCCTCCGCCGGCGCCCCCTCGAGCGCCAGCGGAACGCCAGCCAGTTCATCCGCGCGAGCGATGTGCCGCACGATCGCGGGATTGACTGATGACACATGGGTGAGCGGGAGCATATGGCCGGCGGCCGATAAATGCCGGACCTCGGCGCCATCAATGATAGCACCGAGCCGCTGCACGATGCGTTGGGTGAGATAGGGCGACAGCCCGCCTGAAAACAGCAGCGTCGGAACGCGAAGCGAGGCCGCCGCGACCGCGACGTTCTCTTCGGCGAACGCCGCCGTGAAATCGAAAGCGAGCTTGTGGCCGCGCTCGACCATGCGAAGGCGCGCGCTGGCCGGCAGCGGATCCTGCGGACCGGAGCCGTTCCAGAACGCGATGAACATGTCGATCGCCTCGAGCACCGATCCGTTCCAGAGGTCTTCGGAAACGTCACGCGCGACCTGCGCGAAACGCGCGTGCAACCGCCGGTCCGCATCGCTCTCGCACAGCAGCGTCGGCAGAACCGGTTCGATCAGCGTCAGGCTTCGTACCCGATGCGCGAACGGGGAACAGGTCGCGACCTTGAACGCAATCGCGCCGCCGTAGGAATGGCCGACGAGATGGATGGGCCCCTTCGCGTCGTTGAGCGTGCCGCTTAAGGCTCGGACTTCTTCTGCGAGCGTCAGGGGCAGATCCAGGGCGCATCCATTGGCGCCATAGCCCGAGATATCGGGGGTGAAAAATGAATGACTGCGCCCGAGTTCATCGGCGAGCGCCTTCCACTGGCGGCCCGAGCCGAGCGAGCAATGCAGGGCCACGACGCAAGCCTTGTCGCGCTCCGCGCGCGAAATCTGAATTACATTCGTCATCGGAATAATCCTGATTTGTAGATGGGACGTCACCAGCGGGGCCATGCGAAGGGCCCCGCTTGAATCACCGGAGCGGACGTTTCAGCGCTTGGTGATGACAACCTCGAGATATTCGCTGGGCACGACCATCGTGCCGTCGCCGGATCTGTTCATGCGAACGATCAGGGCGTTCAGATCGTCGTGCAGCTCTTCCTGTTTTGCCGGCTCAAGGGCTGCGAAGGCCTTCAGCACCGGGCCGTAATACGTCTTGAACACGTCGAGGAAGTGTGCCGGCGAGCGATAGCGGAACTTGAACAGGCGCGATTCCGCCCTGATCGCGCGCGCATCAGTGTCGAACATTTCGGTCAGCCGCGCGCGCGTTCCCCACAGCGCCGGCGATTTGGCGCCGGCGGGGGGCGGCAGATATTTGCCGAGCGTCTTGAAGACCTGTCCGATGAAGCCTTCCGGCGTCCAGTTCGCCAGGCCGATCTGGCCCTTGGGCTTGCAGACCCGCATCAGTTCGGCGGCCGCGCGGTCCTGGTTCGGCGTGAACATGACGCCGAAGGTGGAGAGCACCGTGTCGAAACTGCCATCGTCGAACGGCAGATTTTCCGCGTCTGCCTCCCTGAATTCGATTTGCATGCCTTCGGCCGCGGCGCGCGCCCGGCCGCGCTCCAGCAGTGCCGGCACGTAATCGGTCGAAGTGACGTCGCACCACCGCCGCGCCGCGGCGAGGCTCGCCATGCCATTGCCGGCGGCGACATCGAGCACCTTTGAGCCGGCCTTGAGATCGAGCGCCTCGCAGAGTTCTTCGCCGACGATCTGCAGCGTCGAGCCGACAATGGCGTAATTGCCTGACGACCATGCGGCTTGTTGACGCGTCTTGAGGGCTGCGAGGTCGGGGGCTGGTTGGGCAGAATCGGATTGGGTCTGGGTTGCTGCAACCGCAGTCTGGCCGGCCATCGATGTCTCCTTGTCCGGATGGGGCGGCCACGGGAGGCGGCCGCGATGAACCGAACATGGCCCTGTCAGGACCTAAAGACTGTGATGCCGGGCTGATTTTGCCTTGAGAGGATCCTGATTTTTCAGTGAGATTTCTTCTTCTGTGAGATTTCTCACACATTCCTGAAAGTAAATTCGCTCTACCCTCGCTTGCGGGACGAAGTGATCTAGGATGATTTAACCGGGATGAAGCCGTGCAATTTCATTTTTCAAACCATGTGCTTGATGTCGATCTTCGCGAGCTGACCCGCGGCGGCGAGAGCGTGGCGGTCGAGCCGCAGGTGTTCGATCTCCTGGTTCACCTGATCGAAAACCGCGACCACGTCGTCACCAAGGACGATCTGATCGAGACGGTGTGGGATGGCCGCATCGTCTCCGAATCCACGTTGACGAGCCGGATCAACGCCGCGCGCAGGGCGATCGGCGACAGCGGCAAGGATCAAATCATGATCCGCACGCTTCCGCGAAAAGGCTTTCGCTTCGTCGGCGACGTGCAGCCGCAGCCCGGCGCTGGTGAAGTGCACGCGGGTTCGCCCCAGCTCGACCTCACCGGCGAGCCGCTGCACCCGCCACATCAGGCGTTTGACCGAACCGCGATTGCGGTGTTGCCGTTTGCCAATCTCAGCGGCGAGCCGGGGCAGGAATATTTTTCCGAAGGCATCAGCGAGGACATCATCACCGCGCTGTCGAAGCTGCGCTGGTTTTACGTGATCGCGCGGAACTCCTCGTTCATCTACAAGCAGAAATCCGTCCACCACCGGCAGATCGGCGAGGAACTCGGTGTCGGCTACGTCGTCGAAGGCAGCGTGCGCAAGGATGGCGACCACGTCCGCATCACGGCCCAGTTGGTCGACGTGGCAACCGGCAGTCACCTCTGGGCGGAGCGCTACGACCGCAATCTCGCCGACGTTTTCGCCGTGCAGGATGAAATCACCCAGGCCGTCGTGGCGGCGATCGAGCCGCAGCTCTACGCCGCCGAGGATTTTAGGGCCCGGCGCAAGACGCCTGACAATATGGATGCGTGGGACCTGGTGATGCGGGCGCTGTCGCATTACTGGCGCGTGACGAGGCAGGACAATCTGGTCGCGCAGGCGCTTTTGGAAAAGGCGATCGCTGTCGATCCCGCTTACGGCCAGGCGCTCAGCCTGCTTGCGGCCTGCCATACATTCAGCGCCCATATGGGCTGGCAGGAATTGCCCAAGGTCATTCCGGTCGCGGAACGCGCGGCGTTGGCGGCGATCCGGGCCGACAGTGAGGACGCGTGGGCGCACTATGCGCTCGCCAGCGTCTATCTGTTCCAGGGACGTTTTGATGATTGCATCGCCGAATTCGAACTGGCACTGCGGCTCAACCCCAATTTCTCGCCCGCTCGCGGCATTTACGGCGTTGCGCTTTCCTATCGCGGGCGCTGGGAGGAGGGCGATCGTGCCGCGCGCGAGGCACTGAAATTCTCGCCCCGTGATCCCTTTGCCGCGATCTATTGCGGCGTCGCCGCCTATTGCCAGTATGTCGGCAAGAATTACGCGGAGGCGATTCGGCTGTCGCGCGAAGCGCTGCGGCAGCGCGCCGACTTTGTCGGCGCCCACCGCGTGCTGACCGCTGCCCTCGGCATGGCCGGCGGCACTGATGCCGCCAAGGCTGCGCTCGAGGGCCTCCGCCGCGCCCAGCCCAACATCTCGCTCGCCTGGCTGACGACCGGATTGCCGTTCGAGCACGAGGCGGACAAGGCGCATTACCTGGAAGGGTTTCGGCGCGCGGGCTTGCGATAATTGAGGTCTGCAATAGCTGCGCGGCGATATCTCAAGCGGATATGGACGGTAAATCACAGCTGTCTAAAAGTCTTCGCCGACTGTCACGGGCATGTTGACGCTGCCCTCGCTTCCGCGAGGTCCAGAGCGTTTTCGAGCGAAGTGGATACCGGTTCGCGTGAAGAAAACGCGTCAAAAGTAAGAGCAGGAAGAACGACATGCCATTGATAGAGGTTCACGTCATCGAGAACGTGTTCAATGCCGAGCAGAAGCGCCAGATGATCAGCAAGCTCACGGACGCCATGGTGTCGATCGAAGGCGAGAACATGCGCGGCGTCACCTGGGTCAAGATTTCCGAAGTCGCGAGCGGCGATTGGGGCATCGGCGGTCAGCCGGTGACCACGGAAGCCGTCAAGGATCTCGCGGCCGGCCGAAAGGTGGCCTGACGCGCTGCGCCTTGCGTCGCCGGCGGGCTGGCCCTGCCGGCGTTGCGGTGCATCGCTTGCTTATTTGGATCCATCACGCAGCCGTGTCCGGTGCTCGTTGCCGCGCCGAAGCCTGCTGACACCATGCTGGCAGCAGGCCTTCGATAGAGAGGGGGCCGGCAAGATCGCCGGGTTCCGGCTACTCTTTGAAAGAAAATTGCCATGACGATGCTGAGCACCATTCCGACCTCCGCCACCAGGCCATTTGCTTGGAGACCTGCGCTTTGGCCGGCGCACCTGCGCCGTCTCATCAACCGCTTCATTGCGTCGGTGATCGCGCGCCACGAGCGCCACGCCGCGCGCGTAGCCCTGCACAGGCTCGACGACCGCCAGCTCCAGGATATCGCGATGAGCCGCTCCGAGATCGAAAGCAGGCTCGAAGAATTGGCGCAGACCCGCGCGCGAATGCAGCAGCCGGGGTGGCATTGAGGGATGGGGCGACGGAACGTTCGCAGGATTCGTAGGGCGGGCAAAGCCAACGGGTCGCGCGAATGCGCGCCCGATGACAGGCTCCGCATGCCCACCATCTTCTCCCACGTTCATAGCTTGGTGGGCACGCTTGCGCTTTGCCCACCCTTCTGTAACGGGCCTCGATTAGTCAATCCCTTTGCGTTGTCCGCCCGCCGGGGTCTCGCTTCTGTACGGGGTCGGCGCAGGGCCGCCACCTGATGGGGTTGGAAGAGGATAGGTCGACCAATCTACGTTGTGCGTGCTCACGAGGGCGACCTGGTGGGCAACGGCCTGACCTGATCCATCGTCCCGGCGAAGGGACTTCGCTTCGAGAAGGCCTGGTGTTGTGACCCGCCCGAAAACTGTTGTGTCTCTCCTGTTAGGCTGCGGCAGCAGCGGCGTTAAAGGGTGTTCCGTCGGCGAGCATGCGATGCATGATCACCGCGAGCCGGCGCGCCAGCGCCACTTTGGCTTTGTTCGTGCCGGCGCGCCGTTTGATCCGCATGGCCCAGCTCTTCAATTGCGAACAGCCTTTGACCGGCTTGGTCAGCATGACGTTGGCGGCTTCGTAAAGCACCGTGCGCACCGAAGCATCACCGATCTTGCTGATCCGGCCGGTGTAGTCGGTCTCGCCGGATTGATGCTTCTTCGGGGTCAACCCGAAATGGGCTCCTGCCTGCTTCGACGATTTGAACCGGGCTGGATCGTCGATCGCGCTGGCATAGGTTAGCGCCACGATTGGGCCGACCGCCGGGACTGACGTCAGCAGCCGTGCTTGCATGTCGGATCGCACCATCCTGCGGATCTGCTTCTCGAAGGCTGCGAACTCGGCCCGCAGCACTGTTCGCACCGCTAGCAGCGCCTTGGCGATCGTTTGCAGGTGCGGGTGGCCCGCCACGAGCTCCTCGATCCGTCCCGCGAACGTCTGCCCGGTCGTCTTGCCAACCTTCAGGCCAAAACCGCGCAGGATCCCGCGCAGACTGTTCTCCACGTCGTGAAGCTTCGATTGCACCAGCTTGCGCGCCGTCAGCAGCGATC
Organism: Bradyrhizobium sp. CCBAU 051011; assembly: GCF_009930815.1. NCBI lineage: Bacteria > Pseudomonadati > Pseudomonadota > Alphaproteobacteria > Hyphomicrobiales > Nitrobacteraceae > Bradyrhizobium > Bradyrhizobium sp. CCBAU 051011. Next base: position 1,904,838 of record NZ_CP022222.1, on the reverse strand, counting down.
GGGTCTCTTGCGCACTCATCGATTTGCAATGCACTGGCCGGAACCAGCCCAGCCGCATCAGTTGCGCGATGCCGCGGGCATCGTTGCGATCCGACTTGACCGGCATCGCCTCGAACGCCTTCCGCACGTGCCGCGTCTCCAGCAGTTCCACGGCAAGGCCGGCTATCTTCATGGCCGCAAACAGCCATTGCGACAATGGTCCGGCCTCCAGCCCGATCCGCTCCAGGCCGAAGCCCAGCGAACCGAACCAGGCGATTAGGGCTTGCGGCTCGCTCGCCACCTTGGCCTCGCGCACGATCTTGCCATTGGCGTCGACAACGCACACGCTCGAGCATTCCAATGACACGTCGATTCCGGCATAATGCTCCATGGTCGTCTCTCCTTGATGCTTGGAGCGAGGCTCATCCCTCTGACTCCGTAACACCATCAATGTGAGGGACGACCGCCCGCCTTCCAGGCAGGTCGCGCGAAGCGCGCCACCCAACACCGCCGTAGCAAGCGCGGCTTGCCTGGAGGGTGGACCGGGGCCCGTTACCCCATCTACGGCAGCTAGTTGCTTCAGCGCGCCTCAATTTGCGATAGGAAAAAAGTCCGATCTGGGTTTTGCAAGCCCTCGTCGAGAGCTGATGCAGCCTGGCATCACGCCGGCAGTCGCCGGCTACCTTGCATGGGGTTGTTTTCCATATTTTTGGCTGGACGGCCGCAACAGCCTCGTAGGGCAGGCAAAGCGGAGCCGTGCCCCCCACCGTGCAACGTCACGCTCCCGAGGGAATGGTAGGCACGCCTTCGCTTTACCTACCCTGCAAAGCAGTTACTGCATCTTCTTCCGTCGCGCGGCCGCTGCATCCACCACATTATCCACCGCCTCGCGCCAGCTCACGATCTCCGCCGCCAGGATCGGATGATTGAATCCCTTCAGGTTCAGATCATCGATCGGCCGGCCCTCGACCCACTGCTCCACCATGCCGTAGACGCGACGGCTCACCACGATCTGGTTGGCCTTGGCCTCGTCGCACAGGCGCGACGCCAGATTGGTGACGCTGCCGATTGCTGCATATTCAAGCCGCTGCTCGAAACCGATCTGGCCGAGCGTGGCGTAGCCGAGCGCGATGCCGATGCCGAAGCCGAGATTGTGGCCACGGTTGCGCCACTTCTCGGTCAGGCCGCCGACCGTGTCGCGCATTTCCACCGCCATCCGCACCGCGCGCGCGGTGTGATCGTCGAACTGGATCGGCGCGTTGAACAGGATCATCACGCCGTCGCCGGCATAACGGTCGAGCGTGCCCTCGTACTTGAAGATCAGCTCGCCGAGCGCTGCGTGATATTCGCGCAGCACGTTCATCGCCTCTTCCGGCTCGGTGGTCTCGGTGAATGCCGTAAAGCCGCGCAGGTCGCAGAACACGACCGTCACCTCGCGGCGGTGGCTGTCGAGCAGGCCCGCATGGCCATCGGAGGAGGCGATCAGTTGCGCCACCTGCGGCGCCAGGAAACGCTCCAGCCGCCGGATGCGCTCGATCTCGCCGAGCTGCGTCTCCACCCGCTCCTCCAGCGATCTGTTCCAGTCGCGGAGCTGGTCGGTCTGCTCCTGCAGCTTGCCGGCCTGCTGGCGCACGATGTCGTTGGCGTCCTGCAGCTCGCGGCTCTTGTGGTCCACTTCGGTGAACAGCCGTGCATTGCGCATCGCCAGCACCGCCTGGTGCGCGAAGGTCTTCATCAGGCCGATCAAATTGGCGGAGAATTCGCCCTCGTTCCGCCGCAGCACCACCAGCGATCCCAGAATGCCGGTCTGGTCCACCAGCGGCACCACCAGCACCGAGTGGAAGCCGGCCTCAACAGCGACATCGCGCAAGGGATGTTCGGATATCGCGCTGAGCTGCGGGATCGCGATCGGCTCGCCGCTGGTCGCGGCTTCGCCGAGCGGCGAGTGGTCAGCGTCGATGGCGCGGTGGCGGCCCTCGGCGTCCTTGTCGATGCCGATCGCCTCCGTCAGGTTGAACTGATGATTGCCGGCGTCATAGCCATAAATCAGCACGGCGTCGGCATGGGTGATTTCGAGCGCGCGCGCGGCGACCGTCGGCAGCACGGCGTTGAGGTCGAGCGAGGAGGCGACCGCGCGGCCGACCTCCTCGAGCACCTTGAGCTCGTTGATCGATTGCGCCAGGTCCCGCGTCCGCTCCTTGACCTTGGATTCGAGGTTCGAATAGGTCTCGGCGAGCTGCCCGGCCATGCCGTTGAACTGGTTGGCGAGCTCCTCCAGCTCGTCCGCCGTCTTCACCTCGATGCGGTGGCCGAAATCGCCGGCGCCGAGCCGCCGCGCGCCGGCCTGCAGCGCCGTGATCGGCACCAGCATGCGCCGCGCCATGATGGTGCCGGCGATGATCGCGACCACGAGGCCGAGCCCGATCAGAAGCGCGATCCGCACCAGCTGGTCGCGGATCGGTGTCAGCGCCTGCGCCGTCGGCTGCTCGAAGAATACGCGCCAGCCGAGTTTCGGCACCACGCTCGATGTCGTCAGCACGGCGTCGCCCCTGACATCGGTGCCTGACGCGGGCGCGACGCCGCCGGGCTTGCTGACGGCCAAGACCTGCGGCAGCTTCGACAAATTCTTGCCGACCTCGGGCCCGTTCGAGGAAGTGGCCAGCACGTCGCCCCTGGCGTCCGTGACATAGGCGTACGCCACCCTGCCGATCTGGGCGTCGATCAGAAATTCAGAGAGGAAATCAAGATCGATTTCGGCCACCGTGACGGCGCCATCGGCATGCGACAGCACGATCGACATGAATGGCCGCTCGCCGCGGAAGTAGGCCGGGGCAAAACTGGTGCCGCGTGCGGCGGTCTCGGTCAACCTGACGTCCCGGGAGAAGTCCGCGTTGCTGCCGGGCGTGACGATCTGGCGCGTCATGCGAAGCTGTTCGCGGCCCTGGGCATTCAGCAGCGAGAGCTGGCTGACCTGAGAAACCTGACGCAGCAATTGGGCGTAGTCGGCGCGGCGGAGCTCCAGCGTTGCGGCTTCGCTGTCCTTGGTGGCGCTGGCGCGCGTCACCCAGGAAATCTGCCGTTCGAGGTCGGAGAGCGACTGCTGGATGCGCTTGGCGGTCGCCTCCGCCTTGTCCGACATGCCGTCGTGGAGCGAGCTCTTGATGCCGCGATAGGTGATCCAGATTTCCATCGCGCCGTTGACGGCCAGCACGAACACGACGAGCCCGACCAGCGCGACGACGTATTTGGCGAACAGCCCCTCGCGCAGAAACCAGACCCTGTCCTTGCCCTCGCTCATCCGGACCCTCGTGCGCCACGCCCAGAATAGCGCGCGCATCCGTTCGTCGCTTGTGGGGCATGCCACAATTGGCGCCCCGGATGAGGGCCTGTTTAGCACGAATTGACAGGACCGGCGGTCCGTCCGCCAGCATGGTTAGCCACGATTCCAGGCAGAAAATCGTGGGATTCGTCGTCGCGGCCGGGCGCGGGGCGAGGGAGCGCCGCACTCACCGATTGAACAATTGCCGTAACACCTCGTTCATCGGCTGGCTGTCCTGCTGCGCGGTCGTATCGCCGGGCGGCGTGGGAGCGGCGGGCTCGGCCGGTGCGGCTTGGGGTGGCGCAGCCTGGGTTGGCGCCTCGGCTGGCGAGGTCGGCGTCAGGCTGCGTTGACCGCCCGGCCGCGCGCCGCCCTGGCCTTGTCCTAATCCGCTCAAGCCCTGCTGAATCAGATTGCCGATGGTCTCGCCGAGCTGGCCGCCGAGCGGCTCGTTCGGCTTGCCGGCCTGGCCGGTGCCGGATGCATTGCCCTGTCCGCCGGCCGTTCCCGGCTGTCCGCCGAGCAGGTTGCCGATCGCAGCACCAAGCCCGGCGCCATTGGGCCCGAACAGGCCCTTGCCCATTTCTTTCAGCTTGGCATAGCCCGCTTCCGGATTGTCGAGGATGCCCTGCATCTCCGGATAGATCCGTGGGCTCCCCCACGGGCCCTCGATCATCACGGGAATGCCGAACCCGACCGGATCGCCGGCGCGGCCCTGGCCTTCGGTGGTCATCACGAGTTTTGGCTCGACGCGAAAACCGATCTGCTTGGTGCCGAGATCGATGGTGCCGACGCCGGTCATCTTCACCAGCGGCCCGACGAGGTTGAGATCGGTGGTCTGCGCCTGGCCCTTGTCGATCCTGAACGACGCCGACAATTGCGACAGATCCGTCGCCTTTTCCGCGCTCTCCTGCCAGCCCGACAGCGTACTCGCCGTCAGCGAGCGGATCATCTGCGCGACATTGAGCCCCTTGATCGCGCCGTCCTGGAACACGACGAAGGCGGTGCCGGCCATGTTCGACATGATCGCGCGCTGGCTGATGCCGGAGGAGCGCACGCTGATCTTCGCCTGCATCTTGCCGTCGAGCTTGTCGAAATCGGCAAGGCCGCTCAGCAGCGGCAGCGCGCGCACGCCGGTGAGATCGGCCCGCATCGCATAGGTGGGAGTGGCGGTGGAGACGTCGGCGGTCAGGTCGCCGCTGGCGTTGCCCTCGTAGGCGCCGAGATTGGAAACCTGCGCCTTCAGGACACCGCTTGTAAGGTTGGCGTCGATCGCGGCGGGGGTGAAGCGGGCGTCGCCGATCTTGAGTTCGGCCGCGGAAATGCGCGCCTGCAGGTCGACGTAATTGAGGCCGTTGACGTCGATCGTCGCATTGCTCCAGGGCTGCGCCGAGGAATCGGTGCTGCGCGACATCTCGACCGTGAGCCGCTGGAAATCGAGATCGAGTTTTACCAGCGGCTTGCTCGACAGATCGACCGAGGCCCAGCCGTTGAATGCGCCGTCACCAAGCGCGCCGGTGACGCTGTTGATCATCACGACCGAGCCGTTGAGCCGGGCTTCGGCCTTGGCCGTGAGCTGCGCGGTCAGCAGGCCGGGCGCGTCGATCTTGATCTCGGCCGGGATGTTCTGCCGCTCGACCGGTGCTGCGGGCAGCGCCGCCTTGACCTCGAATTTCAGCGGAGAGCCACTGCTGCGCCCGCTGCCGGTCAGCACGACCTTGCGGTCGGCGTCGACAGTGATGTCGGCGTTGACGGTCTCGATCCTTCTCTCGACGCGGTCGCGCACATTGGAGAGCACGATGGTGCCGCCAGTGATGCTGACATGCTCGATCGAAAAGGCATCAGCGGACTTGCCGCTCGCGGGCTTCGTGGCAGGAGTAGTGTCCCTCGCGCGCTCGCGTTGCAGCGGCAGATTCACCACGGGGCGGATGATGACGAGGTCGGTGATCTGCGGCTTGCCGGCCCACAGGCTCGCAAGCGTCACGTCCGCCTCAATGCTCGCGGCCGTGAAACGGCGATTGATGTCGCGATCCCTGGGATTCTCCAGCGTGACATCGTTCAGCCGAATGTTGAGCTGCGGCCACAGGCCGATCTTGGCGCCGCCATTGATGGCGAGCTTGTAGCCGGTTTCGCGCTCGACCCGCTCCTGTATCTGCGCCGTCAGGTAGCCGGAGGGGACGCCGATCACCAGCAGCAGCGCGATGACGACGATCACGGCGGCAATGGCGGCGCCGGCAATTTTCAGTGCTTTCATATCGATATTCCAGACCGCGCAAACGGCTCTTATTTCGGTGGTTCGACACGCCGTCGCAACCCGGTCAGGCGAGCTTATCCCGGAAGGGATAGCGCCCAAAGCAGCCAAAAATATTCCGCAGGTGCTGCAAACTTATGTGACTTATGACACACTCGCCGGCAGGAGAAACCTGCTAACGGCGTTCGGGGGCGGTAAAGCCGATCTGGAAGGCAATACAATGAGCAAACAGGCCGAATTTGCGGTCATTTTGAAAATGAACCCGATGTTCGCCGATTTGGGCGCCGACGAATTGCAGCGCATTTCCGGCCTTTGCCACACCCAGCAGCTCGGCGTTGGCGAAATGTTGTTCCAGAAGGGGGATCCCGGCAATGCCCTGTACGGGGTCCGCCGCGGCCAGATCCGGATCGAAACCGGCGCCTCCGACGGCAGCCGCCTGACGCTGAATTTCATGGGTCCCGGCGATCTCTTTGGCGAGGTCGCCGTGCTCGACGGCCAGAGCCGTACCGCGGACGCTACCGCCGGCGAGCCGTCGGAACTGTTCGTGCTGCGGCGCGAGGATTTCCTCGCCTTCCTGGAGCGCGAGCCCAAGGTCGCGATCAAGATCATCATGCTGCTGTGCCAGCGTATCCGCTGGCAGAGCGAACGGATGGAAGAGTCCGTGCTGCAACCGCTGCCGGTCCGCTTGGCACGACGGCTCTGTGCACTGGCTTCCGATTTCGGCTCCGAAGTGCACATCTCGCAGGAGCAACTCGGCGTCTTCGTCGGCGCCGCCCGCGAAAGCGTCAACCGTCAATTGCAGCTCTGGCGCAAGGACGGCATTCTCGACCTGCAGCGCGGACGGATCCTGCTGCAGAACATGACCAAGCTGACGGCGGTAGCGAGGAACGAGTAGGCTCTATCGCGTGCGTGACGCGATAGAGATATCCGGCACATATTCCGGAGAGCGTGGAAAAGCGATCGCTAACGGGGTCGCTTGAGGTGCCGCACTTCTACTTCGCCGCAGGCCACATCGCCGGCGGCGCTGAAGGCGGACCCTTGGCCGGTGGCTCCTTGTGATCCGATCCGTGGTCGCCAGTCTCCGTCTCGCCGCTTGACACCAGGAGCTTCTGGCCGAAGCGCCAGCACAGGGCGCCGAGATCGTCCATCACCATGAACATCGCCGGCACGAACACCAGCGACAGGATGGTGGAGAAGATCAGGCCGCCGATCACGGCGAGCGCCATCGGGGAGCGGAACTCGCCACCGGCGCCGAAAGCGAGCGCAGAAGGCATCATGCCCGCGGCCATCGCGATCGTCGTCATCACAATCGGGCGCGCGCGCTTCATGCCGGCGTCGATCATGGCGTCTTCGCGCTTCTTGCCCTCGCGGATTGCCTCGACCGCGAATTCGACCAGCATAATGGCGTTCTTGGTGACGATACCCATCAGCATCAGGATGCCGATCCACACCGGCGTCGTGAGCTGCTTGCCGGTCAGCAGCAACGCCACGATCGCGCCGCCGATCGAGAGCGGCAGCGAGAACAGAATGGTGATCGGCTGCAGGAAGGTGCCGAACAGCAGCACCAGCACTGCGTAGACCATCATCAGGCCGGCGGTGATGGCGGTGGCAAAGCCTTCCGACAATTCGTTCAGGCTCTCGGCGTCGCCCGATGGGCTCACCTTCACGCCTTTCGGCAGGCTCTTCATGACTGGCAGTTCGTAGATCATCTTGGTGGCGTCGCCGAGCGCTGCGTTGCCGACGAGATCGGCGGCGACAGTTGCCTGCCGTTCGCGATCGTAACGGTTGATGCTGGTCGGCCCCTGATCGAGCTGGATGTCGGCGACAACCGACAGCGGCACGCCGCCGCGTTCGCCGCGCTGGCCGAGCGGCACCCGCAATTGCTGCAGCATCTGCAGATCGCTGCGCGCGCTGTCCTCGAGCTGGACGCGGATCGGCACCTGACGGTCGCCGGCATCGAATTTCGCCAATGCCGGACCGACGTCGCCGATGGTGGCCACGCGGATCGTCTGCGACAGGCTTTCGGTGGAGACGCCAAGCCTTGCCGCCAGTTCTGCCCGCGGCCGGATGCGCAGTTCGGGCCGGTCGAGCGAGGTTTCCGAAATCACGTTGGCGATGATCGGAATCCGCTTCATCTGCGTCGCCAGCTCGCTGGCGACGTTGTTGACGATGTTGCTGTCGACACCGGTGACGACCAGCGAAATCGCGCGCAAGCCGTTTTCGTCGAGGAACCAGAACCGAATATCGGGAACGTTCTCCAGTTCCTGGCCGATCTCGAGTTCGAGCTGCCGCTGGGTTATCTTGCGATCGGCCTTCGGCGTGTAATTGATGATCAGCGCAGCGCGGCGAACTTCCTGCGTCCCGGGCGGCACCCGTCCGCCGTCGACGAAGATGCTCTTCACCTCGGGCCGCTTGCGCAGCCGCGCCACGATTTCTTCCGTCACCTTCTCGGTGTAGGCGAGCTGCGAACCCGGCGGCAGCTCCATCGCCAGCAGCGAGCGCGCTGTATCCTGCGCCGGCAGGAAGCCTTGCGGCAGCAGCGTGATGCTCCAGATCGAGGCGGCGAACACGCCGAAGCCGATCAAGACGGTGATGAAATAGTGTTTCACCGACCAGGTCACGAGTTTGGCGTAGGTTTGCAGGATACGGCCAGGCGGCGGGTCGTCGTGCGGGTGATCCTTCAGAAAATAGGCGGCGAGCACCGGTGTGACGAAGCGGGCGGCAAGCAGCGAGAAGAACACCTGCACCGACACGGTGATGCCGAACTGCTTGAAGAACTGCCCGGCGATCCCTGACATGAAGCTGGCGGGCGCAAAGATCGCGATGATGGTCAGCGAAATCGCGATCACGGCGAGGCCGATTTCGTCGGCCGCTTCCAGCGCGGCACGATAGGGCGATTTGCCCATGCGTATGTGGCGCACGATGTTCTCGATCTCGACGATGGCGTCGTCGACCAGAATGCCCGTCGACAGCGTGATGGCGAGGAAGGACACCAGGTTCAGCGAGAAGCCGAGCAGATCCATCGCCCAGAACGCCGGGAAAATCGACAGCGGCAGCGAGATCGCGGCGATGATGGTGGCTCTGATATCGCGCAGGAACAGCAGCACGACGATCACCGCGAGGATTGCGCCCTCGAACAAGGTCGAGATCGCCGCATCGTAATTGCCCTTGGTGAAGTCGACCGAGGTGTCGATCAGCTTGAGGTCGACGTCGGGATAGGCAACCTTCAGCGCATCGATGCGCTTCTGCACCGCGGCGGCGACCACCACGTCGCTGGCGCCCTTCGAGCGCTTGATGCCGAGCGCCACCACCGGCTCGCCGTTGAAGCGGGCAAAGGTCCGTCGGTCGGCGATGGTGTCGGTGACAGTGCCGAGATCGTCGAGCCGTACCTCGCCGCCGCCGAACAGCGGAATCATGGTGCCGGCGAGTTCGTTCAGCGTCTTGGCGCCGGCCAGTGTGCGGATCGCCTGGTCGTTCTTGCCGATTTCGGCGCGGCCGCCGGCGAGGTCGACATTGGTGCCGCGCAGGATCTGGCTGACGTTGACCGCCGTCAAGCCGGCCGCCTGCAGGCGGTCGGGATCGAGCGACACCAGGATCTCGCGCTCGACACCGCCGATGCGCTCGACTTGCGCCACGCCTCGCACGCCCTGTAGCGCGCGTTTGACGACGTCGTCGACGAAATAGGAAAGCTGCTCCGGCGTCTTGCCGGGCGAGATCGCGGCATAAGTCACGATCGGCAGGCCGATCACGTCGACGCGCTGGATCAGCGGCTCGTTGACGTTTTGCGGCAGGTTGGCGCGGACGCGGGTGACGGCATCCTTGACGTCGTTCAGCGCGCGATCGGTGTTGGTCTCCAGCGCGAACTGGATCGTGGTCACCGAGAGGCCGTCGGTGATCGACGACGAAATATGCCGCACGCCCTCGACGCCGGATACGCCGTCCTCGATGGTCTTGGTGACCTGCGCTTCCAGCTCGGCCGGAGCCGCGCCGAACTGCGCGACCGCGACCGAAATCACGGGGATGTCGGCGCTTGGCAGCCGCGTCACCGCGAGCTTGGTGAAGCTGACCCAGCCCAGGACCAGGAGAATGATTGAAAAGACGATCGATGGAAGCGGATTCCGGATCGACCAAGCCGAGATGTTCAAAGCCATTAGCGTGCCCGCGTGCGCTCGAGTTCGTCGGCGAACATGGTCTTGACCTGGTCCCCGTCATGCAGCGAGGTGCCAGCATCGGCCACGACGATTTCGCCGACGTCGAGGCCTTCAAGAATTTCAGTTGAGGTTTCGGAAGTCAGGCCGACCCGGACCTTTCGAGTCTCGATGGTGTTGCCCTTGACCACCTGCAGGGTCAGGCGGTCGATGGCGGTGCGCGGGACGGCGACGCCGCAGGAGCGCTTGGCGTCGATATTGGCGCGGGCAAACATGCCGACCTTGAGCGAGGGATTGTTGTTGAGCGAAATCCGCACCTTGCCGAGCTGGGTGGTGCGATCGATCTGCGGCGAGATCTGCCGGACCTTGCCGACGACATCGGGCGCGTCGTCACGACTGATGCGCACCGTGGCACCCGGATTGAGCTTGAGCAGATGAACGCTCGGCACTTCGGCTTCGAGCTCGATTTCATTGTTCACGGAAATGCGGAACATCGGACCCGCCTGGGGCGAAGCCGGCGCGCCGATCGCGGTCCGGGCCTCGGTAACAAGGCCGGCCGCCGGCGCGCGAAGCGAGACCGGTCCGGGCCGGCCGGCGGGGGCGCCTGGCATTTGCGGCGGGGCAGTGAGGCGCGCCATCTCCTGGTTTTCGGTGACCGTATCGCCTTCCTTGACGAACAGATCGGTGACCCGGGAGCCTTCCTGATCGACGCCGACCTGAGCCTCGCGGCGCGGCACGATGAAGCCGGTAACGCGGACCATGTCGGAGAAGCAGGCATTGGTGGATTTGGTCACGATCACCAGCGCCTGGCCCGGCGTGTCCTTTGGTTCGGCACGAGGACGGTGCTCGAACCAGTAATAACCAACGGCCACAACGGCAACGAAGGCCGTTCCGAGCGCAGGTTTGAGGTATTCGGAGAATTTCATCGCCGCATCAATCCAGACTGAAAGTCAAATTTAAACAGGCACATTGAGCCGGCCGAAGGCCTGCAATGGCGCCCAAAACGAATACGTCCCGCACGGGGGGCTGCGGGACGTATTGTAGCCGGAAACTATTGCTCGACGCCACGCCCTTACTTGGCCGACGCCGTGGCCTTGTTTTCCATGTTGACGACCTGGACGCGGCGGTTCACTTCCGCCAACGGCTGGCCCGGATCCTTGAGCTTGCTCTTGCCATATCCGACGGTGACGAGATCGGTGCCGTTGATGCCATATTTGTCGACGAGATAGCGCTTGATCGAGTCGGCGCGGCGTTCGCTGAGGTCCTGATTGTAGGCCTCGCCGCCTGCCGCATCGGTGTGGCCCGCGACCACGAAGGTCGAGCCCTTGAGGTCATTGTTCGTGAGGGCGCGGCCGAGCGCCTGCACCGACGGCAGCGACTTCGCGCTGATGTCGGCCGAGTTGTAGTCGAAATTGATCTCAAGATCGATCTTCGGCTTGTCCTTGACGATGGCGGCGATTTCCTCGCGCTCGGCGGTCGAGAGCGAACGCGTGGAGCGGCCGCGGATCTTCTGCACGAATTTGCTTTCGGCGGCGGATACGGTCGGATCGACGGTCGTTTGCGGTCCGACCGAGAGGCCACGGGTGAGCGGCTTCTTTTCGGGCGCCAGTGCGCGGACGATCTGATCCTCGGTGACGTTCTTATCCTGTGCCAGGGCAGTTCCCGCACTCAAGCAAACGGCGGTGCCGAGCGCCGCAACCGAGACGATTGCGGTTAGGGTTTTCGTTGCTGAGAAATTCGCCATTGCTGTCCCCTCCTGCGGGCTTCCCACGCGGTTCCAATATCGTCCAAATGAGCTGCCGAGCCCGATTGCGGCCGGCTGCTATGCTTTAGTCTTTGCGCCGGCCACAGGGTTCGAGTGGCCGACAGCCTTCACTTAAAAAAATCGTCACTGCACCCCGTAATCAGCGAATTCCTTGACGATATTGGGGTCCATCGCCTTCGCATTGTTAATGTCGAGATCGCCTTCCGAAATCGAGCCGTTGCGCTTCTTGGCAAGGCCGCGGCCGTACAGCGACGAGGTCAATCTCGGGTTGATCTTGAGAGCGGCGTCGAAATCAGCGATTGCATTCTTGTTCTGGCCGCTCTTCAGGTTGACGAGACCGCGGCTGTCGAGCGCGTCGACGAAATTCGGCCGCAGCCGCAGCGCTTCGTTGCAATCCTTCAGGGCCGCTTGCAGGTCACCGATCACCGTGCGCGCCCAGCAGCGGTTGTTGTAGGCTTCCACATCCTTCGGGTTCAGCCGCAGCGAATTGTTGAAGTCCTTGATGGCGAGTTCGTAGGCGCCCTTGCTGGCATAGACCTGCCCGCGCCGGTATAGCGCGGCAGCGTCGTCCGGATTGTCATTGAGCTTGGTGGTCAGGCTCTTGATCGTCGGGTCGTCGGCCAGCGCGAGCACGGTCGGGCTGGGGCTCTCGACCGGCTTGGCCGGTGGCGGAGGCGGCGGAATCGCGGCTTCAACCGGTTTCGTCGGCGCCGGAGGAGGTGGTGCGGGCGGCGGCGCAGGCGCGGCCACCTGGGGCGTGGCAGGTGCGGGAGCCGGCGGAGGCGGAGCGGGGGCGGGTGCGGGAGGTGGAGGTGGCGCTGCGGCCACCGGAGCTGGCGGCGGACTGGCCGGCCGCGGACCGGTACCGCTCGGGATAAAGGAGAAATCTTCCGCCAGCGACGACGAGATCCACGGCACCTGCTCCTGGCGCGAGGCGCGGGTGACGCCGACGCGGGTGCGGTTCAGCGTTTCTTCCGCCATCAGATCGGGGGTGCGGATTTCCTTCAGTAGCTCTTTCACAAACAGGCTGCGGTCGCTGCCATTGTCGGAAACGACCGACGAGAGCGCGGCCGAATACATCACCAGCGTGCCGTTCGGCGCAATCACCGGCGCAAGGCCGGCGGAAAAACTACGAAACCGGCGCTCGAACGGATTGCGCCTGGAGGCGTCGATCAGCGCGATCTTGACCCCGGCGCCGCGACTGTTGATCTCGCCGAGCACGGTCTCGAGGCTGAAACCGTCGCGGCGAACGTCGGGCTCGGTCCAGATCTGCGCGTCGACCGGGATCATGTAGCTCTGGCGGCTCGATTGCACGCCAAAGCCGGAGAAGAAGATCAGTGCGACCGAGCCCGGCTTGATCTTGGCGTACAGGCGCTCGAAGGCGCGGCGCATCTGCTCGCCGGTCAGGTTCTCGCCGATATCGACATTGAAGCCGTCGCGCTTCAGCTCCTCGGCGATGTCGCGCGCATCGTTGATCGGCTCCTTGAGCGGCGCCTCGGCGTCCGGATATTTCGCGTTGCCGATCACCAGCGCATAACGTTCGCCGGCTGCGAACGACGGGGCGACCGACGCCACCGCAAAAAACAGGGAGAAAAACAATACAAGGCGGGTTTTCATATTGACGGCAATCCAGCCAAAATGGCGCCGATACCAGCTTGCGCCGCGGCGACCATACTCTACGCTCCCTGCATTATCAAACCGCGTGCACTGCCCGTCAACCGCTTGCGATATCGTCACTAATTGCGACAATTAACCGCGACCGCACGTCGCGAATGAAGCGGAGTTAACACTGTTGAACGGCGGCAACACCCAAAGGCGTGATCGGGTTCGTGCAATAGGTTCCCGATCCGTTTGGCCATCCTTTCGCCGATAGCCGGCTGCGTCTGGATATCGCGGTCGTGGCCCGCGAAGGCGGGGCGTCCGGTATGTCGCGGCCGGTCGCGTTGATTGCTGCTGCTCTGGAATTGCGAGGAGCCCGTGGGGTTGGCAACCGCCGATGGTAATGTGATCCCTCTCACATAGCTCTGCAATTGTTACCCGGTCGTCATTCGCGCGCTGCGTTTGACCTTTGCGGATGACGATGGCTTGCTGCCGCATCGGCCAAGTTCACAACAAAAGAAAAAGCGACACCGATGGGAAATGCCTACGAAATCTACGCACTGCGCTACGCGACGATGTCGCCGCGCACGCCCCGTTTGAATTTTCTGGTCCCCGATCCGCACGAGACCACGGCGCAGGATCTCGATTATTTCGTCTGGCTGATCCGAGGGGGCGGCCGCGACATCCTGGTCGATACCGGCTTCAATGCCGAAGAAGCCAAGGCACGTGCGCGCAAGCTTACGCTCAATCCGGTCGACGCGCTGGCGGGCTTTGGCGTCGCCGCCGACGCGATCCGCGACGTGATCGTCACCCATTTGCACTACGACCATGCCGGCAATCTCGATCGCTTTCCGAACGCGCGGTTTCATCTGCAGGAGCGCGAGATGAGCTACGCGACGGGGCGCTGCATGTGCAACGGCATGCTGCGGCATCCGTTTTCGGTCGAGCACGTCACGACCATGGTGCGTCATGTCTATGGCGAGCGCGTCACCTTTCATTCCGGCGATGGCGAGATCGCGCCCGGCGTGACGGTGCATCGCGTCGGCGGCCATTCCGACGGGTTGCAGGTGGTGCGGGTGGAAACCGCGCGCGGACCGGTGGTGCTGGCGTCGGACGCGGCGCATTACTACGCCAATCTGCACAAGCGCAGCCCGTTTCCGATCGTCTACAATGTCGGTGACATGGCGCAGGGCTGGGAGACCGTCGAGCGGCTGGCCGGCCATCCCGACCGTTTCATTCCCGGCCACGATCCGATCGTCAGCGAGATTTATCCGCGCGCCAGTGACAAGGTCGATGCGTTCGCGCTGCATCTCGCGCCATCGCGTTCTTTCGCGAAATAGGTTCTCAGGGAAATGACCGAGTACAAGACTCTGGGCTTCATTGGCCTCGGCGTGATGGGCGAGCCGATCTGCCGCAATCTCGTGAAGAAGAGCGGCAAGCCCGTCCTTGCCTTTGATCTGTCGCCGGAGCCGCTGGCGCGGCTCAAGGCCGACGGTACCAACATTGCGGCTTCCGTTGCCGACGTCATCAAGCAAAGCGATTTGCTGTTCCTGTGCCTGCCGAGCGCCAAGCATGTGCGGGCGGTGTTCGAGGGCAACGGTATTCTCGAGAATATTCGCAGCGGTCAGGTCGTGGTCGATCTCGGCACGTCCTCGGTTAGTCAGACCCGCGATTTCGCGCGCCAATTGCAGGCCAAAGGCGCGTTCTGGGCCGATGCGCCGATCGCGCGCACGCGGCAGGCGGCGCAGGATGGCACGCTCAGCGTCATGGTAGGAACGACGGCTTCGCTTTACGCCGATATCGAGCCGCTGATCCGCTGCTTTGCCACCGACGTCACCCATTGCGGCGACGTCGGCGCGGGACAGGTGACAAAAATCCTCAACAACATGGTGCTGTTCGAAACCGTCAACGCGCTGGCCGAGGCTGTTGCGGTCGCAAAGCACAATGGCGTCGATCCGAAGCTGCTGCTCGATACGCTTTCAAAAGCTCGGCCGACAGCTTTGCGCTCCGCAATCACGGCATGAAGGCGATCGTAACAGGCAATTTCCCGGAACGCGCATTCTCCACCGAATATGCGCTGAAGGATTTGTCCTACGCGCTGGAGCTCGCGTCCGACGCCGGATTGCGGATTCGCGGTGCGGAGTTGATCGGCACCGTGTTGCAGGAAGCGATCGATGCCGGGTCCGGAGAAAATTATTTCCCTGTCATCGCGAAACATATTGGCAGCCGCTAACCGGAGACGATCATGATCCAACGCTTTGCAGGGCTTACGCCGACCCGTAGTCGCGCCGTCGCGCACGACGATCTGGTCTTCACGGTGGCGGTCGCGCCCGATCCCGTCAGCCCCTCGATGTACGAGCAGAGTGTCAGGGCGCTCGCCCGGATCGACGAAAGCCTCGCGCTGTGCGGCACGGACAAGAGCAAGATCCTGTCGGCGATCGTCTATATCGCTGACATCAAGCAGAAGGGCGAGATGAACCGGGCCTGGGACGAATGGGTCGATCGCAAGAATCCGCCGATGCGCGCCTGCCTCGGTGTCGATCTCGAGCCGCCGCATATCGTGGAGATCGTAGTCACGGCGGTGAAGTAGTCGTAGCTGCCCCAGCCGTCATTGCGAGGGCGATAGCAATGAAGCCATCCATCTTTCCGCGCGCGCGGACAAATGGATTGCTTCGCTTCGCTCGCAATGACGGGGAGGGAGCTCAGTACGCTTCCTTCGCATCTGCCTCTTCGCTGGTCTGCACCAGCTCAAGGCTTTCTTCGATCTTGCCGAGCAGCCGCGCGAGATCCCGCCGCTCCTGCGCGGAAAGGCAGGACAAAATCTCCTGCTCCTTGCGCAACAGGCGCGGGATCAGTTCCTCATAGAGCTGCGCGCCCTTGCGCGTCAGGCGCAGGCGGAATTCGCGTCGGTCATCCTCGTTCTCGACGCGCTCGATGATCTGTCGCTTCATCAGCGACGTGACCGCGCGGCTGATGGTGGATTTGTGGGTGCGGGTGCAGTGGGCGATGTATTGCGCGCTGCAGGCATCGTGACGGAAGCCGAGCGTCGCCAGCACGCGCCATTCCGGAATGTCGAGGCCGTAGCGGGCTGCATATTCGACCGAGAGCGCGGAACTGACTTCCGCCGCCAGCCGGTTGAGCTGGAACGGTACGAATTTGAAGAGATCGAGCCGCGCGGCTTTTTTCGGCGCGCTCTCTTCCTCTGGGCCGGCAGCCATTTCGCCTGACATCGCTTTTGGCAAGAATCGCCTCGATTTGGGTTGACGCCGGACCCGGTCCGGGGTTTAAGATAGTTGCAGGTGAGACTAATTTAGCAGGACCACAGGTTACTAGCTAGCGTTTTCGAGCGAAGTGGATACCGGTTCGCGTGAAGAAAACGCGTCAAAACAAGATCTCTAGTCACGGGGTTGAGCCCGCATGGCGCTGACTAAAACCCAGTTCGGCTATCGTCGCCACCCCGACCAGGACCGGGTAGGCGCCAACACGGCCGAACACGCGATCGTGGTGGTCGGCGCGGGTCCCATCGGGCTGTCGCTGGCGATCGATCTGGCGCAGCGCGGGCAATCGGTCGTGCTGCTCGACGATGCTGACCGGATCGGCGAGGGTTCACGGGCGATCTGCTTCTCAAAACGCTCGCTCGAATTCTGGGACCGGCTCGGCATCGGGCAGCGCATGGTGGACAAGGGCGTGGTGTGGAGCGTCGGCAAGATCTTCCACGGCGAGTCCCAGCTCTATCAATTCAACCTGCTGCCGGAGGAGGGCCACAAGCGGCCGGCCTTCATCAACCTGCAGCAATTCTATGCGGAGGCCTATCTGGTCGACCGCGTCGAGGAACTTCCTGCCATCGACCTGCGCTGGCGCAACAAGGTGACGGGGCTCGAGCCGCGCAACGACGGTGTGGTGCTGACGGTCCAGACGCCGGACGGTCCCTATCGGCTGGCGGCGCAATATGTCGTCGCCTGCGACGGCGCCCGGTCCTCGTTGCGGCAG
This sequence comes from Bradyrhizobium sp. CCBAU 051011, assembly GCF_009930815.1. Lineage (NCBI taxonomy): Bacteria > Pseudomonadati > Pseudomonadota > Alphaproteobacteria > Hyphomicrobiales > Nitrobacteraceae > Bradyrhizobium > Bradyrhizobium sp. CCBAU 051011. Next base: position 1,887,787 of record NZ_CP022222.1, on the reverse strand, counting down.
ATGGTGGGCGCGGAATTTGCGGGGCAGGTGTTCGAGGACCAGTTCCTGATCGCCGACGTCAAGATGACCGCGGCATTCCCGACCGAGCGCTGGTTCTGGTTTGATCCGCCGTTCCACGCCGGGCGCTCCGCGCTGCTGCACAAGCAGCCGGACGACATCTGGCGGATCGACCTGCAGCTCAATCGTTTTGCCGATCCCGCCGTTGAAAAGCTGCCCGAGAATGTGCGGCCACGCATCGCCCGCATGCTCGGCCACGACAAGTTCGATTTCGAATGGATCTCACTGTACAAATTCCAGTGCCGGCGCATGAACAAGTTCATCCACGGCCGCGTGATCTTTGCCGGCGATGCGGCGCATCAAGTCTCCCCGTTCGGCGCCCGCGGTGCCAATTCGGGGCTCGAGGATGCCGAAAATCTGGCGTGGAAGCTCGATCGGGTGCTGCGGGGAACCTCGCCCGAGGCGCTGCTTGACAGCTACCACATCGAGCGAAGCGCCGCGGCCGATGAGAACATCCGCGAATCCACCCGCTCGACCGATTTCATGGCGCCCAACTCCCACCAGGAGGCGCGGCTGCGCAAGGCGGTGCTGTCGCTCGCCAAGGAAACCGAGTTCGGCAAGCGCATGGTGAATGGCGGACGGCTCTCGACGCCCTCGATTTACGAGACGCCACTGTCGACCGCTGATGGCGATTGCTGGCGCGGCGGCCCGCGTCCCGGTGCCTCGATGCCGGACGCGCCGGTCGCGGGGCAGGGCGGCGAACCGACCTATCTTACCGATGCCTTCATCGGCGCCGGAACGGGATTCACGCTGCTGGAGTTTAGCAATGGCGTTCCGCCGGAACGGCCCGACGGATTGGGCACGATCCGGATTGGCGGCAAAGGGGGGCTGGCCGATTCTGCAGGCCTTGCCGCCAGGCGTTACGATGCCGAGCCCGGCACCGCCTATCTGCTGCGCCCCGACGGCTACGTGGCGGCGCGCTTCCGCCACCCGACGCGGGCGGCGCTCGATGCCGCGCTGGCGCGTGCCGCAGGCCACAACTGAGGTTTCGTCATGGCGCTATCGACCAGTTCGAACTTTGCGAAGCCCGACGACGCGTTCCGCGCCATCGTCGAGGCGCATCATGGGCTCAACGACGAACAAAGCGCCGATCTCGATGCGGCGCTGGTTCTCATTCTCGCCAATCACATTGGCGACCTCGATGTGCTGAAGGAGGCCATCGCGCTCGCCGCCCAGCGCATGCTCGGTGCGAGCCAGCAGCAACAGCAACAACAACAGCAATCGCAGCAATAGTTCACGTCCCGAACGAAGTCAGGAATCGAATTGATGGCTAAAGGTTTCGCGTCCACCACCGATCTGGCGGAGAAGCAGATCACCTTCTCCGAAATCGGCACCGATCTCTACGCCTTCACCGCCGAGGGCGATCCGAACTCCGCGATTATCGTCGGCGATGATGGCTGCCTGGTGTTCGACGCGCAGTCGACGCCGGCGATGGCCAACAAGGTGATCGAGCGCGTTCGCACCGTCACCGACAAGCCGATCAAATATGTCGTGCTGTCGCATTATCATGCGGTGCGCGTGCTCGGCGCTTCTGCCTACAAGGCGCAGGGCATCGTGGCCTCGGCCGAAACCTATCGGCTGATCGAGGAGCGCGGTCAGCAGGATTGGGATTCCGAATATGGCCGCTTTCCCCGCCTGTTCCAGGATGCCGAGAGCATTCCCGGCCTGACCTGGCCGACGCTGACCTTCGAAGGCGAGATGTCGATCTATCTCGGCAAGCGCGAGGTGCGGCTGATGCAGCTCGGCGCCGGGCATACGTCGGGCGACATCGTGGCCTGGGTGCCGGATGCCGAAGTGATGTTCTCCGGTGACCTCATCGAATATCACTCGGCCTGCTATTGCGGCGACGCGCATTTGCGCGAATGGCCGGCCACGCTGAATGAAATCCGCGCCTTCAATCCCAAGGCCATCGCGCCGGGCCGCGGCGATGCGCTGAAAGGGCTATCCACCGGACGCGACGCGATCGCGATGACGCGCGATTTCGTCACCTCGCTCTATGGCGCGGCGGAAAGCTCGGTCGCCAAGGGCCGCACGCTGAAAGAGACCTTTGCGGCGACGCGCGAGGTGATGGACCCGAAATTCTCCAGCTTCGCCATCTACGAGCACTGCCTGCCGTTCAACGTCTCGCGCGCGTTCGACGAAGCGTCCGGAATCGACGATCCCGTGATCTGGACCGACAAGCGCGACCAGGAAATGTGGGCCGCCCTGCAAGGAGGAGGATGACCATGAATATCAACACCTCGCCTGATCAGATCGTCCGAGGTACGGCGCAAGTGACGCCCGGATACATGTCCGGCTTCGGCAATAGCTTTGAGACCGAGGCGCTGCCCGGTGCGCTTCCGATGGGCCGCAACTCGCCGCAGCGCTGTGCCTACGGACTCTATGCCGAGCAGTTGTCCGGCTCGCCCTTCACCGCGCCGCGCGGCACCAATGAGCGGTCGTGGCTCTATCGCATCCGCCCTTCGGTGAAACACTCCGGCCGCTTTGAGAAAGCGGATGCCGGGCTGTGGCGCACCGCGCCGTGCCACGAATACGACCTGCCGATCGCGCAACTGCGCTGGGATCCGGCGCCGATCCCGAAGGAGGACACGACCTTCCTGCAGGGCGTGCAGACCATGACGACCGCCGGCGATGCCAATACGCAGGCCGGCATGGCCGCGCATGTCTACCTCATCACCAAATCGATGGTGGATCAGCATTTCTACAATGCCGACGGCGAGATGATGTTCGTGGCTCAGCAGGGCAATCTGCGTCTCGTCACCGAGTTCGGCCGTATCGACATCGAGCCGGGCGAGATCGCGGTGATCCCGCGTGGCGTGAAATTCCGGGTCGAGATTCCCAACGGACCTGCGCGCGGCTATCTCTGCGAAAATTACGGTGGCGCCTTCACGCTGCCGGAACGTGGGCCGATCGGCGCCAATTGCCTCGCCAATTCGCGCGACTTCCTGACGCCAGTGGCGTCGTACGAGGACAAGGACACGCCGACCGAGCTCTACGTGAAATGGGGCGGCTCGCTGTTCAAGACCACGCTGCCGCATTCGCCGATCGATGTCGTCGCATGGCACGGCAATTACGCGCCCTACAAATACGACCTGCGCACCTTCTCGCCGGTCGGCGCCATCGGCTTCGACCATCCCGATCCCTCGATCTTCACGGTGCTGACCTCGCCGTCGGAGACCGCGGGCACTGCGAATATCGACTTCGTCATCTTCCCGGAACGCTGGGCGGTCGCCGAAAACACGTTCCGTCCGCCCTGGTATCACATGAACATCATGAGTGAGTTCATGGGCCTGATCTACGGCGTCTACGACGCCAAGCCGCAAGGCTTTGTCCCCGGCGGCATCAGCCTGCACAACTGTATGCTGCCGCACGGCCCCGACCGCGAGGCCTTCGATCACGCCAGCAATGGCGAACTGAAGCCGGTGAAACTGACCGGCACCATGGCCTTCATGTTCGAAACGCGCTTTCCGCAGCGGGTTACGCAGCATGCCGCGACGGCGTCGACGCTGCAGGATGACTACGCCGATTGCTGGAAGGGCCTTGAGAAGCGGTTCGATCCGAACAAGCCGTAACGCGCGCAATTCGTCATCGCCGGGCTTGACCCGGCGATCCCTCACTCTTGGATGGATGCCCGGGTCAGGCCCGGGCATGACGGCGTCCCGAATGGAGAATCAAGTGCCCCATCCCAACGACCCAAAACTCCGCTCTTTCATCGACGTCGCGGCCGAGTCCCACTTTCCGATCCAGAATCTCCCCTACGGCGTATTCTCCGCCAAGGACGGGCTCGCTCCGCGCGTTGGCGTTGCGATCGGCGACTACGTACTCGATCTCTGGCAGCTCGCGCAGGATTGCCGCTTCGACCTCGTCGAACCCGCCGTATTTGCTGCATCCCAGCTCAATCCGTTCATGGCGCTGGGCCCAAAAGTCTGGTCGAGCACCCGCGCGCGTATCAGCGAGCTTCTGCGGCATGACCATCCCGAGCTGCGCGACAATGAAAGCTTGCGCAAGCGCGCGCTGGTGCCGATGGCGGATGTCACGCTGCATCTGCCGTTCGCCGTCTCCGGCTACACCGATTTCTATTCGTCCAAGGAGCACGCCACCAATGTCGGCGTCATGTTCCGCGGCAAGGACAATGCGCTGCAGCCGAACTGGCTGCACATGCCGATCGGCTATAACGGCCGCGCCTCGACGGTGGTCGTCAGCGGCACGCCGGTGCGCCGTCCGCGCGGGCAATTGAAACCGCCGAGCGCCGACCTGCCCAGCTTCGGGCCGTGCAAGCGGCTCGATTTCGAACTCGAAATGGGCGTAGTCGTCGGCCAGGCCTCGGCGATGGGCGAGATGCTGACCGAGAAGCAGGCCGAGGACATGATCTTCGGCTTCGTCATCCTCAACGACTGGAGCGCGCGCGACATCCAGCAATGGGAATACGTCCCGCTCGGGCCGTTCCAGGCAAAAGTGTTCGCGACCTCGATCAGCCCATGGGTGGTGACGCGCGAGGCGCTGGAGCCGTTCCGGCTTCATGGTCCGGCGCAGGATCCGAAGCCGCTGCCCTATTTGCAGCAGGCGCAGCCGAACAATTACGACATGGCGCTTGAGGTGGACCTGCGCGCCACGCCGATGAAGGCGCCAAAAAACATCAGCCGCACCAATTTCAAGTACATGTACTGGTCTTCGGTGCAGCAGCTTGTGCACCACGCGGCCTGCGGCTGCGCCATGAATGTCGGCGATCTCCTGGGGTCCGGCACCATCTCGGGCCCCGAGAAAGATCAGCGCGGCAGCTTGCTTGAGATAAGCTGGAACGGCACCGAGCCGGTCGAGCTGGCGTCCGGCGTCACGCGCTCGTTCCTGGAAGACGGCGATTCACTCGTCATGCGCGGCTGGTGCCAGGGCGACGGCTATCGCGTCGGCTTCGGCGAGGTCGAGGGGACGATTCTGGCGGCGGAGTGACGCTCTCTCCGTTATTGCGAGCGAAGCGAAGCAATCCATCGCGCTGCAAGCGTTGGCATGGATTGCTTCGTCGCTGGCTCTCCTCGCAATGACGTGGATGGTTCAGCGTTCCTGCGGCGGAATATCCCGTAGTCGCGCCGAATGCGCGGCAACATCCTCCACGCTGTACTTCAAATGTACCCGCTTGTCCGACGGCAACTGCTTCGTCACGCACACACCCGGCCGCCGTTCGGTGGAGGGGCGGATCGGCCGCCGCTCAAAACCGCCGCCGCAGTTCGGGCAGACATTGTGCAGCTTGTTGTCCACGCAGTCCGAGCAGAACGTGCATTCATAGGAACAGATCCACGCATCCGTCGCGTTCGGCGGCAGGTCCTTGTCGCAATATTCGCAGTTCGGCCGAAGTTGCAGCGCCATGGTCGTCTCGTGAGTGATTTGCTGTCGCATCATCGCAAATCGGACGGAAAACGCGAATGACGAATTTCCCTCGAATTTGGCCATGCGGTCCGGATCTAGCCGCGTAACGGCAGCCTCGAACTCTCCTTCAGCCGGTCGAGCACGATCGACGAGCGCACATGCGCGACGCTCTGGTGCGGCATCAGCACATCGTTGACGAGGCCGGAGAGGTCCTTGAGGTCGCGCAGCACGACCTTCAGCACGTAGTCGGCATCGCCGGTGAGCGAGTAGGCCTCCTGGATATCATCGACGCGGTTGACCAGTTCGCGGAATTTCTTGGCGTTGTCGGGCGAATGCGTCGCCAGGGTGATGTGGACGAAGGCGATCAGGTTGAAGCCGAGCGCCTCGCCGGCGAGGTCGGCGTGATAGCCTGCGATGACCTTTTCTTCCTCCAGCCGCATGCGCCGCCGCGAGCATTGCGAGGCGGAGAGGCCGACGAGGTCGGCCAGTTGCTGGTTGGTCAGCCGGCCGTCGTCCTGCAGCGCGGCCAGCATTTTGAGGTCGAAGGCGTCTACGGAGATCATGCGTAAATTACCGGCTTGATGCACGGATTGTGCGCCATGATAGCCGAATGCGCCCTCCTTTGCATGCACTTTGCGTCCGTTTCGACCGATATTGAGCCAGATCAATTTTCGGGAGATTTCGCCATGGGTCCGTTTCCGCACGACGCGCCGGCCGCCACCATCAGCGCCGACAACCCGATGGGCACCGACGGTTTCGAGTTCGTCGAATATGCGCACCCGCAACCCGAAGAACTGCACGCGCTATTCCGCCTGATGGGCTACGCGCCGGTCGCGCGCCACAGGTCCAAGAAGATCACGGTTTATCGCCAGGGCGACATCAATTACCTCGTCAACGAGGAGCCCGGCACCCATGGCCATGGCTTCGTCGCCGCGCACGGGCCTTGCGCGCCGTCGATGGCGTTTCGCGTCGTCGATGCGAAGCAGGCCTATGAGCGGGCGCTCTCGCTCGGCGCGGAGGCGGCCGATATCCCCGCGCCGCAGAAGACGCTCGATGTTCCCGCGATCAAGGGCATCGGCGGCAGTCTGCTCTATTTCGTGGATCGTTACGGCGCCAAGGGCTCGGCTTATGACATCGAGTTTGAATGGCTTGGCGAAAAGAACCCGCGTCCATCAGGCGCCGGGCTCTATTACATCGATCACCTCACCCACAACGTCCATCGCGGCCGCATGGATGTGTGGACCGGCTTCTACGAAAAGCTTTTCAACTTCCGACAGATCCGCTTCTTCGACATCGAGGGTCGCGCCTCCGGCCTGTTCTCGCGCGCGCTCACGAGTCCCGACGGCAAGATCCGGATTCCGATCAACGAGGACGCCGGCGATTCCGGGCAGATCGAGGAGTATCTCAACATCTACCGCGGCGAGGGCATCCAGCACATCGCCTGCGGCGCGCGGGATATCTACCGCACCGTAGAGACGCTGCGCGAGGCGGGATTGCCGTTCATGCCGTCGCCGCCCGATACTTACTTTGAGAAGATCGACGCGCGGCTGCCGCAGCATGGCGAGGACGTCGTCCGCTTGCAGCGCGACGGCATTCTGATTGACGGCGAGGGCGTCGTCGACGGCGGCCACACCAAGGTGCTGCTGCAGATCTTTTCGGCGAATGCGATCGGGCCGATCTTCTTCGAATTCATCCAGCGCAAGGGCGACGACGGGTTCGGCGAGGGCAATTTCAAGGCGCTGTTCGAATCGATCGAGGAGGATCAGATTCGCCGTGGTGTGCTGAAGGTGGGGAACGCGGCCTGATCCGTCATTGCGAGCGAAGCGAAGCAATCCATCGCGCCGCAAGCGCAAGGATGGATTGCTTCGTCGCTTCGCTCCTCGCAATGACGAGGAGGTTACGCTACTGCTTCCACGCGCTCGTCAATTCCCCGATATCCGCCTTCTCCGCATCCCTGATCGCCGAGGGCGTCCGCGAAAACCGCGGCGCGGGTGCCGGTTGCGTCACGCCGTGGCGCTCGACGAAAATGTTGCGCGCGGCGTTGTGCGGGTGCTTCGGCGCTTCGGCCATGGTCAGGATCGGCGCGAAGCAGATGTCGGTGCCTTCCATGATCTTGCACCAGTCCTCGCGGCTCTTGCTCTTGAATACGTTCGTCAGCTTGTCCTTCAGGCCGGGCCATGCCTTGCGGTCCATCTGCGCGTCGAAATCGGCGTCGGTGAGGCCGGCGTGCTGGCGCAGCAGCGCGTAGAACTGCGGTTCGATCGAGCCGATCGAAATGAAATTGCCGCAGGAGCATTCGTAGATGCCGTAGAAATGCGCGCCGCCGTCGAGAAAATTCTGTTCGCGGCCTTCGACCCAGCGGCCGACCGCGGTCATGTCGAAGAACATCGACATCAATGATGCCGCGCCGTCGCACATGGCGGCATCCACCACCTGGCCCTTGCCGGATTTCGACGCTTCGAGCAGCGCCGCCAGCACGCCGACCACGAGATAGAGCGCGCCGCCGCCGAAGTCGCCGACCAGATTGAGCGGCGGCACCGGTTTTTCCTTGGTGCCGATCGCCGCGAGCGCGCCAGTCACCGAGATGTAGTTGATGTCATGGCCGGCGGCGTGCGCCAGCGGACCTTCCTGGCCCCAGCCGGTCATGCGACCGAACACCAGGCGCGGATTGCGCGCCATCACCACATCGGGGCCGAGGCCCAGCCGCTCCATCACGCCCGGACGAAAACCTTCGATCAGTGCGTCGGCGTTGGCGAGCAAGTCGAGCACCTGTGCGACCGCGGCCTTGTCCTTCAAATCGAGCTCGACGACCTTGCGGCCGCGCCCCGCCACCGATTTCAAATTCTTCTTCGCGCCGACGCGATCAAGCGTCACGACCTCCGCGCCCATGTCGGCCAGCATCATGCAGGCGAACGGACCCGGGCCGATGCCGGCGAATTCGACGATGCGGAAGCCGGCAAGCGGGCCGGAGGTGCGGGTAGCGGATTGGGTGGCTGGTTTGTCGAGCACTTGTTTTCTCTCCCAAGGCGGACGCGTCTTAATTAGTTGATTAGCTAAATTGTCCCGCCGAAGCGATAGCGTGGCAAGCTTCTTTTGCCGAGAATCGGACCAAAAATGCGAAAGCGGCGCGCATCGCTGCACGCCGCCTCGAGTGGAAGTTGTGTCTAGGCGCTATCAGCCCGCGGCGTCCACGGCGCGTTGTGCCATCACTTTCACCAGGTTGGCGCGATAATCCGACGTGCCGTGAATATCGCTGATCATGCCGTCGGCGGAAATCGTGACGCCGTCGATCGCGCCCGCCGACCAGTTGGCCTTCAGCGCCGACTCGATCGCCGGCACCCGCATGACGCCGTCCTGCGATGCGCCGGTCGCCGCGACGCGGACGTCACCGGCCTTGGTCTTGGTGACGAACACGCCGGTCAGCGCGAAGCGCGAGGCCGGATGCCGCATCTTGGCGTAGCCGGCCTTGGCGGGGATCGGGAACGACACCGCGGTGATGATCTCGCCGTCCTCAAGGGCCGTCGTGAACAGGCCCTTGAAGAAGTCATCGGCCGAAATCGACCGCTTGTTGGTCTTCACGGTGGCGTCGAGCGAGACCAGGGCGGCGGGAAAATCCGCCGCCGGATCGTTGTTGGCGATCGAGCCGCCGATGGTGCCGCGATGGCGCACGGCGGGGTCGCCGAGCACCGAGGTGAGGTAGGCGATAGCCGGGATCGACTTTTTAACATCGGCGTTTTGCATGATGTCGTAATAGGTCGTGGCCGCCTTGATGGTCAGCGCATCGCCCGATGCCTCGATGCCGACCAGCTCCTTGATCTTGCCGAGATCGATCACGTCGGATGGCGAAGCCAGCCGCTGTTTCATCACGGGGATCAGCGTGTGGCCGCCGGCCAGGTATTTGGAGTCCGAGCCCTTGGCGAACGCGGCCGCCGCTTCGTCGATCGAGGAGGGGCGGTGATAGGTGGTCTGGTACATGGTGCTTCCTCCCTCTCAACCGTGAATCGCATGCCAGACGCGATCGGGCGTCGCGGGCATTTCCAGCTTGTTATTGCCGATGGCATCCGTGATGGCGTTGATGACGGCAGCCGATGCACCGATCGCACCGGCCTCGCCGCAGCCCTTGACGCCGAGTGGATTGCCCGGACACAGCGTCGTGGTGTGCGATAGCTTGAACGATGGCAGATCGTCCGCCCGCGGCATCGCGTAGTCCATGAACGAGGCCGTCAGAAGCTGGCCCGATGTATCGTAGGCCGCGTTTTCAAGCAGCGCCTGGCCGATGCCCTGGGCGAGACCGCCATGGACCTGGCCTTCGACGATCATCGGATTGATCAGCCGGCCGAAATCGTCCGCCGCCACGAAGTTGACGAAGGACGTCTTGCCGGTGGCGGCGTCGACTTCCATTTCGCAGATATAGGCGCCGGCCGGGAAGGTGAAGTTGGTCGGGTCGTAGAACGCGCCTTCCTTCAGGCCGGGCTCCATCCCATCAGGCAGATTGTGCGCGGTGTAGGCGGCGAGCGCGACCATCGGCAGCGCAAGCGACTTATCGGTGCCGGTGACCTTGAACTCGCCGTTCTCGATCACGATGTCGTTCTCGGATGCCTCGAGCTGATGGGCCGCGATCTTCTTGGCCTTGGCCTCGACCTTCTCCATCGCCTTCAGGATCGCGGTGAGACCCACGGCCGCCGAGCGCGAGCCATAGGTGCCCATGCCGAACTGAACCTTGTCAGTGTCGCCATGGACGATCGAGACCTGGCTGATCGGGATGCCGAGACGTTCGGCCACCAACTGGCAGAACGTCGTCTCATGGCCCTGGCCGTGGCTGTGCGATCCCGTCAGGATCTCGATGGTGCCGACCGGATTGACGCGGACTTCGGCGGATTCCCATAGACCGACGCCGGCGCCGAGGCTGCCGACCGCCTTTGAGGGCGCGATGCCGCAGGCCTCGATGTAGCAGGAGATGCCGATGCCGCGCAGCTTGCCTTCGGACTTGGCCGTTGCCTTGCGGACTGGGAACCCGGCATAGTCGATCGCCTTCATCGCCGCATCGAGCGAGGCATGGAAGTCGCCGATGTCATAGGCCATGATGACGGGCGTCTGGTGCGGGAATTGCGTGATGAAATTCTTCTTCCGCAACTCGGCCGGATCGACCTTCAACTGCCGCGCCGCCGTCTCCACCAATCGCTCCACCACGAAACTCGCTTCGGGACGGCCCGCGCCGCGGTAGGCATCGACCGGCACGGTGTTGGTGTAGACGCTGATTACCTCGGCGAAGATGTTGGGGATGTTGTACTGCCCCGACAGCAGCGTCGCATAGAGATAGGTCGGCACCGACGAAGAGAACAGCGACATGTAGCCGCCGAGATTGGCGTAGGTCTTTACGCGCAAACCGGTGATCTTGTTGTCCTTGTCGAGCGCCATCTCCGCCTTTGTGAGGTGGTCGCGGCCGTGGGCATCGGTCAGGAAGGCCTCGGTACGGTCGCCGGTCCATTTCACCGGCCGCCCGACCTTCTTGGAGGCCCACAGCGCCACCATCTCTTCGGGATAGATGAAGATTTTTGAGCCGAAGCCGCCGCCGACGTCGGGAGCCACCACGCGCAGCTTGTGCTCCTGCGCGATGTTGTAGAACGCCGACAGCACGAGGCGGGCGACATGCGGATTCTGCGAGGTCGTGTAGAGCGTAAAATGCTCTTCCGGCTCGTTATATTCCGCAATCGCCGCGCGCGGCTCCATCGCATTCGGCACCAGGCGGTTGTTGGTGATGTCGAGCGAGATGACATTGGCCGCCGACTTGAAGGCGGCATCGGTCGCGCCTTCGTCGCCGATGGTCCAGTCGTAGATCACGTTGCCCGGCGCTTCCGGGTGCAATTGCGGCGCGCCTGGCGCGATCGCGGCGCGGATGTCGTGAACGGCAGGCAATTCCTCGTAAGTAACGACGACAGCCTCGGCCGCGTCCCTCGCCAGGTTCTTGGTTTCCGCGATCACGACCGCGACGGCCTGGCCGACGAAGCGCACGGTCTCCGGCGCCATCGCCGGCCATGCGCCCATCTTCATGCCGGTGCCGTCCTTGGAGGTGATGGCCCAGCCGCAGATCAGATTGCCGATCTTGTCGTCGACGAGTTGCTGGCCGGTCAGCACGCCGACCACGCCCGGCATCTTCATCGCCTCTGACGTGTCGATGCTTTTGATCTTCGCATGCGCGTGCGGGCTGCGGATGAAGTGTGCGTGGGTCATGCCCACCAGCTTGATGTCGTCGACGTAGCGTCCTTTGCCGGTAATGAAACGGCGGTCTTCCTTGCGCACGACGCTTGCGCCAATGCCTTCAACGCCCATGTCCTGTCCTCCCGACCGGAATATTGTTTCCGCTGTTCCTTTTCGAAACGCGGTATTGAATTCGAAGTTTGCCGTCCGCGGCTTCTATTCCGCGGCCTGCGCGACCTTCATGCGTCCGGCCGCATCGAGCACCGCCTTGACGATGTTGTGGTAGCCGGTGCAGCGGCAGATGTTGCCTTCCAGCTCCTGCCGGACGGTCTCTTCATCGAGTTGGCCGCTATGGCGGTGCACAATATCGATCGCCGACATGATCATGCCCGGGGTGCAGTAACCGCACTGCAGGCCGTGATTGTCACGGAACGCCGCCTGCATCGGGTGCAGTTCGTCGCCCTTGGCGATGCCCTCGATGGTGGTGACGCTGGAGCCGGCGGCCTGTCCGGCCAGTACGGTGCAGGATTTGACCGCCCGGCCATCGATATGGACGACGCAGGCGCCGCACTGGCTGGTGTCGCAGCCGACATGGGTGCCGGTCAGGTTCAGATGGTCGCGCAGGAGATGGACGAGAAGGGTCCGGTCCTCGACCTCGGCCGAGACGGCCTTGCCGTTTACCGTCA